>NZCP01000019.1 GCA_002686465.1 Candidatus Woesebacteria bacterium | reverse complement strand
TGCAGGCGATTGAGTTGAAGCAGAAGAAGGGATCTTGAGGAGATCGATCTTTACTGAGGAACGAATCGAGTGAGAGAGGACGTGAATTCCTCTTTTTGATTGATCCACATCATATCCACTTCTCTTTCGAGTGATTTTTCTGCTACGTAGAGTTCTTTAAGTGAGCCGGTGATGAGGTAAGGATAATTATCGAATCCCTCGTGTAGCACTTCCTGCTCCAGATTCTTTCCGTTGAGACTAAGCTTGGTTATGTGTCCTTTTTTATCACTACGATCACATGAAACCACGAGAATGGTTTCTTCGTCGATGAATTCCATGTCTTTTGATGCTAGATTTGTGCTTGTGTAGCTGAATGTTTTCTCCCTGTGTCCCCTTGGTTCGTGATCATCTTTTGGCGGATGAAGTGTAATTTTCTTGTCAAAGTAATCCTTGTCTCTGGAAAGTATCCATAGATCGGCATACCTGCCCCCCATGGCGAATATTTTTCCGGAAGGACTAAATCTTAGCTGATCGAAAAATCTTGGGAATTCTTCTGCGTTAAAGGTTTGTCCAAGCATTGAAGCCCTCATGAAAAGCCCTCCTATATCTGGAGATCCTGGACCGTAGTGCAATCGCCTGTGGACATCATCGCAATAGTATTCACTCTCCGAAAAGATTTCTCCATCCACTTCACGGATCCCCCATTCAAGACCAGATCCACGTTGGTTTGTTAACTGCAGCTTCGTTTCCTTGTTTTCCTGTAATCTTAAAAGAAATTGGTATGTTATGTTTGGGCCGCTGGGAAATTCTACAGATAATGGGTGGCCTGTGTAGCAACATGCTGCTAGTTCTCCTGAACTCGTGAGGAGTATATCAGTTGCTAGGATCTTCATCTTGGATAAAGGCATTTCTCTGTTCAAAAACCCTGAAGTGAGGTTTATTCCCTGTAGTAATTCACGGAACTTGAAGCTTTCATCTATCTCATACATTATCTTCCTTGAAAATGAAGGGCTTTATAACTTTTGTTGTGAAGAATTATATAGGGAACTTTGCTAGTTTTCTCTTCTTCTCTTTGTTCTGATTTATGTGGTGAGACTAAGCTTTATTTAGTTTGTTTGGTTTTGGTGAGGATGGTTGAGATGGTTCGTGAGGGGGTGTATTGGGTTTTTCCAGAGCAGCGTGTTCATAAGCAGGGGTTGCTTTTTGTGTCATATCTGTCTGGGGAAGGAGATATTCATTGGACGACGTGGATTGATAGGGTTCTGGAAGGGGGGAAAGAGCATAATTTATATTTAGATGAGCAGGGAAAATTGGTAAGATTCTCTGCCTTGCAGGAACAGAGAGTTGTTTGGTTTGGGTGGTAGCGCTTGTTTAAATAGTCTCAAGAATTTGGTTGAGGAAGATGCGTCGTAAGTTGGAGAAGGTTTCTATAAGAAGTGATGGTTCTTTTCTGACGTATGGGGAGAAGCGAGGTAAGGAAGAAATTGATTATCGTTCTTTGCCTGGAAGGACTAATGGGGAGAAACAGATGGATAGGGCGTCTCGTCGGGATGAGTCTCCTCAAGAGGAGCAGTTGTTTTTTGATTTTGGCTCTCGTGGTGAAAAGGCTTAAGTAGCTGGTTTTTTGGTTGTTTTTATGGAATTTATTGGGAAGACATTGTTAATTGAAGAAGAAGGCTTGCGGGTGCTGGCTGTTGGTGATTTGCATTTAGGGTTTGCTGATGCTGCTCGGCGGGCTGGGAAGCATGTGCCGATGGACTTGTTAGGAGATATGCTTTCTGATTTGGAACATGTTTTTGCTCGGGTGGGAAAAGTGAATACTGTGTTGTTGTTGGGGGATGTGAAGCATGTCTTTGGTCGGATTTTGCCTTCTGAACGGGAGGAGTTTACTAGGTTGATTGGGTTTTTGGAGAAGTGGTGTGAGAATATTGTCGTTGTTCGGGGAAATCACGATGTTTTACTTGAATTCATGGGTGTTGAAACTGTTGCATCTTATCGGTTTGGAGAGGTGTGTTTTGTGCATGGAGACAAAGCTGTTGAGGGAATTGACGACGCTAAGGTGTGGGTGATGGGGCATGGGCATCCTGCTGTGGTGTTGAAAGATGATGTGAAGGAAGAAAAGTTCTCTTGTTTTTTGGATGGTGATTCTGAGGGGCGGCGGGTGATTGTGGTGCCGAGTTTTAGTCCGGCTAGTGTGGGGTCTGATCCGAGGGAATTTTCCTTAGGGCTTGCTTGGGATTTTGATTTGCCTAGGTTTTTAGTGAGGATTGTTGGGGATGAGGGGGTTGTTCGGGAGATGGGGATGTTGAAGGATTTGTGATAGTTGGTTTGCTATAGGAGAAATTTGCAAAATTGTGATAAGGGGCCTTGTGGAAGATTATTCGTCTTCTTCGGGTGCTTGCGCAGGACCAATTTTTGGAAGAGGAAGATGGTTGGGGAGGCCGATGTCTTCTTCGATGATGAGGGCTTTTGGTGTGCAGCGCTTGAGGATGAGGTTGAAGAAGGGAATCTTGAAGGTGTTAGGGAGCTTTTTTTTCTTCCATTGTTTGGTGATTTCTTTGATTTCGTCGTTGGTTACTGAGAGTGTGATGTCTCCCTCGAAGTAGATGGTTGCTACTTCTTTCTTTTTTTCCATGTAGTTGATTCGGTAGAGGAAGGAGATCACCATGGCTTTGTTGTCTTTGAGGACTTCTAGCGTGTGCTCTTTGACGTCCGTGAATTCTATGTCGGTTGTGATGGTGAAACCGGGTTTGAATTCTGAGGAGCGAGATGCTTCCATTTTGGTGAAGTTAAATCCTATAACGTTCATGGTTTTGTTGGGGGAGGGATGGTTTTAAAGGTTTGGTTTTTTGGATCTTATTGACTTTTCATTGGTTGCGTTAGAGAGAGCTTTGCGAAAATGGGTAAAGTTCTCCTTAGAGAAATTTGTGAAAGCAGTGGAAGTTCCCTCTAAGAGGTTACCACTTTTTTATCCTTTCGTGGTTTTCTGATGTGTCTTTTGGTGCTGGGACGTTGTATTGTTCCGGGACTGAAGGGGATTGGGGATGATAGCTTGGTGAGGGTTTGTTTGCCATGTCATAAAGACAATACCCCATCACCGCTAAAAGTCCTATGTTAAGTGCGGATGCTAAGAGATCAAGGGGTTCTTCTTCGAAGGTTGTTTTACTTTCGTTCATGGGAAATTTTCCTGTATTTGGATGCGTGGTTGGTTTTGGAAGTCTTGGAGGACTTGGTTTTTGTAAGGAGTTCCTGGGACATTGTATTGTTCTGGAGGGAGGGGGACTTCATGGTTTCTGCCAAGATAGATCCCTATTCCAAATAGGAGAACAATTGCTGTGTAAGTTATTATTTCAGCTTTTCTTTCGTATCTTGCTTCTTCTTCTGGTGAGAGGGCTCTTGCTTCCTCGGCTCGCTTTCTGATGAAATCCGCAATCCCTGCATATTTCTGTCTTTCCCATTCTCTTCTTTGAGATTGTGTTATCATTTTCTTTCTCTCCCCTCATTCTTTTCTTCTTCTGGATCGAAACTGTGGTAGAGTTGAGATCTCCCGGAGAGAAAGTGAGCTTTTATTTCTTCTATTCCATCGTTGTTCTGATCTTTTATCATTTGATAGCTATTCATTAGTCTGTCCGGATTGAAAGTTTCCTCTCTTTGAATTTTTTCCTGCAGTTCAGACTGTGTCCTTAATGATATTTTATCTGATGACGACCGCATATACCACATGATGAAGAATGCCCCTAGGACGAACGTTGTGACAACAGCTCCCACATAACCACCTCTTCTTGCCTCTCCATATCCCCCCTGTTGTTTATCGTATTCTTGTTGATCTCTCATTTTATTTTCCCTTCTGGAATTTATTTTTTCCCTCATTTTGGATTGTTTCTTGTTGTGTTGGAACGTTAAACATTCTTTCTGTATGTTGGGATGTTAATGATGTGATAGCTATTTCGCTAACAGCGTAGATTATAGATAGTGCGAAAATACACTCGAGAGTGTATCCTATGGGATCCACACTTAAGTATTTTCTTTTCTTGTCATTCTCTCTCATGTAGGCGGCTTCTTTTTCTCTCGTCCAATTCGATTCGTTTCTTTCCGATTCGTTTCTTTCTTGGTAAGTCATTTACATCAAATCTTCTTCGTTTACTACGACGAAGTCGCCGATGGCGATGATGGTGTTGTAGGGGATGAGGACTTCTTTGTTGTCAGAGAGTTCAAGGTTTAGGTTTTTGGTGTAAGGGGTTGCGTCTTTCAGAATTATTTGGATGAGTTCACCTGTTCTGGTTTCGAAGGTGAGATCCTTGACGATGCCCAATCTTTTTCCTTCCTTGGTGACGACCTGTCGTCCGATGATTTCTTTGGAGGGCTTTTTTTCTAGGGGCATGTCTGACAAGAGTGGGAGAGATATTTAAAGATTTGTGTTCTCTTTATTTTGTTCTTCCAAGGGATTTTTTACTTCTTTGATGATCTGAATATGACCCTGACCCTTTGGTTTCGTTTGGAGATGGGGGAAAGGTTTAAAAATAAACGGAAGAGGTGTTGTTGTTTTGTTTTGTTTTATAAATATTTGTATAGTATAGTATATAGTATAGGTAATAACATATATATTGTAAGGTATATGTTGTAGAATATAGATAGTGTAATATATATATTGGAAAGGATATTATAGAAAGGTGGTGTTGGGATGAGATTTAGTAATTTTCATGTTTATTTCTTGGTTTTCGTTGGTTTGTGATATGTGTTTCTTGGTTGTATTCGGTTAATTTTTCTTTTTTGGTTCTTATCTTGGTTTTCGTTGTGTGTTTTGTGTCGTTTGTTCGGTTAATTTTTCTTTTTTGGTTCTTATCTTGGTTTTCGTTGTGTGATTTGATTTTGGTGGGAGATTCGATTTTGTGTGAATGGTGGTTTAGTTTCTTTTGTTGGAGTGGAAATTAGGGTGTCAGTGTTTTTTTCTTTTCTTGGATGTTTTTCTTCCTTTTCCAGAGGAAATAGGGGTTGGAGTGTGGAAGTGTTTATATAGTTCGGGCTGTTCGGGATGGCATGGGTGAAAAAGAGGGAAGAAGTGTTGGTGCGGGGGGTGGTTCTGGGGAAGATTCTGTTGATTCGATTTTCTCGGCTGCGGTGAAGAATCAGGTGTTTGCGCAGAAGAAGGTGTTGCAGGCGAATTATGCTCCTGAGACTATTCCGCATCGGCAGGAGCAGACGGAAGCCGTGGCGTCGATTCTTGCGCCGGCGTTGCGAGGGGAGAAGGTGAGCAATCTGTTTGTGTATGGGAATACTGGGACGGGGAAGACACTGACGGTGCAGCATGTGGGGCAGCGGATGGTTGATAAGGCTGGGGAGGTTGAGGGGACGCCGGTGAAGTTTGTGTATGTGAATTGTAAATTGAGGCAGGTTGCTGATACAGAATATCGGATGGTGGCGGAGATGATCAAGACTCTCGGGGGGAGCGTGCCGGCGACGGGGCTGCCGACGCAAGAAGTGTATAATAAATTTGTTGAGTTGATTGATGACCAGGAGCAGATTGTTATTTTGGTATTGGATGAGATTGATCAGGCGGTGCAGAAGATTTCGGATACGTTTATTTATACTCTTACGAGGTTGAATTCGGAGTTGAAGAAGGCGCAGATTAGTATTGTGGGGATTAGTAATAGTTTGACGTTTATGGATGATATAGACCCGAGAGTGAGGTCGAGCTTGGGTGAGGAGGAGTTGGTTTTCCCGCCGTATCATGCTTTGCAGTTGCAGGATATTTTGTCGGAACGGGCTGCTGATGCATTTCAGGATGGTGTTTTGAGTGATGGAGTGATTGCGAAGTGTGCTGCGTTTGCTGCGAGGGAGCATGGGGATGCTCGGCGGGCGTTGGATTTGTTGCGAGTGGCTGGGGAATTGTCCGAGCGGGAGCATGCTTCTGGGGTGAAGGAGAGTCATATTGATCAGGCGAATGAGAAGATTGAGAAGGATAAGATGCTGGCGATTATTGAGTCGGAGCCGAGGCAGTTCCAGCTTGTTTTGGGGGCGATTTTTTCGTTGGACGAGCGGGGCGGAGCTCAGGGGAGGTTGGTGAAGGGTGAACAGCCAGGGATTTTTACAGGAGATGTT
>NZCP01000018.1 GCA_002686465.1 Candidatus Woesebacteria bacterium | reverse complement strand
CTTTTGAGTATATTTTTTGGAGAATTCGCGGAGTCAACTCCTTTTGGCCCAGTGCGGGGATAATCTCAGGACTAATTATATTTCTTCTTGCGGATCCTGCAGCACCCATCGAGCTAGCCATTGGTGCTACTTTTTTAGCTGTAGTCGGCAAACAATTTATCAGACTCGCCAATGCTCATATTTTCAACCCTGCCGCTTTTGGTCTTTTGGCTGCAGGATTTTTGGGATTGCCAATCACCTGGTGGGGCGTAAGCTGGGGATACTTACCACTAGCACTTACTATCTTAGGGGCTGGTTATGTCTCTCTCTTTGCTATACGGCAGTATAAAATCGTTTTTTCATTCCTTGTTGTAGCTCTTGTGGGCTCGTCGCTGTATATAGGACATATCATCCCCGCGATTAATCAAATGCTAGTTGGTGCCTTTTGGTTCTTTGCACTTGTTATGTTACCCGAGCCAATGACCGCAGCAAAGCTATCTAAAATCCGAATTTTTTATGGATCTCTTATTGCACTTTTGCCATTCACCTTAAGCCAACTTCACTTTTTTCCTGAACCACTTCTTGCGTCACTTCTGGTAGGAAACCTTGCTGCTAGGATTGGAGATACAAAGTTAAATTGGGGCAAGGAGTGAAAAGGTCTGTAGTGGATGCCTGAGACCCTCAAGAATATCCCCAACACTAAAAGACCCGTCTTTGTTGAAATCAACCGGTAGCATACGCTCAAACGAAAGCACTGTGATTATATTCTCTGATAGATATCCTTGCTCTTGGCGAGGAAGATAAAACGGCTTCAAAATTACAAATCGGTAAGCTCTATCGGGAATAACGTCGCGCAACTCAATGGTTTTACTTTCCCCATCCACAATTGATACATCCACTATTTCTTTTTCTACTTTGTTATCTCTATACAAAAGTATTCTAAAGTCATCACCCTCGGTCTTTTTCTTAAACCATAGTTTCGCACGAACAATGATACTCGGTGGTGCAACCACATCTATTTGATTTTCAATTCTTTCCCCAAAAGGTTTCCCGTCATGCATCATTTGTAAATCAACTATACGTAAACCTTTTTCCTCTGGTGTTTTAATGTTGAGCATTATCCTTACATCCTCAAAAGGTCTAACTTTGACAATCTTTTCGACATCGTATGCAAGATCTCCGTCTACTCCCAAAGAAAATCCATCCTCGTCGGCCCAAATAGATTGACCTGTATTTTTGACAATTATCTGAAAGGAGTAACTCGATCCTGTTACTAATTTTTCTGGTAGTGATTCTGTATCGATAAACTGACTATCATGGATCTGCTGCGGTTGGCCATTTTTCTTCAAAATAGCTTGAACTACTTGGTATTGCGAGTGGTATTCGTTGGAATTGTATTTTTTCCAAGAAAATTGATCAAACGGTACATCTTGGTAACTCAAAACAAATGGTGTTACTGCCACAATTCTTGGATCTCGCCACACAGATGTATACGCCTGTTTAAAGAAATTTCCAACATCTTCTGAGTCGTATCCCAAAACCTTATCAACCTTACCCTCCTTGTGAACCCAACCCGTCTCAGTAATAAATATTGGAATATTGTTGGAAACTCCATACCTTCCCAAAAAAGACACTTCCCAGGAAAAACCACTAATAGTTCCTTTTCCAATTCCCTGCGGTGACCCGGAAAAACCCGGGTTTGGATATGCATGCGAAGCCCATCCGTCAAGGAGTGTGAACACTCCAGGGACTGACTTTGCCATTCTTGCGAGGTATAAAGAAATTTCCATTGTTCCCGAACTGTTAGGAGCAGCCGCATCAAATCCTGCAGGTAGAATAAAAAAATCGTCTGATTCTTCTTTTAACTTTTGATGAAAAAAGTAAAGAATACGTGCATATCCTTCTGGGTCTAATTCGTTTCCCCATTCTTTTGCATGATTCGGCTCATTGAATAAAATCACATACCTGTTTTCAACAACCCAGTTGAGAGAGGAAAGAAACTTAACCCAGTCGTCAGCGCTCTCCTTTGTCGGTTTTGCCCAACTGTTTCCTTCTGGCTTTGTTGCTAGCCTAACTAGAGGAATTAGGTGAAGCTCGCGCATGCGATCAAAAGTCTTTTGCCACTTATCAAGATTCTGATCATCCTCGCGAATGACAATCGTGACATAACCCCATTCACCACCACTACTATTTACTAGTTTACTTGCGTCATCTAAATCATTCTCATCAATTACATGGATGCCGTGTATATTATTAGCAGCAGTCCGTGGATCAACAACCGCACCGACAGTAGTAGAAGCAGTCAGCAGAAAAAGCAGGGCAAATACTACGCTTGTTAGGATTTTCATCAGGCTTAGCATTTTAAGAAAAATAAACCTCCAAGGCCTAATAGGCCTCGTTTTCTCTCGTCAAGAGAAAACGGTTTGATCACTGCTTCGTTGCACCCCTGCTGAGCGGGGTTCTCACGAAGTTTGAATAGAGAATCTTAGCAAGTTTCTTGAAGAAAATGCAAAAAATCCTAACGGTGCAAAAACTGCGCACCAAAATCCAGCACCATGATAGAATGAATCATGGCTGTAGAACAACTCACTCCAACTGAGTCGTCAATGTTTTCTGAAAGGGAAATACTTTCCCTTCCCGAGTTCGCGATGGCTCATGGAGGATGGGGGACCCCTGTGAGCAATGAAGATTTGATAAGGAGATTTCCTGAAAGCCAAAAAGCTATAGAGGGAACTGGATTTTCCACAAGATATCATTCTCATGAATCTGAACTTGGCTCGTTTGTAGACAGAAAAGAGCATATTAGAGAGGAGATGATCAACGTGGGAGCTTCGGCAACAACTGACGTACTTAGGGCAAATAACTGGCAAGGTGCAAAAGTTGACAGGTTCATTGTCACAGCATCTACTCCACCTGACAGGGATCGTACTTGGGCAGGAGAAATTGCAAAAAGGTCAGGAATAGACCCTGAGGTTACACAAACATATTATCTTGCCTGTGCTGGATGGGCAGTTGCCCTCCTTGATGTACTTAAAGACCCAAATCTTTATGGTAAGAAAGTTGTCATTACGTCTGCAGAAGCATTAGGATATTTGATTGACCCAGATAACGCCATTGATTGCGCAACCTTTGGTAACGGCGTTGCGTCAATTGCCTTTCGACCTGGACTCACACTTGAGGTATTATCTGGAAAAACAGTCATCTTGCCTGATAAAAAGGGAGTTATTCGTTCTCCTAATTGTTATAACGCTCTTGATCTTGAATCGGGTGCACTGCCTGAGTACTATGAACTGCATGAGAACAGCGAAAGCGTCTTTGTCTATGGGAAAAATGGCGTACATCTCAATCTTCCAGTTTCAAAGTCAGGAAGGCATTTGGAGATGGATGGTGTACCAACAGCTCTCTTTTTTAAATACGCGGTGCCCCGGGTAGTTGTTGACGTATGCTCACCATACGCTGACCAACTAAGCCTTTGTATAAGTCATCAGCCAAGCGCTCCTGTTCTTCGTCATACAGCAAGAGAAGTAAAGAAAAAGTTGCCAAACCTTGAAGTGCCGTGGGCTAAAATTAACACAGGTAATATAAGCTCAGCGACAACACCTTCCGCTCTTGGCAAACTTATTAAGCAAGGTGCGGTTCCACCTGATAAACTATTCAATATCACGTCATACGGAGTTGGTTCACCAATAACATCAATGGTCGTACGACTCAATTCGCACTCTTCCTAAAACAGAAGAAATTTGAAAAAGCTGCCAGTGATATTGAGAAACAAAAACTGGATTCCTTGGTTAGTCTCTTTAGGATTCGCGCTTCTTTTTGTTTCAAGTTTGTTAGGTAAAGCCTCACTGAAACTCGAGCCCCCCGTCACACATCATGCCGACGCAGCCACATTTACAGCACAACAGGATATCATCGAGACCTTAGACTCAGGACCAGAGGAGTACGTCAACGTTGTAAGAGTTATTGATGGCGATACTATAGAAATTGAAGGAGGTGTGCGGGTACGTTATATTGGAATAGACACTCCAGAACCTGGCCAATGCTTTGGAGGCAACGCGACAGAGGAAAATCAAAAATTAGTAGACGGAGCGCAAATCAAACTAGAAACTGATATTGAAAGACTTGATAGGTATGGCCGCTTGCTAGCATATGTCTTTGTAGGAGATATTTTCGTTAACGATCAACTTGTGCTTGATGGGGTCGCAACGGTTACAACATATCCTCCAAATGTAAAATATGTTAACCAGTTTCTTGAATCACAAAAAAAGGCACAAAAAGACAAGCGCGGTGTTTGGTCAGACAGTCCTTGCCCCGCAACAGAACCAACACAAGCAGAAGTAAAGTCACAAGAAACCGGGTGTTTGATTAAAGGCAATATTAGCTCATCTGGCGAAAAGATCTACCATACACCTGGGCAGCGCTATTATGAGCGTACAAAAATAACCCCTGACAAAGGGGAGCAATGGTTTTGTTCTGAGGACGAAGCTGTTCAGGTAGGATGGAGAAAGGCTAAAGTTTAGCAAAAGTCGGCTAATTTTTGGCTAAAATCGCCCGTTTGCGCTATAATTCTGCAGCGTGGCGAAAGATATTATACGTAGTATAATATAGCCACAAAAGGCACTCATGAAGCTTGCAAATCTCCTGTCCAGACTAGTCGACTGCAAAATTTTTGGCCCCGTAAATCTTAATATTTCCGCTATATCCGATGACTCAAGAACTGTTAAGCCAGGCAGTTTTTTTATCGCCGTTCAAGGTTTCACTCTGGACGGACACAAATTTATCCCCCAAGCAATTAAAAATGGTGCTTCTGCCGTCCTGGGAGAACAGGCTCCAAACAAACGAGAAACAGACAAAGTAACCTATATTCAGGTAAAAAACTCTCGAAAAGCTTTGGGGGTTTTGGCATCTTCTTGGTTTGATAACCCTTCTAAAAAACTCAAGGTCATAGGAGTTACAGGCACAGATGGCAAAACAACAACAGCCACATTAATTCACAAAATTTTACAAGTGAATGGGGAAAAATCCGCGTTAATCACAACACTTGGTGCAGAAATTGGAGAAAAGAAATACGATACAGGATTCCATGTAACAACCCCAGATACTCTGCCTTTACAGAAATTCCTTGCAAAAATAGTCAAAACTGGTTGTAAATATGCCATCCTTGAGACCACTTCCCATGGGCTTGGGCAAGATCGTGTAGCAGGAATCGACTTCTATGCAGGAGTCCTAACTAACATTACACACGAGCATCTTGATTATCATAAAACATATGACTCCTACAGAAACGCCAAGGCAAAGTTATTTAAGGAAACAAAACTCGCGGTTCTAAACTCTGACGATGATTCATTTAACTTTATAAAAAAACAGGTTCCTCATGGTAGTAAAACAATCTCTTATGCGCTGAAAACACCAGCCGACATAAGAGGGGACAATATAAAAATAGAATCAAGTAGAATGAAATTTACAATCGAACATAGTGGGAAAGAAGTCCCCATTCAAACAAAACTCTTTGGGGAATACAATGTATACAACATTCTAGCCGCAGCAGGCCTCACTCAATCACTTAGTGTCTCATGGCCTAAAATCCAAAAAGCAGTAGCATCGTTTAAGCCCTTGGTTGGACGACTAGAAAAAATTGAATCTAATAGGCCGTTTGATATATATGTTGATTTTGCCCACACTCCAAACTCACTCGAAAAAGTATTAACACTGCTTGTCGATACTAAACAAAAGACAGGTAGACTTATTGCAGTATTTGGGTGCGCAGGAGAAAGGGATACTCAAAAACGTCCACTAATGGGGAAAATATCGGGTAGTCTTGCCGACATTTCTATTTTTACAGCTGAGGATCCTCGAAGTGAGGATGTAAACAAAATAATTGACCAAATGGCTGATGGCGCAAAACAGGGAGGAGCAACGGAGGGTTCGAAGAATGGCAAGGGTAACCAAAAGCATGTGTATTTCCGAAAACCAGAAAGGGGAGAGGCAATTAAATTTGCGGCGAGTTTTGCCAAAAAAGGAGATATCGTCGTCATTTGCGGCAAGGGACACGAGAGGAGTATGGCTTACAACGGAGTAGAATATCCTTGGTCTGACCAGGAAGCGGCACAGAGTGCGTTACGGGGAGAAACTAAAGTAATCAAAAGAGGCAAATGAATATCACGACGTTAAAGCACATACATTTTACTGGAATTAAAGGTGTTGGAATGACATCTCTTGCACTTTGTGCAAAAGATCTGGGGATTAAAGTAACCGGTTCGGACACGGATGAATTATTTGTAACAGATGAAACATTAAAGAAAAACGGTGTTTCTTGGAAAGTTGGTTTTTCAGAAAAAAATCTAAAGCCAAGACCAGATCTTGTCATAACTACAGGTGCGCATGGGGGTTTTCAGAATCCAGAAGTAGTCGCGGCTAAGAATCTTAGCATTCCTGTTATCCCTCAAGCCCAAGCTTTGGCAGAATTCGCCAAAGAAAAAGACACACTAGCCGTCTGTGGTGTTGGTGGGAAAAGTACTGTATCCGCCATGATCGCTACCATACTGGACACCGCCAGCAATTCACCATCATTTGCTATAGGAGTAGGCGACATACCTTCATTGGGAGTACCTGGGAAGTTTGATAAAGATGGAAAAGAATTCGTCTGTGAGGCTGACGAATTCGTTGTTTCCCCAGGAATTGATGATACTCCAAAGTTTTTGTTACTTTCACCTAAAATTGCAGTCGTCACAAACATAGAACACGACCATCCTGATGTCTATCCTGAAATTGGGGATACCAAAAAAGCCTTCAGGAAGTTTTTCCAAAAAATCCCTCAAGATGGCCTACTGGTGGCACATACCGACAATAAAAATGTTACAGAAACAATAAAGGAGTTAGACACACCAATCCAATCATATGGAATGAACCCAGGTGTAAACTGGCAAATTACAAATATTCTATTTGAGGAAGAAAAAACACTTTTTTCAATTAAAGCAAAAGATGGGCACACAATAGACATCGTGCTACAAGTTCCTGGCGAATTTAACACCTTAAATGCCACAGCTGCATTCATTGTTGGAAAACAGTTGGGGATATCTGACGAGAAGCTGGTAGATGGCCTGCGAGTATATAGTGGTTGCCGTCGCAGGTTCGAAAAAATAGGAGAGAAAAATGGCATT
>NZCP01000017.1 GCA_002686465.1 Candidatus Woesebacteria bacterium | reverse complement strand
ATGGCTGACCCAAACAGTCCTATCTTCAAAAAGGCACCATGGCTAACAAAAGCAATGGATGTTCTTGACACCCTAATTGATTCTGATAGGAATACTGTGTGGGCTGACAAAGTTCTGTTACCAAACCAAACGAGGGCAAAGACTATGACAGTAACACAGAGTGCGTTTACAAACTCACTTGAAACAATTCTGCGACCCAAACTTGGTCCTTTGGCAAACGAGGACAGCTACAAAATTTGCGACATAGTTGACATCATTGACGACTATTGGAATGCAATCAAAGAAAACTGTCCAACACCATTCGAGCCTAGATCCGAGGATCACACACCAAACGACTATGCCTTGCAGCAAACAATAGGCGTAAGCTCGCTACACCTCCTGCTTACAATGCTTCTTAATGACTTCAAGGGAGTATTGGCAAGGGACCGAGAGACAAGGACTAGACAGTTTACAGAACTACTGGCAGTTGATGGAATATACAATGTAGACCATTGGGACAGAACTGTAGAAATGGAAGAAGGTGTGAAGGGCGGCAAATGGACAATGATGGGTACCAACCAGAAAACATTCAAAGTCGTTTCCGACAAGCTTTACAACGAAATCAGGAAAACAGAAGCCTACAAGGATCTTATCGAAAAGACAAAGGGATCCTAACCCCATTTTTTATGATGATTGTGATGATCAGTGTTTTATGTAACGCATGTGTAATTACTTTTCCACACAATGTGGAATCACCCGGTGTATGAAAAATGAAAATGAATGAACATGAAATTTGGAAAGCGTGCAAGGAGCATGACTCCAAAAAGTACCTGACACTGGCTAGCATGAAATATGGTTATGGTAAGTTATGCTGTTATGCAGTAAGCACACTTGGAGAAAAAAATATCATTACAAGCTACGAGAATATTTGCCTAGCTTTATGGAGGATGTTTCCAAAGGCGGAAAACTTTCACATTTCCGGATTTGACGACATGCCTGACACCGACTACATGGAAAAGCTGATCAAGCTAAGGTCTACCCTAAGCGACCAAGGGTATCTTGTTGGCGGAAACGCAGGGAAAGGTGGAAGGGAATGGCTTCTAACGCCAAAGGGCCAGAAATGGGCCAGACAAGCAAAGAGTGTGCTTTCCGGCGAAGTTGAAGTTACAGAAACGCTAGAATCAAGTCCTGTTGAGAAAGGAACCACGGATTACATGCAGCACTTCAATCAAATGGTCGACTCGATGCTCTACAAAAACTTCATTGAGGAAAAGGACACTGAAAACATTGAGAGTTCCGCAGTTTGCAGATCACTAAACATACTTTACTCCTCGACAACTTTTGATAAAGACTACAGGGAGAAGAGAAAGTTTTACCAAAACAAAATCATTGCAATCAAAAAGGACGGTCATTCTGACCCAAGACTCGACAAGTTTGAGGAGTTTCTTTCATGGCTTGACAACAAGATGGGAGTGAGAAAAAATGCCTAGAAGGGGCAAACAAGTCGTTGCAGCAAGAGGAAGAATTATGGACTACCGTTTGGGCGCCGAAACATGGCTCAAGGCACTTACTGAGATTCTCACAAACTCTTGGGGTAGTTATGATACAATGCTTGATGACGGGTTCCAGTTCAAAGAAAGACCAAAGATTGCGATTCACGCAGATGCAAAACATGAAACGTTTACAGTAGTAGACTATGCAGCTGGGATTTTTGAAGATTGGGATGGAGTTGAGGAGGTATTGTTTCAATACTCCAAAAAACACAAAACACAGACTGCAAAGGCAAGGGGAAGCTTTGGAAGAGGACTGTCTGACGTTCTGTACAGAAACTATGACAATCAATGTAGGATATACTCTAAGAAGAACGGGAAGAGTATTGGTGTCAACACTTTCTGGTCTAATCCTTCAAACCCAAACAGCAATGATAACGATCCGACATATGAGGAGATTGAGGACAAAGAGGTACTGAAGAACTTAGGAAGAATAATTCCTGAACATGGAACGATAATTACGTTTCCGTGGAATTCGGATGTTGAGAAGAACCATCCATATCCTAACGATATTGATTTGGAAAAGAAGCTTTGCAAGTATTATGAACTAAAAAATATAATAAATGACCAAAGGCTTGACGTGGAATTAATTTATTCCGGAAAGGATGGGAAAGACCGCACAAAAACTCTAAAGTTTTTTGATTATGCCAAGGAAGATCTTCAGCCAGTTCTTGAAAATATACCATTAGGCATCGACTACAAGGATGAAGACGGTAACGGCATTAAGATTATTTCTGCAAGGGCATGGAAGGCAAAGGGCACCAGGCTTACGCTATCTGGGGAGGAAAAGACTGCGGGACTTTCCATAGAGGGGAATTACAAGCAAGTTTACGATCTTACGTTTTTCGGGCTTGACAGCAAGTTCCAAAGTGCTGCCGAGCATATTGGTGGAGTGGTGGTGCTATCTAGCGCAGCCAAGTCTTACATGGACTATATGCAAAACACAAAACATCCTCAACCTATTCTAAAGAGAACAAGGGAAGGTTTTGAAACAGGCTCAAATTTTTACAAGAAATTAAAGGGTGAATTAGAGTCTTGGCTCAGAGGCATTCTTGAGAGAGAGTCCTACTCTAGCTCGACATCATCCAGTGACACATGGGACGAGGGTATGGATGCACTCAACGAAATTGCTAAAGAATATTTGGAAGAGCACGATGGGGATGGTCCTGAAGAAGATTTCAAGCCTGTTGAGCTCTTAAGTTTTGCTAACGAGGAACCTGGCATTGTTGAAGGCAAACGAAACCGAATAAAACTGAGAATCAATTCTGGCAGAATTAAAGTTGGACAGCCAGTTAAATTCGAACTTCTTGGTGAGGGGATGTCATACTTTACGATAGAACCGCTACACAAAACGGTGCCAAAACCGATGGTTCTAAAAATCAAAGATCCCAAAACAGGAGAAATAACAACTAAACAAACGAACGAATCACAGATTCCTATAATCATAAAATGTGATAATATAGATGCAGAGGCTCGGCTTTATGCCAGTACCGAAAGAAAGAACAAACAAGAGGCAAAGACACATTGCTTTTTAACATGCATAGAGGAAGCAGACAACCCACCAACAAAAGACATACAGTTTTCACAAGCAACCTACAAGGCAAAGGCATTCCAAAGAAAAAATGCTACCCTATATTTGCACCCAAACGTAGTTCCACCTGGAACTAAAATCAAATTGGAACTAAAGAGCCTGTCAAGCGCCGGTGTAGAACTTCCTATCTCCTTTGAAGATGATGATTCAGAAGACAAGGCAAAGGACCATGACTTTTACTACACAGTTGAAGACACTCCAACTAACAAGTACAATTACAGAACCAAGCGTTTTCCCTTTACATGCAACAAAGAAGGTTATACATTCCATCTTAAGGCCAGCATTCCTGACAAACCAGAAGTTGAGCCAGACCTGACTGAAATAACCATTGAGGCTGCAGATGAGGGCAGCAACATTATAGATGATTGGACTGTTGTACCAAGTGAAAATTCTGATGCGCATGATGATGTGATTTTTGAGACTGGCACTAGGCTTGTAAAATTTTTTGCGAACAACCCAAGCGTTAGAAAGTATTTGGGAAAAAATTACGAGGAAGCAAACAACAGAGCAAAAAAGATTCCAGCAGTTGCCATGTATGTAGGGGAAAGAGTGATGGATGCATTTTTGGACCAGATAGTCCTAATGAAGTCAGAGACACATCCTGGATTTGATTACGGCGTTACAGAACCTAGTGCTGGTACCATCGGAAGGAAGATGATCCAGGAAAAAAAGGAGCTGATATTCAAGCATGGAAAGAAGGTGATGGAGTGCTTCGCTAAGAACATTAGCACGCAGACCTCAGGAGGAACACCAAATGACATTGTAATAGAGAATGGCAGAAAGACGATGCTAACATTCTGGGATATGGAAAGGGAGGCAGGCGTTGTGCCAGTGCCAAAGGTTTCCTCCCTTGAAGAAACAAGAGGGAAAGTGGCAACCAGGACTGTATATCATTTTGAGATGAAGGGTCAGAGGTTTGAGATTTCCGTATACGAATTTGACGGAGGCTTCTATGTTGTGGCACTACATGACTATCAGAAGAATGGAAAGTACAAGATGGTATTTCCGGAGTTTGATGGCATGGTTCAAATTTACAGAAAGCCAAATGTTGAACAGAAATGGATGGAGGGCAAGTCGCTGGTCTGTACACCACTAAAACTAACCGAATGGGTTGGGGAACCAAACAGAAGAATAAAGCAGACTCCTTTCATCAGGAAGGAAGATATAGAAAAAATCCCTGATCCGCCAACTATGAACCATGAAGGAGTGGTGCTGGAAAAGTCAAACAACTGGGTCAACGAGAAGACTGGCCGCAGACTGGTTGAATATGCAGTGCGCGAGGAGCTTTTCTCTGACAATGACCAAAGTATGAAGGGGTGTCTTTATCAGCTGGTTGAAAGCGAGAGTGCTCACATGATGGCGCTTGGGTATGTAAGAACAAAAGTAGTAAAAATGTTGCAAAAGTATGACATTATTGACTCGGTACAGTGGGAAAAAGTAAGATGCTCTACGGATGGGTGCACTAGTGAAGCATCAGGCGTTGATCATGTTTTGGCCGTATTTGGTGTGCACTTTGATGGAGACCGACCGGTGGCTAACCCACTGTGCAAGAAATGTGCAGCATGACTTTCAATGCCGCTTGTATTTGTTGGTAAAGCCCAGAAAGAAGTTACTCAAAACTGTCAAGTATAGATTTAGTGGTTCGATGCTTCAACATGTACATAGGAAAGAAGAAGCATCTTTTTTCTTTGTTCAAGGTTGAGTATTTCGTCCCACATTTCCTTATTGTGCTTCCAAATTTCCAAAAATAATTTCTTCGTTGACTTGATGTTTTCTCGACGTTGTATATCACGGGCTTTACTAAACTCGAAAGTTTGATTGTGTTCGGCATGAATGTCACTCGCCAATTCCTCATAGTATGTGGCAGACAGGCGCTTAAAGCCACGGTTGTTGGAAGTTATCATCTGCTTCAGTGCCGAAAGGTAAGAAAGTTTGTCGTCTGTGGATGCGCTCAAAATTGTATCATAAAGTATATCCTCAAGCGGGTTCCAGCATTTGAAAAAGAACCAAAGATCATTCAGCAGCAGGGAAATCTCCCTCCTGTTAAATGGAGGCTTGTCCTCCTCCCAAAAGTGCCAAAAAATGTACATGATGTGCGGACACAAGAAGGAGATGTCGCTGTCTGTGTAGCATCTCTGGCAGATCAAGGTTTGGCGCAGTGAATCCCGGGGGCTCTGCGTTTTGGAAGATTTGTTTTTGGCTTTGGCGCCAGCCCACTCAAGAAGCAGTTCAGGTCTGGTGTCAGAAAGGCAGAACTGGATTGTAACAGTTTCATTATTGACAACTGCTTCGATTTGCATACCTGCATAACCAAGCTTGCTAGTGTCAGAACTTGACAAAACATGAAACTGCTCAACCTTCGGGGCAAACTCTTTCAGCGGCTCAAGGCAGATTTTAGAGCAAAGGTTGCTGAACTCTTTATCTACCTTAACATTTCCCGAGCCCGTTGATGGATCACTTTCTCCATCTAGTTTATCGTGCAGCGATGTAGGCAGCCTGTTGTTTGAAATTTTTGCCTCTATCTCGTTTTCTATCTTCTTAAGATTCTTCTCGTTAAAGTTTTTTAAAAGCACATCCCACTTGCTTAGCGTAATTTGCATTGCAGACTGTGCACCCCCATATGAATTATCAAAGAGATTAGCGTCCAGAAGTGAATCCCTAACATGACCAGTGGAGACTTTATGCAAACTTGTAATCTTGGCAATCTTCAGTACAAGGCAGTCATACTCACCCTGTAGAAAGACAATTCTGCCATCCCCAGAGAAATCAATTAGGTCCCTGTATTTTGGATAATCATTTTGCATGTTTGCAAGTGCACTAAAACTCTCAGCAACATTACGATTGGCTAAAGCATCCACAGTGTAACGCCACTCATTTACAAACCCACTAGGAAGATCCTCGGGATTTAATTTCATTTTTAACCACGGTGGCAGCATCATGGTTTCAAACTTGCCTGACTCCTTAACATGCTTGAGTATTGTTTGTTCAGACGGAGGACTACTATAATAGTTGCTTTTGCCAGATGCGTTTTTAATTTTTTTAACAATATCTCGCGCCGACACGGCACCATAATTTGTTTTTAAAAGTTCATGAATTACTTCTATAATGGATCTACGATTTCCATCCACTGAAGTAAGTAATGTTGTACGTTTTTTTAATCCTAACTTTTTACCCCATTGCCAAACTGTCATCTTGTCAACTCCTAGATCTCTTGCAATCTCAGCTGTTGGTATATCCTTTTTCCAAAGCTTCTTGAGCTTTTCCTTGCATTCCGTAAACTTCTCCT
>NZCP01000016.1 GCA_002686465.1 Candidatus Woesebacteria bacterium | reverse complement strand
TGAACACGCAAACGACTGTTATCAAATGGGCTATCACCTTCAATACAGGCATAAACACTCCATGGTTTACTATTGCTTCCTACTCCTGAGTTTTGAAGAAACCAATTACGCCCCGGCGAGAGAAAATCGCTTCCAAAGTAAACTGGCTCTGGCCGAGGAACAGCAATCCCTATGCTTTGCTCAACTGCCTTGATCAACCCTCTATCCTCTAGCTCTTCGAATAAACAAGCAAACTGAAGTGATATCCCGCCCTTTCTCTCTAGTCCTTCCGTAGATTCAGGTAGATCAATAAACCCTCTCTCAACTCCCCTCATCTTCCTTGCCTCAAGAAAGCGGGAATTTCAAACTTCTCTCCCCACTCATCCTTTTCCCTTTCCTCATCCTCGTCCTCATCTTGAACATCTATCTTCTTTTGCTCTTCTTGATCTTCGTCCTCCGGAAGCTCGCTAACAAGACCCTCTGGCTCCTCAATTTTTGGTTTTTGTGGTTTAACCATTTGCGAAAGACGAGCGCGCATCTCGTCAAATCCTGTTGCAATAACTGTTATTTGCATTTGATCTGGAGATCTATCGTTGACTGTTGCTCCAAAGATAATGTTTGCATCCGCATCAGCTGTTTCTGAGATAATTCGCGCTGCCTCTTCAACCTCAGACATTGTCATATCAGGTCCACCTGAAATATTAAACAGAAGTCCTTTCGCCCCTTCGATAGAAACCTCAAGAAGAGGAGAGGAAATCGCTGCCCTGGCGGCAACCTGAGCCCTGTTTTCGCCAATCCCAGTACCAATACCAAGAAGTGCACTTCCTGCATCTTTCATAATCGTACGAACGTCAGCAAAGTCAACGTTAACCAAACCCGGTACTGTTATAACTTCAGCAATTCCTTGGACACCTTGGGCTAAAACTGAGTCGACAACTTTAAACGCCTCGACCAACGTCACCTTTCTGTCTATCACGTCCATCAGACGCTGGTTAGGAATAACAATAAGTGCATCAACATTGCCGTCCAAACCTTCTATCCCCTCTTCTGCGACAACCATTCTTCTTGTCCCCTCAAATGCGAACGGCTTGGTTACAATAGAAACGGTTAAAGCTCCTGCCTCCCTTGCCAACTCGGCCACAATTGACGTTGCCCCGGTACCAGTGCCTCCTCCCATCCCAGATGTTAGAAAAACCATATCCGAGTCAACAAGAAGATCTTTTATCTTGTCACGAGACTCCTCAGCTGCTTGCCTGCCAATTTCTGGGTCGCCACCTACACCGAGACCGCGAGTTAGTTTTTCACCAATTTGAAGTTTTGTATCTGCTGAGGAATTGAGAAGAATCTGGGCATCAGTATTGACAGCTATGAATTCAACCGCCTCAATCTTCTGCTCACTAATCATATGGTTGATAGCATTACATCCACTACCACCAACACCTACCACTTTTATCTTTGCTAACCTTGATGTATCTGGCTTTACAAGGGCCATATTATATAGGGAGGAAACTGGAGCAGAAACGCAATATAGCGTTCAAGAAGAATTCTAACACCCTACGTAAAAAAAGCAAGCAGGAGAACTAATTAAGGGAAACTGCGATAGAGGTTAGTCCGTGTGTTTGAAGCTCCTGAGTAAAGAGAAAGGGTTGCAGTCTTTTTATCATGAACTCTTTGTGAAGGGTCCTAAGGAGCCGAATAGCTCCTTTACAAGCCACTACCTTTCTCCCTACTTCAGATGCATCTACTTTTCCAAAATCTGGCGACGACACTGCTACAGACCCATCAATTAGCTCTAAGAGGTCTCCTGTAGCGCTAAAAAAGTCAATCGCGGCTTCGCATCCTTCTTCGCTCACGTCAAACTTTTTAGCTGCAGGGCGTCTAAAATCGTCCAAATCTAAGAGAGAAAAATGAGACTCTCCTCTGTGATGTATGAGATCATATTCTGCATGCAAAACATCTGTTATTTCCTCAATTGTTGGATTTTGACCCTTGTCATCGCCTAGATTTCCCCAAGCTTGACACCTCTTTTCTCGCAGGTCCAAGAGCGATACCGCATAGCCCCTTTCAGTATTCTCCTTCATATTGGGGAAAAGTATATCACTGGAGGCACCTAGAATTCAAAAATAAAGACTATGGAAGAAGTTTTTTAAATACCTCTCCTGCTCGGCCAATAATACCACCAACAGGAATCTTGTCAAATTTGCTCATAATATTACTACTACCCAGCCAACTTCCTTGTCCTTCTTCTACCTCTGTGCCATAAAGCACCAACCCAACACTCGCGGCAAACACAGGATTGTTCACCTCATCTATAAGACCTGTTACTCCTTTTGGCAATCCAATTCTTGCAGGAAGGGACAACATCCTTTTAGCTGCATCTAAGACTCCAATACAATTTGCACCACCGCCTGTCACAACAACCCCTGAGGGTGTCTTCCCGCCAACTTCAGCATTAGTTAACTCCATCCCTACCATTGTGAATATCTCATTAAGCCTTGGTCTTATAATTCCGTCAACCAATGTTTTTTTAGAAACCTTACGGTCTAAATCTTCTGTTCCTAAACTAGAAAGATTAAGTTCATCGCTCTTCTTATCCTCTACCCCCAAACCCTCTTTTCTATGTTTTTTCTTTTTCTTTGCCCCTTCGCCCAAAGCAATTTTTATCTTTTCAGCCCCCTCTAGAGAAACACGAAGACCTGCCGCAATATCATTGGTCACATTCCGACCGCCTATTGGTAAAACAGAAGAGTAAGTTATTGCACCTTCAACATAAACTGCTATTGAGGTTGTACCTCCACCAATATCAACCAAAACAACACCAAGCTCTTTTTCAGTGTCGCTCAAAACAGCAAGGCTTGAGGCAAGACCAGAAAAAACTAAACCATCCGAATCTACTCCTACTTCAGAAACACATTTTTGGATATTCCGAATCGCGGTTGAGGACCCTGTAATAAGATGGGTCTCTGCCTCGAGACGAACGGCAGACATTCCTTGTGGATCTTTTACTTGTGTCTCTCCATCAACTTTATACTCACGAGGTAAAACATGGAGAATATCACGCGACTCGGCAAGTGATATTGCACGAGCAGCCTCAATTACCCGTTCGACATCAGATGTTGTTATCTCGCCAGACGGATCAGCAACTGCAACAACTCCATGGGAGTTTCTCGACTCGATATGTCCTCCTCCGATTGTTACAAAGGCCCGGTCTAGACTATAGCCAGCCATCCTTTCTGCGCGTTCTACGGAATCAACAACGGATTCGGCGGCCTCTTCAATATCGACAATCTGTCCTTTTCTTACACCTTTGGACTCAACTGAGGCAATACCGACAATTCTAATCTTGTCTTCTTCTTCGTCGTGCTGGGCAATAAGGGTAGATATTTTAGAGGAGCCGACATCGATTCCTGCTATGACATGGGTTCTTGCCATGAGTTCAATATTTTAATACTGGGTTACTATACCTCAAATCGATTGATTTGGGAAATCTACCCTCAATTCTACTGCGAGCAATTATTAATTGTAAAGCACCAACCAACACTTGTGGATCCTGATCAAGTGGGTAATAAGCAATAACTTCGTTCTCAAGTTCTAAAGTGAGTGTACGATCTGCCATTTGAGAGTCTAATACTTTCTGAGATTTACTGGTTAAGTAAAGAATATCTGCTGCTTTTTTCTCTTCCTCGCCCACTTTTTCCCCAACAACCAACGAGTCCGGTCCGTTATTAATCGACATTTTTGGGAGAGGGGAGTCTTTTCCAAAATCTATGATCGTTCCATCTTGATCTAGGAGAAAAAAACCTTCCTTTTCCTCTAGTGCTATAATCGGTTTCCTTTTTTCAACAACTACGACAAGTGTATTGGGAAATACTTTTTCTGTAAAAACCCTTCTATTCCTAAAATCTTTTTTTAACTCGTCCCCAACAGCATCCTCTGATAAGGAAAAGAAACTTTCACCTTCGAACTCCGCAAGACGTTCTTCATCTTTTTCTCCACACGGCCCAAACTGGGTTTTGCATTTAATATTATCTATCTCAAAAAAATGGATGGCTGGGAGACTTGGCAATTTCTCTCTAGCAAGGAACAATGCTATAAGTACAATAAGAAGAGCTACACCAATTAGGGGCGGCAAGAATTTCCTCAACGATTTTGAAAAACCTCTCATGCCTGATTGTATCGAGATTAACTATTTGTTTCTTCTTGCCTTCTCGATTAAGGAAACTATACGTTCTACCGCATCCTCAGGAACTATACCTTTTTTCTTAAGCCTCTTGGCTTTGACACGATAATAATCTATCTTTCCTAAGACCTCTTTTATTTCGGCTAAAAGGCTTCCTCCAGAAAGGTCGCTTTCGGGCAAAATAGTTGCTGATCCCTCACTTGCCAAAAGTCTCGCATTCTTATTCTGCTCATCTGATTCAACCCAAGGTATAGGAATAAGGATTGCTGGAATCCCGACCACCACCAACTCAGAAATTGTATTTGCTCCGGCGCGTGAGACAACTAAGTCCGCTTTTTTGTAAATCCTTCCAACCTCATCCGGCGTAAAGTTGTCTTTGATGTGATAATCCTTTCGTAAATTAGGCTGCAATCTTCTCCCTCTGGACTGGACCTTAGCAAGGTCTAAAGACCCTGTCTGATGGAAAACGCGACACAACTTAAGAATCTCTGATAAAACCTCTCCCACTGCCTGGTTAATTATTTGAGAGCCTCGACTACCACCTGTTATATAAAGAGTCGGCCTTTTCCCAACGCTCTTTCTAGATCTGCTTCTCCCTATCTCATGGATCTCACCCCTGACAGGATTCCCAACTAAAACAGCCTTCCCCGCTGGGAATTCAACAGCACTCACCGGAAAAGAGACTGCAACTTTATAGGCAATCCTGGCAGCAATTCTGTTTGCCAATCCAGAAGCGGTAGTTTGCTCATGGATTACCAATGGGATTCGTAATATCCAAGAAACAAGTGATACAGGAACAGAAACATAACTCCCAAAGGAAAGAATCACAGATGGTCTAATAGAGGAGAGGATTTTGATACTTTGGAAAATCCCAACTGGGAACTTCCATAAGGAAAGCATGCTAAACACAGGTGAACGTCTGTTGAACTTTGGAGTTGTAATTGGCCAAAATTTTATACTCGAGTCAGCTAAAACCTTTGACTCAAGAGTTTGGGACTTTTTCCCTTCAAATGCCTCGACTACACCTATCCAGTGTATTTTCCAGCCGTATATACGCAATCTTTCAATAACAGCAAGTCCGGGAGTGAAATGTCCACCAGTTATGACTATACTTTTCTTGTTCATTTTGCTTTTGCTGTTTGAAACTTTGAAACATTCAAAAGAATACCAACGGCTGCCAGCATGGTAATAAGTGAAGATCCTCCGTATGACAAAAGTGGAAGCGGAACGCCTGTCAGTGGTATAAAGGCAACCATGCTAGATAGATTCACAACTGCCTGAATTCCGATCCAGGAAGTAACACCAACTGCCAAAAGTTTGCCAAAAGGGTCGGATACTCGGGAGGCAATAGTAAATCCTTTCCAAATAATATAGATAAAGGCGAGCACGACAGCTGCGCTGCCTATAAAACCAAGCTCTTCCCCAATTATAGCAAAAATCGAATCTGTAGTCGGCTCTGGCAGGAAAAGATATTTTTGTCTGGATTGTCCTAGGCCCATGCCGAACAACCCGCCAGACCCAAGAGCTATCAATATTTGTCTAATATGATAAGACGTTCCCAGAGGATCTATCTCTGGGTTAAGAAACGTCATAAGCCTCTCCTTCCGATAAGCAGAGGTAAGAGTTAATATGAGACCCGATATCAAAGCTGCCGGCAAGATGGCAAAGAAATACCAAAGTGGAGCACCACTGACAAAGTAAATAACTAGTCCTATCGCAGCAATAACCGCTGCAGTTCCTAAGTCTGGTTCTACCAAAACAAGCCCTGTTGTCAGCCCAACAGTTATGAGAAATAAAACCAGGGATCTGTTTTTAGCAAGAATTGCGGCAAGATAGATAACAAGTGCCAATTTTGCAAATTCCGCCGGTTGAAAAACAATTGGACCAATTTCAAGCCATCTAGATGCGCCAAGAGAGGAAATTCCAAAATTCGGAAGTAATACCAAGCCTAAAAGAAGAAGTGAGATCCCAAAAATGGGTAATGCAAAGCGTTGTAATAGTTGATATGGAATCCTTGAAAAGAATAAAAGTCCTAACGCTCCAAAGGCGGCCCAAATCAATTGCCTTTTGGCAAAAAAGAATTGATCACCAAAGTTACGTGTTGCATCAACTCCTGAAGCATTAAAAACCATCATCACTCCAAAAAGGGAAAGAGCCAGAACAACAAAAAGAAGATGTTTATCTATTCTTCTAGTCTGAGAACGCAATACTGGGGAGCGGAATTTACGCATATACTTTTGCCGCTAAATAACGGCCAGCCACAGGCCGAAGATGGCTAACATTAAACCAGCAAGCCAGGCACGCATAACGATTTTGGGTTCTTCCCACCCTCGCAATTGTAACCAAAGATGCGCCGGAGCCATTGGGAAAAGAGGCTTATTAAAAACTTTCCAGCCGAAAATCTGAATTAGACTCGAGGTTGCCTCTAGGACAAATATACCACCTATAACCACTAAAGCGAGTATCTTACCTGTTAAAAGACCAACTACTGCCAATGTTGCACCAAAGGAAAGTGCACCGGAATCGCCCAAAAAAATTCGAGCCGGCCAAATGTTAAAGTAGAGAAAAGCGATTAATGCTCCTATCCAAAGTGAGATAAAAACAGACAGTGGTGTATCAAAAACACTACTGGCAATTATCCAGAAAGCAAAAAGACAGATCAAAAGCACACCGCCTACCAAACCGTCAAGTCCATCGGTAATATTAACCGCATTGACAAATGCAACTATGGTGAATGCCGCAAAAGGAATATACCAAGGACCCAGATTGACTACTACATTAAGAAGTGGAATATGTACTATGTCTATTTTTAGGTTATTGTAGATCATCGCAGAGATGATGATTGCCAAAATCCATTGCAGCGCAAACTTGTGTTTCCGGCGCAAACCAATCCACATACCCATTTTCCCAGGTTCCTTTTTGCCAAAAAGCTTTACAGAATCGTCGTAGAGACCAAGCAAGGCAAAAGATATAAAGGTGAAAAAGATGATATTGATCTCATCAGCTACTCTATAGGCAGCAGATACAAAAACTCCAGCATAGGAGGCCAGGGGGAAAATTAAAGCAAAAAGTATAGAAACGACACCGACAATAAAAATACCGGCCCCAACAGGAGTACCCGCCTTCCAATCATGAAGTTTGTCAAAAACAGATTGTTTGGCACCCTTTTTTTTCGACCCTTCTACGCGTCGGATAAAACGTAACCTATAAAGAAGATTAATAAAGGGAACAATAAGAACACTTGTTACGATAAAGGAGAAGATTAAAAGACCAAGATTTAAAACCATACTTAGAATATACCATACCCTTTACTCTACTCTTGTGATTTTAGCTCCCAAGGAAGATAGTTTGTCCCCGAAAGCCTCATATCCTCGATCAATAATTTCTGCGTGTTCAATAATACTCTCCCCTTCTGCTGCAAGGGCAGCCAAAACCAGAGCACCACCGGCGCGTATGTCAGCACTTGGTATCACTTCTCCATGTAGTTTAGTTGGCCCAGACACGATAACTCTATGTGGGTCAGCGATAGTAATTTCTGCACCCATACTTATTAAATGATCTGCGAAGAAAATACGCCATTCATACATCCAGTCATGACAAAGAACGGTACCTTTAGTTTGTGTCGCCAAAACAATAAAGGGGCTCATGAGGTCAGTTGGGAAACCGGGCCAAGGACGTGTTTTAAACGTTTTCTGCTTTGCGACTAGTTCGGAAGGTTTTATATGTAAAGTCTCCTCATCTATATACTCCCAATCAACCCCCATTTTGCCGAGATAAGAAAGAGTCATTCTTAAATCATCCTTTATGACATTTTTAATAAAGATGTCACCACCTGTAATTGCGGCAGCGATTGCAAAGGTCCCAACCTCTATATGGTCAGGACGAACTTTATGCTTCACTCCCTTCAATTTCTTTGATCCTTTTATGCGAACCGTGTTTGTTCCTGCTCCATCAATCTTGGCACCCATGCGTATCAGCATTTGACAAAGATCAACGATGTGCGGTTCGGCTGCTGCTCCCTCGATAACAGTCTCCTCAGGCATAGTTGCTCCAACCATCAAAGCCATTTCAGTTGCGGTTACCGATGCCTCATCAAGAAATATCTTACCCGGACGGAGTTTGTTAACCTTAATTCTGTATCCTGAAAAATCTCCATTACACTTTGCACCAAAGGCTGAAAGCATTGCAATATGCGTATCGAGAAGCCTCTCTCCTATTGTGTCCCCACCTGGTCGTGCCAAATCAACCTTTCCGAAACGTACTAAAAGAGGGGCTGCCAGAACCACTGACGCTCGAACTCTACCCATAAGATCGGCATCTGGCTTCGAAGAGGAAAGTCCTTTTGGATCAATAATCAACTCTCCATCCCGACCATTTGTTACCTCGACACCTACGGACCGGGCAATATCAGCCATGACATCCATATCTCGGATCTTGGGAACATTTGAGAGTGTTGTCGGGGAGTTGCCAAGTAGGGCAGCAGCGATTAAGGCAAGAGCCGAATTTTTGTTCCCGGGCACACGAATCTGGCCCTTAAGCCTGTGCCCACCTTGAACAACAAATTTAGACATCGCCTATATTATACCAAAAACGCCGTCAATCTGGATGGTAAGCCAAAATACAGGCATTATTACACCGGCTGCAAGCCGAATACCCCAAGTTTTTGTACTTGGGGATGAGGCGCCGCCTCGCCGGAGGCGAGGTAGCACAGCCCCGTATCAAAATACCACAAGCCTCCTGGCTTGGGGTAGTTTATTTCGGCTGGATGCCAAAATACAGGCATTATTTCGGCTGGATGCCAAAATACAGGCATTATTTCGGCTGGATGCCAAAATATGGAAAAAGATCGTTTGCTATAGAAAACCAAAGAGGGGCTGCTGTTTCAGACGCCCAAGGGGAGCTTTGCGGCTCACGTAGCGTTACCAACATGACAAACTTTGGATCATCTGCAGGTGCAAAACCAACAAACGAGGCGATTGTCTTTTCCTCGTCATAATGCCCACGCACCGCAATTTGCGCAGTACCAGTCTTTCCAGCAACCTGAAAACCTCGTAGTCTTGTCCATTGAGCCTCGCCAGACTCTACTGCATTAATCATCATCTCTGTTATCTTTCTTGCAGCACCTGACGATATAGCCTGACCCTGAAATTGTGGCTTAATATCTTGCTCCCACCCAACACCTATAACTTTGTCCACCACTTGAGGAACAGGCACCCTCCCTTCATTGGCAATTCCTGCGACTGCAGTCACCATTTGTATTGGTGTCACAGCAACTCCTTGTCCGAACCCTGCTGTTGCAAGATCAACTGTCGTCCAATCTGCCTCAGACCGCAATTTAGGATTTGCTTCTCCTTGGAGATCTATACTAGTAGTTTTTCCTATTCCAAATCTCTCTAGGTAATCTAGCAAAGCCTCAATGCCTAGGCTTTCTGCCACCCAAACCATACCGACATTGTCAGAATGCTGAATAATCTCAGTCGGCGTACTATCAGGATAATATGTATTATCCCAAGTACTTATAGTGTATTCTGCAACTCGTTTTGGACCCTCACAAATATCACATTTTGAGTCTTCTTTGATTACCTCTTTATCCAAAGCTCCCGCCATTACTAGAACTTTAAATATCGACCCCGGCTCAAAAGAGTCCCCGACTACAGGGCTGGCAAAATCTTCCTCCTCAAAGGATGTAAAGCGGGACGGGTCATAACTCGGCCAAGAAGCCATACCTAAAACCCCTCCATCTTTCGGATTCATAACAACAACTGATCCTGCAACCGCACCATATCTTTCAATCCCTTTCTCTAAGTTTTTTTCCAAAGTCCACTGTACGGACCGGTCAATATGTGTCTGCAAACTAAGTCCGTTGGCTGAAGATATATTGCGCGATATCCCCAACAGTATGGGATTCCCAAATGCGTCTTTCTCCCAAGCCTTAACACCGCGTGTTCCTGAAAGAGTAAGATCGTAGTAACCCTCAAGGCCAAAATATCCCTTATCCTCACCTGCAGCATCTTTACCCACAAACCCCAAAAGTTGAGCTGCCATCGTCCCCTCTGGATAACTCCGCGACTCTTCCAAATCAAAGCCAATACCAGAAAGTCCAAGGGAGTAAATTTCTTCTTTCGTCTCGCGAGTCACTCTATGCTTGAGCGGCACCCAAACCACACCTTCTTTTGTCAAAATTTCTTTCAGCCTTTCCTCCTCTGCCAAAATCAGCTCTTTTTCGGTTGGTATCGCAGATTCCGTTGCTTCTTCCTCAATTGGCGTAGGTTTAGGAGCAAGGATAGGTGCAAGATGTGCTGCGACTTTTCGTGAATCTTCTATATCAGGTAGGGAGGCCCAGACAAGCCACGCTTCGGCGGGTGCAGCCAGAGGAAAACCATCTGAAGCCAAAATTGAACCACGAATAGCCGGAATTGCCCGAGAAATCTGGTGTTGACCACGGGCTAGCTCTGTTAATTCATCAGATCGTAGAACTTGCCAAGAAAAAAGACGGGCTAAAAGGAGTGCTCCCACAACCAAAAATAACAAACTTAAAAACTTAACTCTTGCATCTGAAGAAATTGTCACGGTAACTACTGAGGCAAGGAGGCCACAGGTAAGCTTAGATCAATATAAATTATTGAGTCCGGACCACCAAATCCCAGCTCCTCTGCCTGCGATTCAATATACAGCAACGACGTCTTTGTTGCTAGTTCCTGTTTCAAAAATTGATTCTCCTGTGCAAGACTATATGAGGCAGTTTCAAGCACAGCCAATTCTCCCCCTCTTCCTGCCAAAACATTACTCACCACAAGCTGAGTTGTCAAAACAAATGCCAAAAGCAAAGACACAACAACCCAGACCTTTTTAGGCTTACTATTTTTCATCTGTTTTTCACCTCTTGTCATTAAATTTTCTCCGCTGCTCGCAATTTTGCGCTTCTTGCTCTAGGATTCCCTTCAATTTCTTCCTCTTTAGGCATTACAGGTTTTTTTGTTAGAATTTTAAGAAGGCCTTCTTTTTCTGCCTTTCTCATAAACTCTTTTACAATCCTGTCCTCACCTGAATGGAAACTAATTACAACTAGCCTCCCACCCTTTTTCAAAACCTCTACCGCTTGAGGTAATGCCTGCTCCAAGTTCTCAAGTTCAGTATTAACAGCCATCCGCAAGGCCATGAACACACGGGTTGCAGGATGGATACGGTTTCCTGGGTGCCTTTTGTATACTTCTTCCACTAAACTTGCAAGTTCAGTGGTAGTTTCTACTGGTTTTAAAGAACGTGTACGAACAATATTACGGGCAATTGCCCGAGCCTGTTTTTCCTGACCAAATTCAAAAAATAGTTTAGTAAGTTCATGTTCAGGTAGACTATTAACTAAATCGCTTGCCGTGACCCCCAATGTTGGGTCAAGCCGCATATCAAGCGGTTCTTCCCTAGAAAATGATAAGCCATGCCCGGAATCGAGCTGAAAACTGGCAAATCCCAAATCAAATAGGACACCATTGATTTTTTGAAATCCTTCCTTTGAAGCAACTTCTTGAAGATGTGTGAAGTTTTTTTGAACTAACTTGACCCTGAAAACGTTAGGGCGGGTCTTGTCTCGCCGTGGCCTTGTGCGAAGGCGGACTTTTAAACGTTTTCTTACTATCTCTAATGCTGCTGGGTCTTGGTCAATTCCTAAAACTTTCGCTTTCCTTTCAAGAATTGCTTCCGTATGACCACCGCCCCCAGCAGTGGAATCTATAAAACGACGCCCCGGACCAACATCAAGAAAATGTAAAACTTCCTTGAGCAGCACCGGTTTGTGCTTCTCCATGTTTTAACTTTTTACTTTTTGAACGTGCTCAATCAGCTTCTCTGCGTTCTTCGTAACCTCAATCTCCTTCTCTTTCCAGCGGTTTCTGCTCCAAACTTCAACTCTGCTGCGCAGTCCTATAAATACAACCTCGTCTTCCAACCCTGCGTACTTTCTCAAAGGACCTGGCGCCACAAAACGACCTTGAGCGTCCAATTCAATCTCATAAGCTCCACCGAGCAAAAACCGCTCTGTATCCCGCGTTGGACCAGTCAAGAGAGCCTCGCCTAACGCTTTATCCAGAACTCTTTCCCAAGCAGTATTGCTAAAAACGGCTAATGACCCCTCATACCAACGACTGATAACAACTTTCCTTCCCAAGTATCTTCGAAATCGAGATGGCAAGGCCGTTCTACCTTTACTGCTAATCTTTGTATGGTACTGCCCTATTAACATCTATCCTTTGGGCAGGACCAATCTTGTTAAGTATTAGCGGCGAGCGTGTTATTCACCACTTTTCACCACTTTCATCCATATTGATGTATTTTCACGGACTTGTCAAGTCCCAGTTTCACCAACTCTCAAATAATGCTCAACCCCCATGTTGTATAATCTTTCCATGCATGAAAGGGTTCAAGACATAACCCCCGAAAAACCGGTAAGAAGAATCACTCGTGTCGTTAAAGTCGGGAAGGTACTTATTGGTGGAGACGCCCTTATTGTCGTCCAATCAATGACTGCAACAAAAACTCAAGATGTAGAGGCAACCGTTGGCCAGATAAAAGCACTTCAAGCCGCTGGAGCAGGAATAGTCCGAATTGCTGTTGACTCGCGGAGAGACGTAGAGGTTTTAGCTGAGATAAGGGAAAGAACTGACGCAGTTCTTTCAGTTGATCTCCAAGAAAATTGGCGTCTTGCTCTACTCGTTGCACCTTATGTCAATAAAATTCGCTATAACCCTGGGCATTTGCACCATCATGAAAGAGATAAGTCTGTACGCGATAAAGTTGCCTTTATTGCTGACGCGGCAGCAAATCACAATTGTGCGATTCGTATAGGTGTTAATTGTGGATCCGTTGACCCTGAGTTAGCAAATAGGTTCGGTGACGATACTATCTCGCCCATGGTCGAATCGGCGCTGGAACATTGTCAAATTCTGGATGGACTTGGTTTTGATCGCTATGTTGTTTCTCTAAAAGATTCAGATCCCAAAAAAGTAGTCGAGGCAAATAGGCGTTTTGCAAGCCTCATGCCCGATGTTCCTCTGCATTTGGGTGTAACAGAGGCAGGTCTTCCAATCCTCGGGGAGGCCAAAACGCGATTAGCATTCTTCCTATTACTTGCCTCCGGTATTGGCGAGACCCTCAGAGTTTCGCTGACTGTTCCGAATAGACTAAAGACGCTTGAAATATCTACCGGTTACCAGATCATAAAAGACGTTTTTGAAGGTAAAGTTCCGCAAACAACCTTCGGAGAAACCGAGGGTTTTAATTTGATCTCTTGCCCCTCTTGCTCACGAGTGGAAAATGAGGCATTTGTCGATCTGGCAGAAAGAGTGGCAGAAACTAGCGCATTTGCCCGCGAGCACCAAATTGACGTTGCAGTTATGGGATGTCGTGTAAATGGACCAGGGGAGACTGATAGAGCAGACCTAGGACTTTGGTGCGGACCGACTCATGTAAACTTGATGCAAAAAGATAAACGCCTGGGAGCTTTCACCTACGAAGAAATTATACCTCGCTATAAAGAGGCACTAAACCGCCTCATTACGGAACGTGGAGAGTCTTAATACTCATCTGAGAACAACATCACTGTCTGTTCCCCACCATCCAAAACCTACACGAAATGACCTCTACCTGTTGTAAACGTCTGGAAGTAATCGCAGAGTGGGCCTTGTTGTACCCTGCGTTCATCTAATTTCCTCCAAAGATCGCTTCTCTCCTCAGATGTAAGAATCTCACCTACCCTTTGACTCATAAGCCGCTTATTTGTAAACCGACCAGAGCTGGGTTTTATATCACCTTCTATTGTCATAATGTGCCATTATAGAGCAGTCAGCTGCAAAAGTGCAAGCTTCTCAGACGAGAGGTTTAAGACCGATAACTTCTCGCAATTCGTTGCAAAGTGCCAGTATCAGAACCCTTCTCTGTGGAGAAATTGAACGGACCATGCGTTCCCAACTATCCTCTGTCATTCCCTCTGGAGTTCCACCATTCTCTCGACTCTCACATTCATCAAGGGTCGCAAAAAAGGACACTGCGCACAATACTATCTCTTCTTCAGAGTGAG
>NZCP01000015.1 GCA_002686465.1 Candidatus Woesebacteria bacterium | reverse complement strand
TGGACAGCACGCACAGAGTGCGTTCCTTATTGTTTAATGCAATTGATTTTGAAAATGAGTCCGAGCTTGGTAAAATAAAGGCAGATAAATAACAATTAACAATTTACAGTTAACTGTTAAGGGTGAATTGTTAATAGTTTGCGAAGCATGGTGGTAGTAGCTCAGTTGGTTAGAGCGCCGGGTTGTGGCTCCGGAGGTCGAGGGTTCAATTCCCTTCTACCACCCCATCAAAAAGACCGCTAGTCAAAGCGGTTTTTTTGTTAGACGTAGAGGGTGGTTGGAACCTTTTGGATTTTTTGTAGCCCACTAGAGCTTCATGGACCCAGAATCAACCATAGCTTTAAGTCTAGAAATCGCTGCTACGGTACCTGCGGAAAATGTTTTAGTTGATACGGCCATATCGTACAGCTCATCTAGTGTAATATCTTTATGTCCTACAATATCTTCGGTCTCCTCTGGACTAGCTTCACCCTCCTCCAAATCACGAGCAATAAAATAATAACGAGTATCGTTGAGCGTACCGCGCTGCTCATCTTTCCAAAACAACTCTAATGAGCCAGCACGCAACCCCAACTCTTCAGCTAGCTCTTCGCGGGCGCGCAACTCTGAGTCTTCATCACCCTCAACGATGCCAGCTAGAACCTTGTCGCGGACCTCGTTGTCGCGGTCCCAACGCCGTTCGCGCACCAAACGCAGCTTGCCATCTGTGGTCACAGGCAGTACGTGCACCGAGCCAGCTAGGTACACCTTCTCGAAATCGACTGTTTTGCCGTTGACTTCCCTTGCCTCAGTGACGAGGCGGACAATCTTGCCGTTAAAAATTTCTTTTTCCATAGTCGTCGAACTATAGCATAAAACTAGAGTAAATTCAACCCAATCGCACCTACCCAATTCAATATCTCAGAAACAAGGTTTTTCCAAACTGCCACCCTATCTGACCCCAAAAACCCCGTCTTAATTGGCGAGTTTTTTGATTGTGCTACCATGAAAACATGCAAGAAAAAAAGGCGGTAGCCCAAATTATAAAAAAAGAATTCAATCAGGTAGCCAAGATTGAACGGATGACTACAGGCACATGTAATGAAGTGTTTTCCGTATCACTTCCTAATAAACAAGTGATAGTCAGACTTAATGTTGAACCATCTGAAATGATTGGCTCAGAAACTTATATTCCCCTTCTTAGTTCTAAAGGCATCCCCGTACCAAAGATTATTGACTCAAACTACGACAAAAAAATCGTGCCATTTGCATACCAGATATTATCGAAAATCGATGGGCAGGACATTGGAAAGGTTATCGCGAAGTTATCCGATAAACAGCTCAAAAACATTGCTAAGGAACTCGTTAAAATTATAAAAAAACTTTCGAAGCTCTCGACAAACGGAAAATTTGGATGGGTAGGTAACGAACGTGGGCCGCTCTACAATACATGGCTTGAGATACTAAAGCCAACTAAAGTAATCGCCCGAGATAAAAAAACAGGCGTCGTGGGTGACGCGTACATCAAACAAGTTAAGAATGTTTTAAAAAAATACAAAGCCTACTTTGATAATGTTAAATCAACTTTCTATTACGACGATATGTCGTCTAAAAATGTAATCATACATAAAGGGAAATTCGTAGGGCTAGTTGATTTAGACACTATGGCTTATGGAGACCCTTTCGAAGCCGTAGGTCGAATAAAGGCAAGTTGGTATGGAACTAATTATGGAAATACATACACAAAGGCAATGGAGAATGGTCTTAAATTAAGCATGTCTGAAAAAGAGATAGTAACAGTCTACGCTTTTCTTAATAGGGTGCACTGGCTTTCGGAGAAAGGTATAAAATTTAACAAAAATACTTCAAAAGCTATAGACAAAAAAGGCATATCAAAAGATAGGCGGGCTATAGATGGACTTGCAAACGAACTCGGAATTTAAACACTTAAACGCTATTCTAGTTCTAACTTCCTCCACGATGCGACCCCATCAAAAAGACCGCTAGTCAAAGCGGTTTTTTTGTTAGACGTAGAAGGTGGTTGGAACCTTTTGGGTTTTTTAAGGTAGAATAGTGAAATAACAAGCTAAAATATTTTTTTATGCAGACTAATAAAACGCTTGGAATTAAAAAAATAGTAAAAACAGTTTTTTTGCTATCTGTACTTTATATGGCACTTACTGAAGGACTGTTGAGCATATCTAAAATCAGTACTTTTTATATTATATTTGGAGTAATAGCTATATTACTTTCTCTTACAATAGTTTCGCTTGCATATAAAAATAATTCTAAAAAATTATTCATTCCAGCAATTTTGATTCCTTCTATTTTTATTGGAATGACGGTGCACTTACCCACTGCACTGTCTGACCAGATACTAAATATAAAAACTTTCTATATTATAGTTGCTACGACCACCATATTGCTTTCTATTGCAACACTCTTAGTTGCTATTAAAAAAAATGCTCCTGGTAGGATAACTGGCCTTTGCGTGAGCTCATTAATCTTTATTGCGATAGGTAGCATCATAATACCCTGGGAGGGTATTCATTGTTATGAAACAAATCCTATTATATGTGGCATATTAAGCATAACGTTCTCACTCACTATACTCATTTTCTTGCCACTAGGAAGTATTATTGGGGAGAGAAAAAAGCCTGGGGCTATCCAGCCACCATCTTAATTTTCCACCTCCCCATCTCAGAAACCAACCTTTTCCAAAGCGTCACCCTGTCTGACCCACCAAACGCATCTCCCCCTTGCCCTACCGTAGCTTCATGCGAAGGCGGGTTATGGAGGTGTTTTTGGTTAAAAAAATATGACCCGCTACACCTTCCTTTCTAAGAAGTGTAACGGGTCAAAATGAACTTTTTTCACGTGTAATGAATTGCCCTGCCGAGCCTTCCAATTACCTTAAATAACGACTTGTCATCTCGTCGGACAACACCGACCAGAGTTGCATCAGAAATCATCAGTGGCAACATCGCCCGCACATAAGCACTAAATGAACTCCACTCAAAACCCTGCTCGAGTGCTTCGAAGTCACCAGCTCCCACGTCTTGCGAGAGTAATTTCTGACTACGACGCAGCTCGTCATTTTCGGACAATGTCTTAACCAAATACGAACCAATGATATGTACTCCCGACAAATCGTAAGATTCATCACCATCTCTTCCCCAGTAGTAAGACTTGGCAGGTTGATTGCTAATCTGAACCCACCCTGGAGGTAAGTCAGGAGCGTTCTCCTTGCCAGAATGAAACACTACCTTTTTGATGGGGTAAAGGGTCAAACTTCCGTCAGGACCAATCTCAAGGTCAAAATTTCTTCCCGGCATATCAGAGGTCTCCCCGGGAAAAAATGGCCTATCGGCAGCCTGACTAACTAGTACTGTCTTCAGTTCATTATGTACAATCACCCGACAAGCAGGTATGTCAAATACAGAATGAACGTAGCCGTACTTCACACTGGGCAACTTTTGAGGAACAGCAAATGCCTCCCAAAACCTCAGCGCAGATTCCTCGGTAGCCCTGAGTAAATTTGCTGAATGCTCAAGAGTTGCTTCCAAATCAGCGATGGCATTTTTCCGAGTCTTTTCAAATGCAATACGATATTGTCGAAAACTTTCTGGTCGAGAAGTGAAATCGACAAACTCCCACGCGTCTTGAATTGCCCGGAATCTCTTTTGGTTCGGCCTACTGCCATCTGTATGAAAAATTGCTGCCAACTGTCGGTACTGAAACCGTACTAATGTGGCAGCCTCATCATCCTTGAGACCCTTAAATGCATCTCGAGCAAAGCCTAAAACCGCAAAAGGATTTTTACTGGACATGTAGCACCTCCTTTCAAAGACTTGCCTTGTCCAAGAGAGTGCTACTGATTCTTTTCCCTCTCTTCGTCTGCGTTGACAACGCCATCCTCAACGGCCTGCCTGACGTCAAACATTGACATAGCCCCTTCGAGAGTCGCTGCATCAGGATATGCATCGCGAATCTCGCAGGCACAATCAAGCGCCGACCCAGCGTACTTCACCCAAGGAAGTTTCGCGCTGACGACATCCTTAACACTCAAAACTTGCTCCGCAAACAAACTTTCGCATGGGTCAGCATCAGGATATGCCTGCGAAAAACGAGCCAGAGCAGCAATGGAAATTGTGTCATCCTCGTTCAGTCTTCCATTGATTTCAAGCCGTGCTTCGTAAAATCCGAAGACTTCCCCTGCCGTCCTGCCATCGTTCAACAACTTCACCATGGTCGGAAACGAAGCATCATGCTTGGTTCGCGCGGCGACAAGGAGTTCAAACTCATCAACTCCTAAGTTCAAATCATAAGCCATTTTCTCGATGTATCGACGAGATACGCCAAGATTAGCCCCACCATCAGGAAGGTCCAAAAACCATTCCCGTACCTCTGCCTTCTTCACGTCCGAATCACGCACCCGAAGGGCTGTGACCTGTTGATTGACGGTTGAATCCGTCATGGCAAATCCTCCCAAGTAAGAGTAAGTTTTCAAACAAACACCCTGATAGAACTCTATCAGAAGATACAATGTAACATATTCTCACCCTCCTGTCAACCCTAAACACCTCACCCAAACATTCATCTCACTTATAAGCATTTTCAAAACTGCCACCCTGTCTGACCCCACAAACGCATCTCCTTTCCCTATAGTCGAAGACCTTGAGCGATATTCCCGAAAGGGAACGAGTCGAAAGGAGGTGTTTTTGGTTTGGAGAATAAAAAACCCCGTCTTCATTGGCAAGCCAAATGAAAACGGAGTACAGAACCTTGGTCAATCCTACTCTTCAATCTTAATCGCAAACCTCTGCAATAACTTTTTCTCCATAAGCGCATGGTCATTATCGCATTCCCCAAGAATAGTATTGAGGTCAATCTCTTCGACAATAGTCAACACAGTGCCAAGGCACCACGTTCGAAAAATTCCCAATGCATCCTTATGGGAAGCAATTCGTTGAGGATAACAAACCATTAGATGATACTGATTTTTTCGAGACGGATGTACATGCAATACACGTTGCTCAAAAAATACATTTCCAGGCTCCGTAATCTCCAATTCATGATGAGGCAACGATGGAACTTCACCACCATGCCTTGCGTAAAACTCCAGTGGGGCAAGGTGAAATTGGTCCAAAGAAACAGGACTATGCACCAAGGCCTTAAAAGTAAAGGGGCCATGCCGAGATTCCACACGAAATTCAATTTGTTGCATTGAACATTCCTTTCTTTTTTTGGAGAACGAGTGACGAAAAGAAAATGTACTACATTCTCACCCTCCTGTCAACCCAAGCCCACTCACCCAAACACTCATCTCCCTAACCAACCTTTTCCAAACCGCCACCCTGTCTGACCCATTGAAAAAATCTGCTTTGTTGAGCAGATTTTTTTATTACCCCAGAAGGGAGTTAGAACCCTGTGGGTTTTTTGGGTAAAAAAAGAGGAGTCTGAAAAGTTGAGCAAACAATTCAGACTCCAAATGATTCATGAAAGATCGTAATTCCAAGCGGCGCTCATCTCGCCTGGAAATTGAATGAGGGTTATTATCCCTCGTATTTTTCCCTGTGCAATTCGACATCGCCGAATTTGACGACCACTCCCAATTGGTTGTGCCCACCTCCCCAAATGTCAACGGTACAACCCTGGGCTTTCAACACAGCCGCACCGATTTGAATTGGATCAGTGGACTCGACCATAATGGTCACCTCCCTGCCCGTAACATTAGCCTCGGCATCCTGTTGACGCTTAAGGCCTTGTTTATGGAGCTGAGAAAGAATGCAGCCATTCCAAACTGCTTCACTGCAATGCAGGAGGAATGATTCGTTTGACATCAATCCCTCTGCCGGACCCAACGGGTGTTCTGTCGGAACAAGTAATCGCAAATCGATTTCATCCCGTAGACGCTTTGGCACTCCTAGGGAATATTGGATACCCCCGCATGCATTTGCTACAGGACCTGAATCTTTTCTGATTACATTGATTCTACAACCTTCCGTGCAATCAAGGCGTTCCGTCAGTACCCCAAGGTCGTATCTCTTTGCTCCGATCACGTCGACCATGAGCACTCCAAGTGCTGGCTCTGTAGCCATGCCACAGAGCCTCATTGACTCCTCGACAGCTTGGTCGGCTAGAACGACTAGACCTACCAGACGTTGCCTGGCTTGCTCCCAATTGATGTTGAGACAATACTTATTATTATCGTCATCAGTAAGCTCGTCGATATTCGTGTGACGCTCGATCCACAGATTACTCTCAAGGCGTGAGGACCCTCCAATCACCACAGCCATCAACCGATGACCACTGGATGATTGGATTTGCAAATGCTTAACGCCATCCGTGATCGGACACACGTGTCTACGGCCATTGTTTCCCGCGAAAGTACCGCTATATTTTTCGGCCTCTCGGTCATTCTGCTCGAAAAGCAGAATATGGGTCGGGTTTTGCCGCCGCACTTCAGCCGAAAGAAACCAGCGCACCGAAATGGTCGCGGAATCCAAGGCTTCATTGCCTTCGTTAATAACCAATCGAACACCCTGAGATTGCGTTCGCTTCCTCGCCTTCTTCTTTGGAACCCCTACTGCATCAGTCTTCTTCTTCGTCTTCGCTGGACTCATAACTTAGCTCCCCGTGAAAATTGAGCTAATCCCAAGAAATTAGAAAGTAGACGCAGCTGACCTAACATTTCCCTTAAAGAGCTTAAAATTTCAAAGAAACAGTTTATTAGAGTAAAGTATTTTATTAATTTAGTCAATAAAATTTAAATAAAGAAACCCCCAGTTGTCCAACGATTTTTTCCGCTACCAATATAAGGCTGGTAGCTTTGCCTATCCGAAAACATGGCTCAATATACTGTAAAAGAGCAACGGATCATTGTGCCATATTTATGTATTTTTGTCAATATTAAAAATATAAGAAAAAACAGCCGCTCAGTGAAAGCTCGGAAGCTTCCCTGAAACGGCTGTGCGTGTTAGAGTGATGTGAATGATCCCAAAATGAGAGGGTTAGGCTGCGGCCCACTCTTCCTGCATGTGTGCCAAAGCACCTTTCACGACTCATAACATCCATGAACGGCGGACTGGTCAGGCTCGCACCTTCGAAGAACGGCGGAGCGGCGTTAAAAGCCTCGTACAGAATCCACTCCACTAAGCCGGACCTCTTGAGCGGACCGTAGAAATTGGTCCAGTCAACGCACGAATGGCGCAAATCCCGCCGGTGTGGTGGCGACGCGTGTACCTGAATAGGGTGGCCACCCTCAACCAAACGACCAATCCCTGCCCCAAAAGAATCCCACCCATGCCCATCAGTTGTCTGATGAGCCGAATCAATAAGCGCACCAAGCTGTGAGCTTTCGGCTTGCAAAAGAAGCGCGACAATCTCGTCGATGGTGTTATACCCGAACATCTCCCAGCGCGTAATGTACTCGAGTAAATACTTCACACCATACTTGCCGCATTGCCCGGCGAGTCGAATAAGTGCATCGACAATCCTCGGAACCCGAGCACTAAAATACGCTGCCAAGGCATCTGGCTCAATTCCTTCTGGTCGATGTCCCCAGACTCCCAAGGTTGGGCCGGAAGCAATTTTCGCGCCGGCTGCCTTGGCATATCGTAACCGATCGACCATTAGCCCAAGTCCAGCCGCTGCTTCAAACTCGTTTGCTGAACCGATATCTTCGCCTGGTCCAGCGATGCCAACAATTGAAGGTACTTCCAGTCCAGCGGCTCTGGCTCGTTCTCCAAAGGCCGAATAGTCGTCAACGTTATTGCTGAATGCCGGAGGCTCGACACCGTCGTATCCCAGAGCTTTGACCGCCTCAAGTAATTGAGGAGTGTACCCTTCAAGTTTTGTTCCGAACACAATCAAATTTAAGCCAAACATTGGGGTAGGCACAATAATTCCTCCTTAGGAATGATTTGAACGGTAAGTGAATCAAAAAAATTCCGAATTCGACCCCCTTTCTTCTGGGTCAAGTTAAATTTAAAAAGGTTCAATCTATACTGTGTGAAGATTGATCTTAAGCTATTTTTACTAATAAAGTCAACCAAAAACACCCCGACCAAATGGCTGGGGTGTTTTTTCTAAAAACTTAATATATCTTTAGAAGCGGCGCGGACGATCCTGTCGCTGCTTACGGTGGCAATCACCGCAGAAGACTGGTCGAGTTCCGTCCGGCTGGAATGGTAGCTCAGTAATCTGAGCCTGGCAGCTAGAGCAGGTCCAATTTCCCTGGACCATTTGTCGCTGACCAAAATTATTCCCGTCGTTCATGGACTATGGTTACGTTCTATTCAACATTCAACCCTAGTCGAAAACGACACGAATATTACTGCTGATTAAAACTTGATTAATTAAGTGAATAGACTATAGCATATGTAGCGAAAATTGTCAACAGGCCCTTATTAAGCTATATATGCTATAGTTTAGGCATAGTTTTTCCTTCCTAAAAACAAAAAAGTGTTAAAAATTAATAAATAATATATATTATGGCAACATCCATACTATTAGCTAAGCTGTTTGGAGCATGGCTCCTGATCAAGGGCTTGGTAGTTCTTAAGAACCGGAAGACGGTTGAAAAAATCGTCGACGGGGTATTAAAAAGCGATGCCCTCATGTTTATGGGCAGCATGATGGCTACCCTAATCGGTCTATTAGTAGTGCTCACGCACAACGTTTGGGAACCAGAATTCGCGGCCGTGATTACCGTTATCGGTTGGCTGATCCTGATCAAAGGAATAGTCGGCGTATTTTTTCCAGACAGTATGCGTCAGATGGCTAAGTCTATGACCAAAGGTGGTATGTACGCTTTCGGTAGCGTAGTCTCAATCGTAGTCGGAGCTTACTTGCTATACACCGGATTCGGGTACTAGAAATTTCAGAAAATTAAAAACACCCTAATCCGTTTAACCTGATAGGGTGTTTTTATTTATCTAATTTTAGTAAAGCTTGCTAATACCGGCAATGTCACCAGCGTTTAGATCGCGCTTCTTGGTTTCGCCTTCGGTACCGTATCCATACATGGTTTCGTCGGCACATTCAGCAGTATACAAATCTCCCAAACCCATAGTGTGTCCAAGTTCGTGAACGACAATGTTTTCCAGGTCCATCAGGTTGGCTGCACCAACGTCGGACCAGTCAAAAGCTTCGTCGTCATAAATCTGATCCCATTCAACCAAGACACGGTTGGCTGGCTTACCACTAAATATTCCCCAAACAATAGTTACACCAATTGCGTCTCCACCATTGATAGACCCGAAGTAAACTTCGTTTAATCCATCTGGAGAAACTTCATCGGCTACTAGTGTGGCGCCAGTAATACTTCCGCTACCAACAATGTTTACGCTATTACCGTCGTCAACTTCACCATCGGCCGCATCTTCCCATTTGTCTACTCCGCCAGAAAGAATGCTGAGAACAGAAGCATCAGAAATTCCGTCGTTGTTGTCTGGATTTACAATCCAGTCCTCTACATTTTTCCATTTTGCGTCTTTGGCTAAGAAACCATAACAGCTGCTGGTATCATCGCCTCCACCGCCACCGCCACCGCCACCGCCGTTTCCTTTTCCGCCGCCGCCACCATTGCCAGGCGTGCCGTCTGGTTTACCCTTAGCTTTCTTGGGATGAACAATTGCAAAGCCTTCAACCACTTTTCCTGATTGAGGATCAACTGCCTGGCCGAGCGAGATTACGTTTGAATTGTCGGCTGCCGGCGGCAAAACCAAGCCGCGTTCTGTTCCTGGGGTACTTAAAGTAGCAGCCACGCGATCCGGACCTTGAGCCAAAACTGGAGTAGTAGCCAGTACCAAACTAAATGCCAGAGTATAAATTAAAGTATTTTTTACCGAACTTTTAAAATATTTCATATTTATCAAGGTAAAGTATTAAGTACAATTAGTTTACTCCCGCCCTTAAGACTGTCAAGCTGCTATTATAATGTAAATAAATTTTAAATTTGCTATAATATATTCAAAGGTCGTTTACTAAAATTAATTTTTTTACATTATGTTAAAAAAGGACAAAGGCAATATGTGCTGGTGCGGTCACGGTGGTTACGGCGGAGGGGTTTTCCTTTTGCTGCTTGGTGTTTTCTGGCTAATGGGTAACCTAGGAGTTCTACCTGGTGACACCTCGTTTTGGCCCTACGTATTTATTATCTTCGGAATCTACTCGATCGCTAGGCGCTCAATGCGTTAGAAAATAAAATAAAAAACACTCCGCTGCATTTAAACATCGGAGTGTTTTTGTTTAGTAAAAAATTTTTACTTCTGGGACTTTGGTTTGCCTAAACCGGCTTTATAGATTAAACGTAAAACCGCTAAGTCTATCTCTTCGATAGCCTCAAAAGATTTGGCATCCACGGCTGCCTGTTTTTCGCGAACTTTAGTTAAGGCCCGGCGCGTGCTGCTTTTGATGTTATTAAGTAAGCTCTGCGCGGATTGGTTGGCGGCCTGCAATTCTTTAAAAGTTTCCTCAAACGCTTTAATATTTGGTGATGATTTCTTGGGCATATTATTTTACTTTTTTTCTTCCTCAGTTCCTCCCCTTCCGCCACTTCTTCCACCCTTAGGGAAAGGCAAGATAACACTACGTCTTTCTTCCTCTTCACTAGGTGGCTCAAACCAATCTTTAATTTGATCAACGGTTAACTCAGGATGTTCAGACGGCGCCCGGTTTGGCCGGTATTTTGCATTGTATCTCTTTAGCACTTCACCGGCAAAGTCGGAAGCCTTAGCTCTATCATGAGATTTAAATTGATTAGGGATTAAACCTTTCACGTCTACAGTTTTACCTGCCGTACCTCCTAAGTCGTTATACCCCTTAATAAAATCCTCTAATAATGTTTGCACATTATCATAACGTCCTCCTCCTTCTACTTCTGCCACCGGAAGAGATCCTAATTCTGGCTTGGATCTGTCTCGTTTATCTGCCAACTTAGGTAACGGCTTATCTAGATCAATTTCGTAATCACCGCCTTCGTCAATGTTTTCAACTCCAGAGGATTTACCTCCAAGCTCTACCCCGAAAGTTCGTCTTAAGCCGGCTGGATCAAACTCGTAAGTACTTTCTGCGCCTAACTCTGGTCTTAAATTTTCTTGAGTTACATCATCTTCATCTTCCTGGGCCTCACCTTCAGCAACCTCACCAGGCTCAGCAGCCTCAAGCTCAACTATTTCTTCACGTTGTAGATCCAAAACTTTTTGCAAACGTGCTTCAAACTCTTCATCGGCTGCCTTAACTTCAGCTGGATCTAATTTTTTATCTTCTATAGACTTAACGCGGCCCCGATTTTTCTTGATTTTTGCTATCAATGTATCTGCTTAATCAACCATATTATTTTGAACTTCGGCAATTTCTGCCTGTCTTTGAATAACTTCAGCTAATTCCCCATTAACTTTATTCCACCAACTAGCTACCACACCTTCTGTAGCCTCGTTCACCACACCTTGCTGCTGAGACTCATCAATAGGAAAATCTATTTTTAACTTTTCAATGGCAGTCTCAGCTTTTTCCCTGGCTGCCGCTAGCTCCCTAATTTCAAGATGAATTTCTGGAATATGATCAGTAATAGCTTCCAAATACTCCATGTCTATATCAATCTTTTCTTGTTCGGCAGCACTCAGATTAGAAATAGACTCCCGTCTATTCTCGGTATACTCGTTTAAGGCTGTTTCTAACTGGCTATGTTCCTGGGATAAGTTTTCCTTTTCCTGTTCGTAATTGCCCATTAGTTCTTTGAGCTTGGCAATTTCTTCACGTAGCCTTACAAAAGCTGGATCATCTTGATCCAGATTTAAATCATGATCACGATTGTAGCTTAATAATTCTTCTTCTTTATTTATTAATTCGGCCAACGTAGTTTCGGTGGCCGTTTCAGCTGTGGCCATCGACTGTTGACGCTCTTCGTTCAAAGCAATCTTTTGCCGGACTTCCCCTTCTAATTTTCGATAGAATTTAACGCCGCTTTCGTTATACCTTTTTTCGGCTCTGGCCTCTTTTACATCTTGCCATTTCTCAAGCAGAGGCTTGGCGGCTTCCTTAGCCCAATCAGCAAGCTTACTAAAGGCCTCTTTTACACGTTCACCTTTTGTAGCCTCATTTCTTACTTCAACAAGTTCATCATCAGAATTTGGAATATCGACCAGGTCACCGTACCGCTCTGCCATCGGTGGTATTTGAACTTCTTGACTAACATTTTCACGCGTCTCGCCTTTTATACCTAACGTTTTATTGTCGCTCCCGTCTTTGGCAGTTTCAAAATCATCCACCTGATCAAAGGTAGTCACCAACTCATCTGGACCTGCCGCCTCAAGATCGTGAGCTTCTCCTTCGGCATTTACTTCTTCATCATCCCCAGCTGCTTCAAGTCTAACTGCTTCAAGATCATAAACTTCTTCCTTCTTCTTCTCGGCCATAGCAGCTTTCTCTGCTTGTTGCTTGTGTAAAATCTTAATAAGTTGATCATTCAAAAACTGTTCCTCTTTAGTATATTTAAACTCCGACCACTCTGGTACTTCTTCTTGTTCCGATTCTTTAGGAAACTTTGCCTCCCTATCTTTCAATTCCAAAACATCTCCTGGCGATTCTGCGCCTTCTTCTGGAATTCTTCTTGATATAGTCAACCCGTCTTCAGGATTTCTCATATTTTAGTTATTTATTTTACTTTTATATTATACCAGAATTATACCAGATTAACGCTTGGTATATTTATCATCTTTGTCGATAACTTTTTCAATCATCTCCCGCAGCCAATCTGCCTTAGTCTTCTTGGCCCCCTTTATTTTCCAGTTTAAATACCTTTCGATCCGCGGAGTGATCCGTAAAGTAAATTTAATCGACGGCACCTCGCGTCCGCCGCCGGTCTCGATTCGGTCGATAAACCGTTGCAAAGTTTTTTCCAGAGACTGCGGCGTGTATGAGGTTACTTCGAGTAGCTGACTGGCTTCACGGCCTTTCAGCAATACTTTTAAATTGGGATCTATCGACTTCCCGCGCTCGAGTAAACAAATAGTTGGTTTTTTATGCGCCAAGGCCAAAGCAATGAGGTACCCTTGCTCGGGGCTAGGCGAAGACCCTTCGATGACTAGTCCATCGACCCGATCCATGGTTGACTGGTTGTCTTGCTCTTCAAAACCAATCTCGTTCGTCTTATCTAAATTACTATGAACCACGACTCCCGCCCGGACCAAGATTTGTCTGGCCTTTTCGACTTGCTCCCGTAAAGATGAAGAGCTTTGAGGATTGGCAAATAAATATACCCGCATATTATGTAATTACCTCATTTACCTCCCCAACCAACGATCGTTCCATTAAAGATGGAATCTGCTTGGGCTTATACCCTTGAGCCAAAAGCCACATAAGCTTGGTTACCGTGGCTGGTAAAGTCATATTGTTGACCACACTTACGTTGGTTGCCGACACAGATAAATTTACGCCCGGCGCAAACAAGACAATTGCTCCTGAAACTTTTTTGATAATTTTTTCTAATTCGCTTGGCAAGTTTTCTCGGCTATCTACTATTAATACTCCCCCGGCCAACTCGCTTAGCCTTTTTTCTAACCGAAAATAATCAACGCCCGGATAAATGTTTACTACCTCCACGCGTGATTCTAATTTATGGTATGTTCGCAGATTACCGCTGGCAGCTTTAAAATTTTCTGGCAAACGTAAACTAAAATCGATTCGACCTAATTCAACATCGCTTCGAAAAGGCCCCGAAGCTTCAGCCACCAACTCGGCTCGATTAGCTTGCCATAAACTATTACCATAAAGTAACCCGACTTGGCCGAAGGGTTGAGTGGCGGCCTGAACCGCATTGACTATGTTCGCGCGCAAAGCTTGGTCGCCTGTTTGAGTGCCAGGTTGACGATTTGCTTTAAAATTTTGAGGTCCGGTAAATATTATTGGTTTGGATAAATTCTGCAGCAAAAAAGAAATCGCCGACGATGTATACAAAGCATTGTCGATGCCGTGTAAAACCACAAACCCCTGATAGCGATTCATGTTTAGCCCAATCTCTTTAGCCAAATCAATCCAAATAGTGGGGGTGATATCTGTAGAGGCTTCGGCAAACAAAAACTTAGACTCAATATCTGCCACGATCGAGAGTTCCGGCATGTCTACCAACAAACTAGAAAACTTTTCCTTGGTTAACCCAGGAACGCCCCCGCCATATATAAGCAGTACTTTTGCGCGAGAGGATTTTTTTGGCTTGGACATAACTATTAGAAGTGCGCCGTCGCAAAAAGCTAAGACGGCCTAGTCTTAATATTGTAGTGATTTAAACTAAAAAAGTAAATAAAAAACCACTTAAAAATTAAGTGGCATTAAGCGGTCGGGCTAAATTAATTTATTTAATCTAAACAGCTATTTTTAATGGCTCGACCGATTTTATCTTGTACAGCATTTGCCGACCACCTGGCAGCTCCACCGATATTGTTTGGCCTATAGCCTTACCTAGCAAGGACTCACCAATCGGGGACAAGGCTGAAATCCTGCCTTTGGCCGGGTCAACGTCGTCGACATCTACCAGTTCGATAGTCCGATCTTGCCCACCACCTTCAATAACGACCCGTTTGCCAATAGATATACTATTATTTTTGTCTAAGTCTTCCATAATTATTAAAAAATAAAAACGCCAGTCTATAGAGAGGGCGCTGCTATACCCCTCGAAGCTCGAGAGCGGAGAGGGGGTTCAACAAATTAAAATGGGGTTCCCCCCTTTAGTAATTAGTATACAACTTAATAAAGTCCATGGCAACATTTAATTGACATTTAGGCTTTAATATGTTAATCTCTACTATTAAAAAATAAAACAAAAATAGCTCTTCAACAATTCCACATCCTCTTTAAAGAATAAGGAGACTGCACTGCATGCACCAGTACCCGGCGAAAGACTGGACCAGGCGCTTACAGCGCTAGAGCTGACTGCCGAAAACTTGTTTTGGGCACGGCAACATATCCCGGGCGCGATAGACAAGGCCCCCTGCTTAGACTTACTAAGCCACCGCAAGGAAATTCGACATAGCGTCATACAACTGGGTTCAATATTTGAGTTCTTTCAGGCTACTGAAAAGCAAATGAGTTTCCTGACAACTTTCTACTTCGTACCCGGCGAACTTCGCAAGTGGGCACAAGACGGGCGACACATATGGCGTTTTTCAGCGCCAGCTCAACAGCGGCTTGCGCGTTGGGAAAGTCACGGGAGTCGCTGGGGTGATATTCAATGGCCTCGTTATGATTTTGCCATAGAATTGCATCAACCAATCGATGGCTGCGATTGCCTACTTGTTACCCGACCAATGCTGCCCAAGGGCTTCAATCCCTCCCAAGACGGTGATCTCCTATGCCTTCGACTAATCGACACGTCGATTGTGGCCTACAATCAATCGATGGCAGCTCAAAACGCACTTGTGCGTGGCGACCGCGGTCGGAGAGGCTTCCAACAGCTAGCAAGAGATCGACTGGCAGGGAAATGGCGTGAGGGTGAAGGCGCACACACCCACGCGGTGTACCTACCACTCGGCAAAATTGCCAACGTGCCAATCAATGCGAGCTTCGACGAGCTTGCCCAAGCGGCTTACGGTAGCACGACCGTGTCGACCAGACCGCCAGCCACAAATACGAAATTGAATCTGGCTTTACGCCTGGTGGCCAAAACTTTACTGGCCATAAACAAACCCTGGCCAACGTTAAAAACCTCGTACGTTAAAAAACCTATCCTGCGGGACGAAATGTTCAGAGGTAGGGTTA
>NZCP01000014.1 GCA_002686465.1 Candidatus Woesebacteria bacterium | reverse complement strand
TTGCTAACAACATGCTGGATGACAGAAAAGCCAAGAAAGACTAGTCCTAGGATAAATCCGCCATGCAAGTTTGCCCAGATAAGAAAAAGTATTGGGAGAAAAAGATATGCCTTTGGATATTTTTCGATTCGCCTTAGAATGAAAAACAGCAGAACCAACCCTGTAAAGGTAAACACTTGAGATCGCCATCCGAGGTGAAAAATATTTCTACCAAAGCCAGAGATTAGTAAAAAGGAGAAAAAACTAATTATTGGGAGGGTTGGGTTGAGTCGCTGGTAAAGCCAAAAAGTTGAGGCCACAAGGAGGGCGTATGCCAGACTTAAGCCAAAAAGATCGGCATGGTTGTAAATTGTCGCAGTTAATATTTGATAGAGGGTATATGAATTTGGCCAAACATAGTCGGAGAGGAAGAAAGTGAGTGTGTTTTCTTTCAAGAACTGGCCAGTATTTAAGAAATGTTCCCCATAGCGGATATGCCACCCAAGATCAGTGTCTATTGGAGGAAGAAAGAAAACAAGAAAAACAAGAAGAATTTGTGCGTATTTTAGGTACTTTGGGCTTATTTGCACGGTAATTCACTATACCATGCGAGTTTTAAGAAGAGTCAGAAGTGGAGGACGTGGATTCGGGATCTTCACCGTCTAGTTTTGTTGCTTCTACGTCCATGACCAGATTCTCAACGCGACCGCTCAAAGCATTACTTCTCCTCGTATACTATTGAGCCGAAGCTGTAATCGAGCTCTTTTGTCTTCTGCTTCACTTTGTCCTCTTAGGGCTGGATTGGCTAGACCTACTTCAGCAAGTTGACTTGGCCCTTTGTCTCTTCGGAATCTTTTAGCAATTGGCATTCCATCTATTTCTTGTTCCAAGGCATTAAAATAGGCAAGGAGTGGTTCAATATATCTATGAACCTTCTCGTCGCGATTCGCGCATGCCTGGTCGAAATCAGTATTTTGCCTTCGGGTTACCGCTTCCTGTTCTGCTGGACTAATCATTGGAGAAATTATATTTTAATCTAACTATAAAGTCAAGTGACTATAGGATGGTTGGAGCGGGATACGGGAGTCGAACCCGTTTTTTCAGCTTGGAAAGCTGACGTTGAGCCGTTCAACTAATCCCGCTAGCTTGCACTGAGCCTGTCGATGTGTCGGGGTGCCCAGACTCGAACTGGGGGCCTCCTCGTCCCAAACGAGGCGCGCTAGCCAACTGCGCCACACCCCGTTAAATTTTGGCTAGGCTTAATTTTAGCATATTTTCGAGCCTTTTATAAAGTTTCCTATCGTACAACCTCACTTTAAAAGTACCAAGATTTTTGCCTGGTTTATTACCCTTTGGCCTCACTATTGTTTTATTAAATTGTTTTTTTGGAATACCTGTAGACTCTGACCAGAAATCCTCTATCGCATTTTGATCATCACCTTGGTGGATTTGAATTTGCCCGTGTAGTTTTTCAATAGGAACTTTTAAGTCTATCAGTAAGAAATCTATAAAAATCTTTAAAATTTTGGGGTTGCTGTTAATTACTTCTATTGGATATAAATAAGCATTCTTCCAACGCTTATCCCGTCTTGGCTTTGTCCCTTCACACAACCAAATAATTAGAGCTACTGTTTTTCTTTGCTCATTCATTAGATTACTATCAAGTCTCACGCTATATAGCAAGCTTATTATACCAAATCCAGTAGTGGTAATACAGATTACATTCGGGTATTATTAGGGTATGGGTAGAATAATCCTTCATATCGACATGGATGCGTTTTTTGCAGCAATTGAAGAGCGCGATAATCCTCGATTTGCTGGTAAGTCTATTGATATTGGCGCAGACCCAAAAGGAGAGAGGGGTCGTGGTGTTGTCTCAACCGCCAATTATGAGGCTAGGAAGTATGGAATTGGGTCTGCAATGCCTATATCTTGGGCATATAAGGCTAATCCTGATGCAATCTTCTTACCCCCTGATTTTAGGCGTTACTCTGCTTCTTCTAGGAATATTATGGCAATCTTGGGAAAATATGCGAAAAAGATGCAACAAGTTTCTGTTGATGAAGCGTATCTGGAAGTGACAGGTAGCAAGTTACAAGTAACAAGTTATAAAAAGGCAGAAGAAATTGCGAGGAAAATTAAAAAGGAAATATGGGAAAAAGAAAAACTAACCTGCTCTATTGGGATTGGCCCAAATAAACTAATTGCTAAAATTGCATCTGACGAACAAAAACCAGATGGGCTGACTATTATTAAGCCAAATCAAGTAAAGAACTTTCTTGACCCTAAACTAGCTTCTGTTATCCCTGGAATAGGACCAAAAAGCTTTGCAGCACTCAAAGATATAGAAGTTGAGACGATTTCTGATCTTAGAAAAATACCGAAGGAAAAACTAGTAGAACAGTTCGGAGTTCACGGTAATCAGATGTGGGCTATGGCGCGTGGACAAGATGAACGAATCATTGAAGAAGAGCGCGAGATTAAGTCCGTTGGAAAACAAACCACCTTTCAGCACGATATTAAAACTTCTGGCCCAATTGTAAAAGCAGCCTTTGAGCTACTACATGGCGTTTTTGGAGAACTTAAAGAAAGTGGTCTTTCTGGAAAAACTCTAATTATAGTTGTACGTTATGCATGGTTTGAAACACATACATCACAGGAAACACAAGATGAAGCGCTAACTCTTAAAGATGCAAAAAGGCTTTGTTTAAAATTACTACTCCCCTATTTAGGAAAAGAAAGGATAAGGCTAGTGGGAGTGAGGATAAGTGGCTTGTTTAATTAGGTTGTTATTCTTCAGCGGATGGAAAAGTTTCTCTTCTCAGCTCCTCTATTTTTTGCATGTCCCAAACATCATAGTCATCCCGAATTAGTGGGTTGCGAAAAATAACTTCTCCACTCTCACTAACGATTGTTTGTATTGCTGCTCCAAAACCAACAAAGGGAATTTCTACTCCAAGGCTTGGTTGAGGCGTGTGCTGAATTTTTATGCGTTGCTGAGGATCTACAATACTAAGGTGGCCTTTTTCTTCAACCCTATGTCCGTTACTAACATAGATAACGGTTACCTCTTCCCCAAGATGTTCTACGACTTTTGATACTTCTCGTTCTGTGGCCATATGCATTTAGCCTGACTCAACTACTAAGTCTGACTTGGTGCCGGGGAGAGGACTCGAACCTCCACAAGACAATTGCCTCACAGGCTCTTAAGGCCCGCGCGTCTGCCAATTCCGCCACCCCGGCTTATCTAAACTCGATACCTAGTCGAGACTAGCTCGAGGGGTAATTATACTAAATTTAGGTTGTGTCTACCACTTTTTCAACTTGCTTTTCTAAAGGACCACTGGATACAATACACAAACAATGAAAATTGGAATAATAGGATCTGGGGCTTTCGGAACGGCTCTAGCAAAACATCTTGAAGAGAATGGACACAAGTTCCGTGTCTGGGAGCATAAAAACAGTGCACTTGATAATGTTATAGACTTCGGTGAAGTTGTAGTAAATGCAATTCCTGTCTTTGGTATACGGGAAACCTTCAAAGGAAAAAGTCTAAAAGGGAAAATTCTAATTTCGGTCTCCAAAGGGATTGAAAAAAAGATACACAAACTTCCTTATCAAATCTTTGCAGACCTTGGGATCAATTCTTCATATGTTGTTTTAAGCGGCCCATCTTTTGCAAAAGAGGTAGGAGAAGGACTCCCAACAGCTGTAATATTAGCAAGCCATGATAAGTCGTCTTTGACAAAAACAAAGACTTTGTTGGAAACAGAGAGTTTCAAGGTAGAGGAAACGAACGATGTTGTTGGGGTTGAATTGTCCGGCGCGCTGAAGAATGTTTTAGCCATTGCTTCTGGGATCGCTGCAGGAGTTGGTATGGGGAAAAACTATCAGGCAGCACTTTTTTGCAGGGGATTGGACGAAATGATTTCTTTAGGTAATAAAATGGGAGCAAGGCAGGAGACGTTTTATTCATTAGCAGGAATCGGTGATCTCTTTTTAAGTACTACAAGTGACCAGTCGCGTAATTTTAGTTTTGGACTTGGTATAGGACAAGGTGAAACAATTGAAAAAGCAAGAAATGGAAATACTGTTGAGGGGATGGGTACTACAGAAAGTGTATATCATCTGTCTAATAAGTTTGGATTAAAGCCGGTTGTCTTTCATAGCATCTATAGTGTTGTTTTTGAAGGTAAAGATCCCAAGACCGCTTTAGAGGAAATCTGGCACGAAATTTAAGAGCTCTCAGGTTCTTGACTTTCCTCATCAGGTATTTCTTTTCCTATTTCTTGTAGTTCTGCCAAAACACTTTTGTGGTCGTCATAAAAAGCTTCTATGAGCCGGTGGGTATACTTATAAGCTGTTGCAAATTCATCAGGAAACACCTCTCTCCAAATACCATGCAGAACGTCATTGCCTAAAATCCTCACGATTTCTTGATTTTGTTTAGCCAAAGTCCTGGTAATAATTTTGTCCTCAGCAAGTTGATCAAGTTTTTGAAACAAATCGTTTTCGTTGTATCCATGTTTTATCAATACTTTCTCGATGGTAGACCTGAGCATTGTAGCACCGGGTCTATATTCTTCAATACCTGAGCAGTTTTCTGCACTACGAAACTCTCTTTTTATGTCATCAGGAGTATCATCGGGGAGATTAATAGTAACTTGTGCATGAGGATCAAATCTATAAAGGACTCTGTTGTGGAACTCAGCGAGACCTGCGACACCGCAAGTTGCACATCCTAATAATCGGAATACTATCTCGCCTCCGAAATCCCTATTGCTTTTCAACTCCTGAGCGGGCGTATTATGATAACCATACTCACGACCGTCGTTTGCCTTGTACAAAAAGTTACTCCTGGAGTTACACACAGGACAGTAGGCATTAACATCGTAATCTCCTGCTTGCTTAGGGGGATCGAAATTATTCATATTCAGATGGAGCGGGAGACGGGAATTGAACCCGCGACCTTCTCGTTGGCAACGAGACGCTCTACCACTGAGCTACTCCCGCATTGAGTGGCGAAGGTCGGAATCGAACCGACATCTAACGCTCTTCAAGCGCCCGCCGTGACCAACTTGGCTACCTCGCCTCAATGCAAATTATACCAAATATATAAACTAAATCTAGTTTAGTGGACCCGGCAGGACTCGAACCTGCGACCTATCGGATGTAAACCGAGCGCTCTAGCCAACTGAGCTACGGGTCCAATGCTGTATTTTACCATGAGTGCAGGTTAAAGTAGAAATAATAGTCGCTGTTACTGCAGTATGAATATAACGTTAAGGAAGGGGGGTGAAATCTAGTGAAAATTCTCAAAATTGCAGGTGGCGTAGTATTTGTGACAGGAGCATCGCTTCTAGTGATCTCGTTCAGCGAGGGCAACTTCAATATAGAAGACCATATCGTTGATATTGCTTTGGTAGTATTTGGAGGTATTCTCTTTTTCCGAACACCGAAATCTTTTTCTTAGTATGTGCCGAGGGGGAGACTCGAACTCCCACGAGCTTGCGCCCACACGCCCCTCAAGCGTGCTTGTCTACCAATTCCAACACCCCGGCTTGTGTGTAGGTGTGGTGCAGATGAAGGGACTCGAACCCCCATGGATCAATGATCCACAGCGCCCTGAACGCTGCGCGTCTACCAATTCCGCCACACCTGCATACACCGAATTATACCAAAATGAACCTAAAAATGACAGAGTATTACTTTTTTGTAATTGTATAAGTTACCGGATGGAAAAGAAATATAACCGGCGAGTCCTCGACTAAAAATCTTTGAAAGTCTTGGTAAATCTCTTGGCGTTCATCCTGGTCTAAAATACCTCGTCCATCCTCAAGAAGCTTATCGATCCTTTGGCTTTCTTTTGAACTACGGTATTTCGTTAAATTGGTTTTGGTTTGTGTCGAATGCCAAAAACTATATTGATCCGGATCTGGCGGTATTGCCTGAATTGCAAGTAAAGTTTGAAAGTCATCAGGGAGTGCATTTGAAACTTGAACATGTGTCGTAAGACCGATCGCATCCCAATCTTCTTTTATTTTGTCAGCAATATTAAGTAAAGTTGGTGTGGTTACTAGTTTTATCGAGAGACCGTTACGCTGTTCATCGGGCAACTCATCAAGTAGCTCCTTTGCACGGGTGGGATTGTAGAGATAAGGTTTCACTTGTGGGTTAAATGCCCAAGATTGTGGCGAGATTGGACTTATTGCGCGTTCCTCAGAAAATTTTGCCTTGTTGGTAGCATAGGCCAGGGCTTGTCTGGCATTTTTCCCAGACAATATTGGATCTTGGTTATTAATAAATATTCCTACATATCTGTCTTCGCGGGAACGTTCCTTAATATCGACATTTTTCCAAGCCGCTAGGTCTCTAAGATTTACCATATCCCGAAGTTCACCTATCTCACCTAGTTTGAATGCAATCCGTGCCGCCTCCTCTGTTGGGTAAAATTTAAAGACTTTACTGCGTTTCCCGTCTATAGATGCAAGTTTGATCGTTTCAACAAACCCATCGGGGGTGGAAGATATCTTTGTAGCTCTCCATTCTCCTGCACCTAAAAATCCACTTTTGAAAACGGGGCGCGCGGTCACTGCGGGGAATGGCGAAAACGGGTCTTCAAGTACAAACTTTATTGTTTGTGCATCCAAAACTTCAGCTGTAACATCTGAAAATTTATAGTTAATATCATATGCTTGAATTTTTGTTCCATCTTGCCATTTGTGATCCCCGAGTTTAAAAACCCAGATCCTTCCATCTTCGTCATGCTGCCAAGATTCTGCTAAACCAGGCTGAACGTTTCCTTCCTCATCAATTTGAGTCAAACCCATACTTATCTCAGACTGTATTTCGAGAGGTAAAGTATCGGTAGTAAAACGTCCGACTAAACCTATGTTTTCACCACGACTGATTGCTACGAAGAAATTTTGGGCCTTTGGTAGAAATAGAAAGGCTAAAACACCAACAACTGCGCTCAAAAGTAGAAGGAGTCTAAATTTTTGCGAAAAGGTAGAAAGAAGCCTACCCCAATAACGAATTGATCGCATATATTGATTTTAGGCTATTAGGGACACAAGGGAAACAAGGAAAAAGAGGATTGCCACAGCCACCGTTGCCCGAAAAAGAATTTTTTCAACTCCTCGGCGTGTACCATAGGCTTCTCCACCTCCACCCCATGCACCACCTAACCCCGTGCCTCGATTTTGCAAAAGGATTCCGCCAATAAGTAGGGCCGCTAGAATAATTTGTGCTAATACAAAAAGATTCATTAGATAGAGTAACAATCAATATTATACACCAGGAGCTATTTAAGAAGCCAAAAAAGCAGAGATACGATCAGAGAAATCAAGATTGCTAGAACCACATATGCCCAAATTAGCGATAATTCCATCGGTGGAATTATGAAAAGGTTTGACGAAAATCCGGGATAGCTAAAACCTGTCACTGAAAATTTGGGAACCAAAAGTGTTGAAAGGTAGAGGGTGAAGACGCTTGAAACCCAACGAAATGTACCCATGGTAACTAGATTAAATGGTAAAAGTAGGAGGTTGATAAACGGCTTAATTAAGGAGTCTGCTAATGTTAAAACTAGTGCACCGAGAGCTAACGTTCTTGGCTCTCCTGCAAAATCAATTCCACCAATAAAGGTAGCAATCGCCCAAAGAACAATAATGTGTATTACAAATGAGCGAAGCAAACCTTTCATTAAATTTAGTATGCGAGCAATATAGTATCTTGTCAAGTCTATGTGAAGGTGAGAAACTTTATTGACCCTATTTATAAAAAATGTTACCATTCCCCAATGGACTCAGAATCCGAACCAACATCCGAATATCTATGGCGAGGGCAAACCGCAAGAGACCTTGTAGAGAGTCTACCTCAAGACACACCTGTTGTACGTGCGTTTAATGCGTTGACTTCCACGGAGGTTATTGACAGCTATCAAGGATTGTCAGATGACCAAAAGCTTGTAGCATCATTGGCACTAAAAAGGTTCAGGAACGAACTGCTTGCAATGGAGAATGTCGATTACGGTACACGTCCTGAGGAATTATTCCGTAACTACCGGAAAGGGCGTCACCTGGATCTCTCGATCGTTCCGGCACCTCGGTTGTCGAAAAAAGGCAAACAGCTTCTGTCCGCCTACTCTTATAACATTCGTGATCATGGGGAGGACGCGCTCGCGCATACATGCCTCCCTTTTGGTATTTTGCATAAACTCACCCGTGAAGGTGTTAAAACAATTCAGGGTGCGGAACAAACATTGCAGGATGAAACTCACATACGGCGTCTTACATCAGATGAACGGGAAAGACTTAGAGTTGCTTTAGCCGATTGGCATAAAATCCCCCAGGAAGAGTAAAAAGCTCAAGTTTTCTCGCCTATTTTGAGTTCAGTGAGGCGAAGTTTGAAATGATAACTACGTGCAAATCGGTGGGCTTCATCGCGAAGTCGTTGTATTAGCTTTAGTCCAGGACTACGTCTACCCAACTGTATAGTTTTATAGCCACTATTTTGTGGAACTATGATTTCCTCAAAGCGTTTTGCAAGTCCAACAATCGGAATGCTGTTTTCTGCTTCCCTAAGAACTTGGACAGCTGCACTTACTTGCGGTTTACCACCGTCCACAACAATTAAATTTGGCTCTCCCCAATCATCAAGATGTCTTAGGCGGCGTGTTAAAGTTTCCTTCATCATCGCAAAATCGTCTCGTGTTTTTATACTTCTTATTCGAAACCTTCTGTATAAATTTTTTTCGGGCTCCCCATTTACAAAAGTTACCATAGATGAGGATGCACCGGACCCTGCAATGTGTGATATATCAAAACATTCAATACGCTTTGGATACTTCAATCCTGGTAATTCAGGACTGAGGATGTTCTGTAAGTTTTTGATCTCCTCAGACCTTAAATCAGAAACAAGATTTGGATTTTCAAGATATGCCAGCGTTTTTTGATACGGTGCAGTAATGTAGGTAAGTCGCTCAATTTGGTCACGAATTTCTGCAGCTTGTTCAAAGTTCTCCGACTTGGAATATACCCACATATCCCCTTCTAGACCTTTAATCAATAACTTAGTTTTGCCTCTAAGAAGCATAAGAATTTTACGGACGTTACTTTTATATTCTTTAATCAACTTTAAGCGCTCCGCATTATTCTTTACTTTTACTACTTCTGAAGGACATGGATGGCAAAGCCCAATGTGAGCATAAAAACACTTTCTTTTTCCAATACGTTTTTGCCCGCAGAAAGGGAATATCCTTCTTATTTGTTGCAAAACCTGCTTAACTATTGCCGATGATGGAAAGGGTCCAAAATACAACGAGCCTTGTTCATCTTCCCGACGAGACGTGGTAACCTTCGAAAACTCCTCACGAGTTACCTTAATGTAAAGCGGGTGTTTATCATCCTTTGCGACAGCATTGTATTTAGGAAGATACCTCTTAATTAATGTTGCCTCAAGAAGAAGCGCTTCTAGCTCGAATGTGACCGGTATTGCCGTTACATTTCTAGATAACTTTGCTATCTTCTGCGACTTGTCACCTTCTGCTTTTAAGTGCGATTTAACCCTCAGGGAAACATTTGTACTTTTTCCAACATAGAGAACCTTTCCGGCTGAAGATTTAAAAATATAAACTCCGGGACCTTTGGGCAAGGATCGTGTTTGCTGTAAGAGGGTTAGCACTATACTACTGTTTGATCCGTATTGCGCCCGAGAAAAGCTTTAATTCGCCTTTTACTGCCGTACAGAACCCAAATACCTATACTTAGCATAATAACTAAAAGTAGGAACCCAAATATTGTCGCAGCAAGCGTAATTCGTCTTTCCTGAACAGGCACATTATACTCGAAAATGTCATTTCCTACTAAAACTTCCATCTTTTGCTCGTTATTGATTGCAAATAGGGAGCTTGTCAGTCGGAAAGTAAACGTGCGTTGGTCAAATGGTGCCAAGAAGTCTATGTTTTCTACATTACTGTCTGAAACCTTGAGCCCAGACATTTTAGTATTAACAGGAATATCGTAAAGTGCTGTTGGTCCAGGGTTATAAATTTTAACCTCCCCCTGCGACCCAAGGAAAGGCAATATACTTTTGGGCATTACAATATCAACTTCTGGCTTTGCGATACGGGTATCAGGTAGCCTGCCGAATTGGACTTGAACATCCTTCTGTGGATTTATTCCACTCTTATACGATCCTGCAGGTAGAGGTAGGTTCGGATCCTCTCCATGGATAGCAAAGGTTATATGGGCAAGGTCAAATTTATCAAAGAAATCAACACCTCCTGTCGTACTCTCCCATGTTGGGTCAACAGCTTTCCAAACCCCCAATTCATTATCCCAATACTCAGGCCAGGCATGTAAAACATCGGCAACTAGTGAGAGTGGTTGAATCTCGGGATTTTCCGTATGAGCATACCCATTTACCTCTCGCGCAGGAATCCCGGCAGCACGGGACAGTGTGATAAAAAGATCTGTAAATTCCATGCAAATTGCACTGGATGGGTTTTCTAAAGCAGCTTTTGCCCCAAGACGTTCAATCCCTTCTCTAACACGGGAGTAGTCATATGTGAGATAATTTGTAACAAAGTCATATATGGCCCGTGGCTCGACCAAAGAGGTAGCAACACTTCTTATTTGGGGATCAGTCACTTGCCAGTATTTTGTTTCTGCAAGATCAGAACTAAACGTTGGCAAGCGAGTTTTAGAATAATGATCTTGTGGTTCTGCGAAAACCTGAACTCTACCCTGGGCTATAACATCTAGTCTTTCTCCCCCTTTTAGTTTGTATGCTGCAAGCCAATTACCATCTCCATCGAGTCGGACATCTTCAGGCCTTGGAGTTATGTCATCATAAAACACTCTTTGAAATGCAGTATCTGGTGGGAGAGCTATTTCTGTCTCACCAAGACTTGAGAGTGGATTTTGGAGATGATAATTGAGGGTGAATGAAAAAACTTGGAATTCTCCAAATGCTGCAACAACGCCTGCTTTAACTAAATTATTTTTTTGGAAAACAAAGTTTTGGAAATCTGAAGATGTAGTTTTTCTAATCGGCTCTGGAGAAATGTAAGCTGGATTTCCAAATTCTACGGGGACACGTAGCGTAAGCGTGTATGTATCTATGTTTTCTGGTGATGCAAGCTTAGGAATAGTTGCATCCCAAACACGGCCATTTTGGATGACAACTTTTGGGAGTGTATAGGAGACAATAAATGTGCGGGATTTCCCCCTTCCGACTAACGCATCAGGGAAAGAAATATCAATTTTTACCCCTTTCTCCTCCTCGATAACTTCAATTGGCAACACCTCTCCGTCCTGAAGCGATTTGATATTGTCAGGTTTTTTCCCTTCCAAGATAAGCCGGTACGACGTGGCGTAAACTTTCGAAAAACTGTTTGTGAGTGTAATCTCTTGGATCACATCCGCTGTTCCGTCTGGAGAGAGTGTATAAGTAGTATCGTAGGAAACGTCAAATTCTTCTTGAGCGTGCGCAGGAAAGTTAAACGTAACAAGCAAAAAGTAACAAGTTAAGAAGAACGCAAACGTGTGGGAAATATATCGGGCGAGTCTCACAGTCTTATTGTATGATTTGCTTCAAAAACTGTCCAGTGTAGGAAGATTTTATTTTGGCAACATTCCTTGGCGTACCTTTTGCAATAACCTTTCCCCCTTTGTCTCCACCCTCTGGACCAAGATCAATAATCCAATCAGCATTTTTGATCACGTCTAAATTGTGTTCGATTACAACTACAGTGTTGCCCATGGCAACTAACTGTCGAAAGACACCAATCAGCTTTTCAAGATCAGAAAAATGCAGTCCAGTTGTTGGCTCATCAAGAATGTAAAAAGTAGAGCTTCCTGATCTTTTTCTAAGCTCGGACGAAAGTTTAATTCTTTGAGCCTCTCCTCCAGATAAGGTTGGAGCCGACTGCCCCAACTCAATGTAATCAAGGCCAACGGAAAGAAGTGTGTCTAGTTTGTCAGAAATTGCAGGAATGTTCGCAAAAAACTCCCTTGCTTCCTCAACTGTCATCTTTAAAACGTCTGCAATATTTTTTCCATGCCATTCGACTTCAAGGGTCTCTCTGTTGTACCGAGATCCTCCACATATTTCACAAGTGACATAAACATCGGACAAGAACTGCATCTCAATTTTATTTACACCTTGACCCTCACAAGCCTCACACCGACCACCCTTAACATTAAAAGAAAATCTTCCTAGTTTATATCCTCGAACCCTGCTTTCCGCACTTTGAGCAAAAAGTGATCGGATATCCCCAAACACGCCAGTGTAAGTTACCGGATTAGAACGAGGGGTCCGTCCAATTGGAGATTGGTCAATTAAAGAGATCCGAGAAATCTCCTCAAACCCGTCAAGCTTTTTATATTGTGCTTCTTTTTGAGCGGACATCCCGCCAAGCGCTGCCCTTAACGCCGGATGCAGCGTGTCGACAAGTAATGTGGATTTACCTGATCCCGAAACCCCAGTAATGCAGACCAATTTTCCTAGTGGGAATTTAACTGAGACGTCCTTAAGGTTATTCTGGCTGGCAGAACCTAGGGTTAAAATATTTTTACTTTGAACATTCCTTTTGCCCCCACCAACAAATAAGCTCTTTTTGCCTGACAAGTAAACACCAGTCAGAGACTTTTTGTCATTTTTTAGTGAAGAAAAAGTTCCTTGTGAAACTATAGCTCCCCCGTGTTTACCAGCACCAGGACCAAAATCAAGAATCCAATCAGCAGACTCCATCATTTCTCTGTCATGCTCAACAACAACCACGGTATTGCCTAAATCTCGTAGTTTCTGCAAAGTATCAATTAATCTCTTGTTGTCTCGTTGGTGGAGTCCTATTGTTGGCTCGTCAAGCACGTAAAGCACGCCAGTTAATCCGGAACCTATTTGGGATGCGAGCCTGATTCTTTGTACCTCACCGCCAGCTAGGGTTTGGGCTGAACGATCTAAAGTTAAATAATCTAGGCCCACTGAAACAAGGAACGATAGCCTGCTTGATAATTCTCTAAGAATTAATCTTGCAATTTCCTGCTCACGTGGTGTTAAAGGTGTTTTATTTCCTCCAAGGCACTCTGCAAACTCTAATGCGGCGGAAATTTGCGTTTTAGTAAAATCAACAATTGACTTTCCATCGATTGTCACGGAAAGCGCCTCTGGTTTTAGTCTACTGCCGGAGCACTCAGAACAAGTTTGCTGTACCATATACTTTCCAATTACATGTCGGACAAACTCCGACTCTGTTTGAAAGTAGCGACGCTCAAGTTCAGAAACAACCCCAGGAAACTTCTCAAAGATTGACGTGCGTTTTCCAAATCTATTTTCTCCGTACACCTGATAAATTTCCTTGCCAGTTCCAAAAAGAAGTTCTTTTAGTTGCTTATTGTTAAGTTCTCCCAGGGGTTTATGAATACCAAAATCAAGTTCTTTAGCAACCGCCTCAAGCAGACGAGAATACCACGTATCTTTTTCAAAAATATTTGCCAGTGGCAAGACCCCACCCTCTGCCAGAGTTAGTCTAGGGTTTATGATTTTTTCTGGATCAACCTTCATTAGCGTGCCAAGCCCAACACATTCCGGGCATGCACCGTGCGGGGAGTTAAATGAAAAGCTTCTGGGTTCTATCTCAGGAAGGCTAATATTGTCCACGGGACAAGAAAAATGTTCTGAGAATAGGTGGTCCTCTAATTTCACTGGCGAATCGGGAATAGAAAACCCTGGGTCTTTCACTTGCGACGCAATAACCAACCCATCAGAAAGCGAAAGGGCTTGTTCAACCGAATCATTGATTCGAGAACGCAAGTTATCTTCTGCTACTTGACCTTTGAGTTGACTAGTCTCGATTGAAATTCTATCGATGACAACATCAATATTGTGTTTATTAGTCTTTATTAAAACAAGCTCTTCGGCAAGATCATATATTCGACCGTCAATTCTTGCTCTTGTAAATCCCTTTGCCCGTAAGTTTTGAAAAAGACTTGAAAACTCACCCTTTCTATCACGAATTACCGGGGCCAAAATTAAGAATCTAGCAACTCTCAGTTTCTTTGCGGTATCTTTAACCAATTGAAGTATAAGGTCCGTAATTTGTTGAGAAGACTGTTGGGATATTTCTCTTCCACAAACAGGACAGTGCGGATGTCCAATTCTGGCATAGAGAAGTCGCAGGTAATCGTAAATCTCAGTTACGGTTCCAACTGTAGATCGTGGATTATGGGAAGTTGTTTTTTGTTCAATAGATATAGCCGGAGATAACCCTTCGATTGTATCAACATCGGGCTTATTCATAATCCCTAGGAATTGCCTAGCATAGGCAGACAAACTCTCTACATATCGTCTTTGACCCTCTGCATAAATCGTGTCAAAGGCGAGTGAACTTTTTCCACTACCTGAAATTCCTGTAAAAACAACTAGTTTGTTTTTAGGAATCTCAACGTCGATATCTTTAAGGTTATGCTCTCGGGCGCCTTTCACCTGTATTACATCGTTTTTCATTTTCCCACGCAAATTCCGCCCTCGTTACCCAGGGCGGAATCATTATAACATTCTTTCCCTTGTAGTAAAACTTGTAAATCAGCCCGAAATATCGATATAATCGTTCAAATGACTGAAGTTCATCGAGGAGAAACTCAACAACTACGAGACTTTTGCAAAGAGTGGGGTTTGTCGTATGGGGAGCCAGAACTAAGTCTTGCTGTCACAAATGCTGCAAAACCAAATAAAAAGATTGTACAAAACAAACGATATGCCTATCGAACTCCCGAGTGGAGATTTGAACCAGGGCCTCACAGAGTGTCTTTGACAGGGATACGAGGAAGATAATTGCCAAATCAGAGAACGTTCGTCGAACGTTCGAAGAACGTGTTATTTACGTTCGAAGTATATACTACTTCACAATACTCTCTACTTCGCGAATGCGGTCTCTGAATTGGACTGCAAGTTCAAAATTCAAATCTCCCGCTGCTGCGGACATTGCACGTTGCAATTTACCAACAAGTTTTTTACGATCATACGGAGTAAGACTATCAGCATCAATTCCCTCTAGGTTTTGTATAACCTTTTTTTCAATTCCATAGAAAAGCGGCATATCTTCTTTTTCTTCCCGCTTGATTATTTTCTCTCGGATAGATTTCACAATTGTTTTTGGAGTAATATTGTTCTCTTTGTTGTATTTTAGTTGTATATCTCGGCGCCTGTCGATTTCGTGGATTGCCCTTTCCATGGAACCAGTTGTTTGGTCAGCGTACATAATCACCTTACCTTCTGTATGGCGTGCAGCTCTCCCCATTACTTGAATTAAAGACGTCTCAGATCTTAAAAACCCCTCTTTGTCGGCATCTAAGATAGCAACAAGAGAAACCTCTGGTAAATCTAATCCTTCACGCAAAAGATTAATTCCAACCAAAACATCATACTTTCCAGCTCGTAAATCATCGAGAATGTCTGAGCGATCAAGAGTTTGGACTTCTGAATGTAAATAACTAACCCTCATCTCGCGCTCTTTTAAGAAACTGGCCAAGTCCTCGGCGGTCCTTTTTGTAAGAGTTGTAACAAGAGTCCTTTGGCCCTTTTTAATTCTTTTTTGAATCTCGGAAATTAAATCATCGATCTGACCCTGTGTTGGTCGTATTTCAACTTCAGGATCAGGAATACCTGTTGGTCGAATTAGTTGTTCTACAACTTGACCCTCACTCATTCCTATCTCCCATTTGGCAGGGGTAGCCGAGTTATACAAAATTTTTGGAACTCGTCTTAAGAATTCGTCAAACCGAAGAGGACGATTATCAAGTGCAGAAGACAGACGAAACCCAAAGTCAATCAAGGTCTGCTTTCTAGCATTGTCTCCGTTGTACATCCCACCTATTTGAGGAACACTCATATGTGATTCATCGATAACTACTAGAAAGTCATCCCCGTATGCTTCATGGAAATAATCAAGAAGAGTATATGGTGGATCCCCAGGATTTCTTCCGTCAAAATACCTTGAATAATTTTCAATCCCGTTGACGTAACCAACTTCCTTAATCATTTCCAGGTCGTACTTTACTTTTTGTTCGATTCTGTGTGCCTCAAGATCTTTCCCTTGTTTTTTAAACTGTTTAACCCGGTCTTGCATGTCAGATTTTATTTTTTTGAAAACATCATTGTATTTCGTCGGATCAGTCATGTAATGTTTTGCAGGATAGAGAATGAACTTATCGTGGTTGGTTATTAATTTTCCATCCAACGGGTCTATTTGGCTTATCTTGGCAACTTTTTCTCCAACAAGTTCGATTCTGATCGCAAAATCCTCATATGCCGGAAAGACGTCCACATTGTCTCCACGAACTCTAAATGTTCCCCTAAAGAAGCCAAAATCGCCCCTCTCATATTGAAGCTCGACTAAACGTTTTAATATATCCTTCCGAACTATTTTTTGCCCAACGGACAATTCCAAAACAAAATTCCCATATTCTTTCGGAGAACCAATGTTGTAGATACACGAAACCGATGCAATAACAACCGCGTCTGGTCTTGTTAAAATATTTGTTGTTGCTTGCAGGCGCAGCTTGTCAATTTCCTTGTTTATGTCTGCATCCTTTTGGATATAGGTATCGGTTTGGGGGAGATATGCCTCCGGCTGAAAATAATCATAGTAAGAAACAAAGTACGAGACTGAATTTTCTGGCAAGAACTCGTGGAACTCCTGGTAGAGTTGTCCGGCTAAAGTCTTGTTGTGAGATATCACCAAAGTTGGCATTTGAAGTTTTTCGATGACATTTGCAATTGTAAAAGTTTTCCCGGATCCAGTTACACCAAGAAGTACTTGATGTTCAATACCATCCTTAACCCCGCCAGAAAGCTTCTTTATGGCCTGGGGCTGATCTCCAGTAGGTTTGTACGGTGAATGCAAACGGAATTTCATTCCAAAGCCATATTCTACCACGGAATGGTATTAACAAAGCCATAAACGAGAGTATTTTTTACTTAGAAAGGAACTATGCCTATGCAATTTTCCTAATTTTGGTAAAGTTTTGGGTATTGACATACGGGTTTTATTGGGGCATATTGTTTATATGCCACCAGTAATTTATACAAGACAAAGACAAATTTTAGATTTCCTCAAACAGTACATTGATATGAATGGGTCTGCTCCTACTCTGAAACAAATTGCCAAATCCCTTGGCGTTTCCTCTTTAGCAACTGTTCATGAACACCTCCAAGCACTTGAAAGAAAAGGTTTGATAGAGAAAAAAGAAGGCGCCTCAAGAGGCATCTCTTTAACTGATGAGGCCTCACCACAAACTAGCCAAGGACTAGAAGTGCCAATCCTTGGATTTATTGCTGCGGGAACACCAATAGAACCATATACCGATCCAAACGCCACTTTTTCTATTTCTCCTGGAATGGTTTCGTCCGGCAAGCGTGTTTTTGTCTTACAAGTACGGGGTGATTCAATGATCGAGGATGGGATATACGATAGCGACTATGTTGTCATCGAACAGCAGGATTATGCCGACAACGGCGACACAATTGTTGCACTCCTTGATAATGGGCTTGCAACACTTAAAAAATACTTCAAAGAAGCAACTCGAATTCGTCTTGAACCAGCAAACCGTACAATGAGTCCGATCTTTGCCAAAAACGTAACTGTGCAAGGAAGAGTTGTAGGAATTATTAGAAGGTATAATTAATGCGTCAGCAACTTCGGGAACTGAACTCCGTCCTGCTCTTTGTAAAAGACCCCAACAAAAGTGCTGAGTTTTATCGAAAATTAGATTTCGATATTTCTGTACAAAGTCCAAGTCTGGTCGTTGCACAACTAGGCCATTTCCGCATCCAGTGTACGGATCAGAGTAAAGTAAAATATACCCAAGACTCAAATAAAGAGCCAAAAGGAGCTGGAGTCTTTCTGTGTATAGAAGTCAAAGATGTAGACCAGTGCCATCAAAACTTAGTGGAGGCAGACTTAACTCCTTCGAGCTCACCCACTGATCAGAAATGGGGAAATCGTGAGTTTGCTATAAAAGATCCCGACGGCTATAAAATAGTTTGCTACAAACCTCTAAACAGCTGACGTCCTGACCCTAGCCATGGAATATGTGCTCCAGAACCATCTTTTTTAATTGCCCTCTTAAGATCAGCTATACGCGACAACACACTATCAAGTTCTCTAGCAGCGCTAGATACTTCGTCATCCTGTCCAACAACACATTCTTTAAGCATTAGAGTATAAGTACGCCTAGAACGGCGAGGCTCATTATAACAAATATTGCAACTCCAAGCGTGTTTGACCAAATACCGTTAACACGCTTGCCCATAATTGATTTGCTGTTTGCTATGTGCAATATTACCAAGATAAGAATTGGGGACATTAAACCATAAATCACTCCTGTTAGGAAAAGCGCTCTGAATGGGTCTATCCCAAACATATTAATTGCAAATCCACCTATGGTTGACAAAAGAATAACGAGATAAAAAATTCTTGTTTTGGCAAAGGATTTTCCAAAACCGCTATCCACCCCAAAAAGTTCTGAGAAAGCATATGCTGCCGAACCCGCCAGAATAGGTATGGCTAACAATCCAGTCCCTATCAACCCTAAAGCAAAGAGTATAAAAGCCGTATCTCCAGCCAAAGGACGCAGAGCTAAAGCTGCGTCTTGTGCGGTCCTAATGGTGTGTATTCCAGCTGGGAAAAGAGTAGAGGCTGCGGTTGCGATGATGAAGAACATAACAAGATTTGAGAAAAACATTCCCAAGCCAACATCTGTGCGTATCATCTTAAGGTCTGTCTTTGTAACCTCCTGGACAGTCTTTCTATGGTCAACAAACCCCTGTTCAGTACGATCTTGTGCCTCCTGTGATGCTTGCCAGAAGAAAAGATAAGGAGAGATCGTCGTTCCTAAAATAGCAGTAATTAAAAGTAAATATTCTCGACTAAAGGAGATGTGCGGAATAAGGGTGTGGAATACTATTGCCTCCCAATCCTGTTTGACAACGAACGTAGTCGCAATATAGGCAAGAAGAGAGAGGGTTAACCATTTAAGAACACTTGTTACACGAGTGTAGCTAAAAAAGAAAAATAGAGCAATAATTAGAAGGGCATAAAAACCAGCAATTAGATTGGCATTCACCGGAAGAAGGAGTTGTGTTGCTGCTGCCATACCAGCAAGATCTGCGGCAACATTGATAGTGTTGGCAACAAAGACTGCACCTGCAACAAGCCATAGAAAGATAGCTGGATAATGCCTTCGCATCGTTCCAACAAGACCGTGCCCGGTAACAGCTCCAATCCGAGCACACATCTCCTGGATTGTGACCATAAAAGGAAAGGCAAAGGGGGCTGTCCAAAGAAGTTTATGACCAACTTGTGCACCAGCTTGCGAATAAATCGCAATTCCAGCTGGGTCATCGTCAGAAGAACCGGTTATAAATCCAGGTCCAATTTTCTTTAAAAACTTACTGACCTTTTGACGAAATTTTTGCATCTTCTTGTACCTCTGTCGATTTTTTCATAGCACGTTTTCCAAAAAACCTAAAGGCAAAAAATCCACCAACTAGGAGTACCGTAAATCCGATAACTACTAATTCAAGATATTGATCTAAAAATTTTTGAATTGCTGTCCCAAAAATAAAAATAAGAGTTCCAACTAAAAAGAAACGAGCCCCACGTCCTATTAAGGAAGCCAAAAGAAAACGTTTAAAATCAATACCAAATACACCGGCAGAAATTGTAAAAACTTTGTATGGAACCGGTGTGAATGCTGCAAGTCCAATTGCCCAAATATCATATCGATTGTAGTAATGTTTCACCACTTTCATTTTTTCCGCATTTACAAAGCGATTGAGAACCGGCCTACCACCTTTTAGTCCTAGCCAATAACCAAAAATACCCCCTGTGGTCGAAGCAAGTGTGGCAATAAGGGCATAAAAAAGAGCTTTGGTGGGATTAGCAATGGAGAGGGGTATGAGCAAGGTATCCGGTGGTATTGGAAAAAATGACGCTTCTATAAAAGCAACCAAAAATAGAAACCCGGATGCATAAGGACTAGAGACAAAACTTTGGACAAATTCGGATAAAAAATGAAGAATCTCCATGCGTATTCAATCTAGTGTACAATATGCACACAGCAAACAGCAATGTCGAAGTTATATATTATTTCAACACCAATCGGGAACCTAGAGGACATTACATTTCGAGCAATTCGTACTTTAGGCAAAGCGGACACTATTTTGGCCGAAGATACGCGTTCGACACAAAATTTACTTAAACACTATGATATTCAAAACAAAAAACTCATCTCATTCTTTGATGGAAACGAGGAAAAAAGAATTCCGGAAGCTATAGATCTCTTAAAAGCTGGAAAAGATATTGTGCTTGTCTCCGAGTCTGGGACACCGCTCGTCTCAGATCCAGGATATAAACTTGTTCGTGAGACTATTCAAAGTGGTATCCAAGTTGAAGCTATACCAGGACCCACTGCTGCAATCGTGGCATTAACTGTCTCTGGTCTGCCACCGGATAAATTTACTTTCTTAGGTTTCTTACCAAAGAAAGAAGGTAAGGCAAGAAAGACTTTAGAGGAGCTGAGACCATCTCAAGGCACCATTATTCTCTACGAGAGCCCATATCGAGTTGTTAAGACGCTTCAATTAATTAAAGAAGTATTTGGTGATATAGACATAGCTGCAGCTCGCGAGTTAACCAAAATACATGAAGAGGTACGGCGCGAAAAGGTGTCTAGGTCAATTGATCACTTCACAAAAACAAAACCTAAAGGGGAGTTTGTTATCCTTTTCGATTTTACTCGGCCTCTTCTTCCCCCGTAGCAATCCTATTAAGGTTTTCTCGTGCCTTAGGAAAACTCCCACTACCAAATCTTTTGCAGAGAGTCACAAGTCCACATTGTACCTTCCCTTCTCTATCCAATCTTTTATATTCTGTAGTGGTTAGACTACGCCCCAGTAACTCAGTTGCAAACTTCCAGTCATCAATAATTTCCTGGTCGGTATAGATCGCATGATAGCCCCTCCTTGATACTAGACGTCTACATTGCTCTAGTCTTTCTTCTTTTTCAGGCACGACCGAATGGACATTTTCTGCGAATCGGCGCAAATCATTAAGCCTCTGTAACCTAACCCCAATAATCCCCTCTCTCATTGCTCCGTGATGCTGAAAATCAGGGTGCTCAATTCCAGATTTGACTAGCAGCTCGGCCAAAAAATTTGCAACATTCTGGTAGGTTGTGGTCAATCCGATAACCCTCGAGTTAATGCTGCACCAACCTCTCGTTTCAAAGACTCCTTCCAGGAAACCCCAAACATAACTGTCGTTTTTTAAAATCCAATCATGTCTATCCCTTACAGTTTCAGTCCACCCCTCTCTCCCTAACTCACCCAGAAAACCTACTATTTTCTTACTACCAAACCTCATTGTTTGATATCCTGGAAGTGAATTTTTGTTTTGCCGAGTAGCATTTTTTTTAAAAACGTCCTCGCCGCGTGATTTAAAAGCCAATAAAAGAGGTCTGTCTTTGCTTGCTAACTCCATTAAACCATTGTCTCTAACCGTGCATCCACATGCCAAAACTCCAATCATCCAAGCAAGATTATAAGAAGGGGGTATTCTGATTTTGGATTCCAACCTTGCAGTCTTTCTTTCCTCCAAGAGATTGGCGTCCCTCAAGTATCGATGGATGGTATTCTCAGCATACCCAAATTCAATACCTAGTTGTGCCATAGAGGTCAATCTATCAATTTGACCAGTTTGAAGCAGTCCAATTTCAGATTGCACATGGTTTAACAATCTCTCTCTTTGTACTGAAACCGGTAGAGATACACCTGCTTTACGAAGCACGTAGTTGACTCCTGTATAATCGCTGTATCCAAACATTTCCGCTAATTCCTTAGAGGAGTGAAAACTATCTATTTCCCCGCTTCTGAATTTTTCAGCCTCCCCCCGGACAAAGTTAGCTAGACGTTGGGGTCTCTCTGGAGTATGTGGCATAAAATCACTTTCTATAGTAATTGGGATATTGGCAAACCAGGTATTTTATCTGTCTCTCATTAACTCCTGTCGCATTTCTACTATCCGTTGATGAAGATTAGTATTATCCTGCCGTAATTTGGAGTAATTTTCGGGCGAAATAGATATGCCATACAGTAATTTGGTAATCTCACTAACTAGATTGCCAAGAACTCGCCGATGGCTGGGGTTAATTTCGTGAGGATTAATATCAACCTCTTTTAATTCGTCTAGGATCTGGTCCAGGCGCGATACAATCTCAACAAGTTGTTGATTACCAGCCTCCTGCCTGGTTCGATCCACCCGATCTTGGGTGAAATCCACCACGTTTTGTGAAGGTCTAGTTACGCCTTGATCAGAAGATACTCGTCTTACAACCTGTTCTACCGGTTGTTTTTGCCTATCGGCTTGTCGTCTTACAGCCAGAGACAACTTCATATCATTTCGTAAGACTCCATTTTGTAGGTCACTGTCAAGACTCGTAAAATTTCGAATCCATTGTTTTACCTCTCTGTCATTGGTAGCATTAAAATCCCCATCATGTATTATTTGATTTATCATTTGCGATCTAATAGTCGGCCCATAACCCTCTCTTAGTTCATCTCCATATGCCTGGTCCACTATCCTACCCACCTGATGAGTAAGAATTTGTGTTGCAACCCTTCGGTCAACTTCTCCAACAAAATCAAGTAGTGCCCTCGTTCGGGTTTTAAGGATTGTAGCAGAATCAGAACTGAGGAGGTCGTCCTGCTTGATCTGCAAGGCCTTTATTGCTTCCCGTACAGTCTCTCGATTAGCACCTCGTCTAAGAAAATCATCGGAGTCGTTGAACAACTTAGTTTCCCAACCCTTCGCTTGGTTCAAAACATTTTGTGCACTGCGGATAGCGTGAGCATGCGATATAAGACCGATCAATGTTGGTGGATGTGTTTCCCTTCCTATGTTGTCTATCAGAGATATCTCAACATCAGTCAGGTTTGATCGTCCCATCTCGTCTTGATATTTCTTTTCCAGTCTGTTCCGGTTAATTTCTTCCCTAAACCTAACATGTTCTTCACCTGGAGAACTCGATTTAAAAATATTAAATGTTTGCTGAAGATTCAAGTCTGAATCATGGAGTACCCGTGTGAGACTCTCAAGAACGACTTGTCCTTGTCGATAATCACGAGAGAATCTTCTAAAAGAAGCTAGCATCACCTCGCCAAGTTCTCTGCGTTTTTCTTCTGCCTCCAGAGGTTGCAATCTTTCTCTCATTAGTTTTCGATCGACTTTGTCCGTATGCAACATTCCATAAATTTGGCGTCCTGCTTCAAGTTCTCCTCCAATTACCTCAGAAGCTGACCCTACAAGGGTAAATGCTGCTCGAGCTACATGTTGCTCCACTAGTTTAGATTCACGAATGATTGATGCCATCGTTCTTAGTGCCTTCTGAACCCTATCACGCTCTTCTTTTGTTTCACCTACTATCAAAACTGGCTGCTTTTCTAAGGACTTACGAAACAGGTGGTCTGTGGCGGTTGGAATGGTTTCATTCGCGATTAAAGTCAGTGCAGCCGTACCGGAAAATCTTTCAGAGATATCTCCACCCACTATGTTTTGCCATGCATTAATAATGTGTGCAGCAATCCTGTCTGGCGCAATTTCAGAATGAACAATTGTTGGAGGAACAACAATTCTTAAATATTGTTCCATTGATAATGCTTTTTGGTTTGATCCGCGGCTTTGTGGAACTATACGTGGGTTTTTCAGTTCAGAAACAGTGACATCCCTAACCGGAATGGAACTAAAATCAAATGAAGGACTCTCGAATGCCTGATTCCTATGATCGTTTACATACTTTGTTCTGGTCAAGCCGTCAACAACAAACAGTTTCTTTACTTCCTTATGCTGCTCTGAGGAATAAGTTGTTACCCAAACTACTTGGGGAGGATCGAATTTATCAAATGCAAAATGTGCCTTCATTCTTTCATACGACTCTCTATTCACAATAAGGGCTGCGGGATTGTCTCGCATCAAATCTGAAGGGTCGACCCGAAGCAGATTTCCAACCTCTGGAAATCTTTCTCGCTCAGCTGCTGCAATCATGACCGAATCCTATCACTTTTTAAGGCTAAAGTCAAAACCTATAACAAGACTATAGCGTTATTGAGGTCCTTATTGGGTCTGTTGCGCAAGCTCGGTTTCAATTGAAGATAATCGGTTATATTTCGCAACACGTTCTCCTCTTGCTGGTGCGCCAAATTTAACATAATCTGCTTTAACTCCTACTGCAAAATCGGCAATAAACCAATCATTAGTCTCACGGGACAGCTGAGAAACAATTACCTTCCAGCCAGCCGCTCTTACCTGTTTTATAACCTGAAGCGTTTCGGTAACTGTCCCTATTTGGCTGGGTTTAACTAATATCGCATTGCACGCTTTTTTCTCAATAGCTTGCTTAATTCTTTCTGGGTTTGTTGCTAAAAGATCATCTCCTGCAACCAAAAGCTTTCCCCCAAGTTTAGCAGTTAACCCAATCCATCCATCCCAATCATCTTCCCCAAGAGGATCTTCTAAATAGGTTAATCTGTACTCCTTAGCCAAACCTTCATAGAAAGACGCGAAACTAGCACTGTTCATCGCGTCCGATTGATCCTTTACTGAATAAGAACCATCTCGAAACAAGTTGTTCGCAGCTACATCCAACCCCAAGAAAAAGTCTTGACCAATCTGGTATCCTCCGGTGTTTGCAGCCTCAACACTAATAGCTAGAGCATCGGCGTTAGTAAAAAGATTGGGAGCAAAACCACCCTCATCTCCAACTGAGTGAATTGCACCACGCTTTGATAAAGATTCCTCAAGCATATGGTAAACCTCAGCACCGCTTCGAAGAGCCTCTGAGTACGGCTTTGAAGTAGCAGGAACAATTAAAAACTCCTGAAAATCAAGATTGCCAGAAGCGTGAAGCCCACCATTTATCATATTGAACATGGGAGCAGGAATCCGAAGGGTTTGGGCTGCATCTATACTACTAATACTCTGCGCAAGACTATTAACCCACTTGTAAAGTGGCATATTGTTGCTTGCT
>NZCP01000013.1 GCA_002686465.1 Candidatus Woesebacteria bacterium | reverse complement strand
CGAAGGTTTTGGGAATGAGGGCCGTGATGGCGTTAATGTCCGTCTCGCTGTGGCCACCCACAATTTTACCGCATTCCCTGATGCATAATTTACTGCTTAAGGTGTTAAGGGTTAATATCTTTGCGGTACGCCCCGGATATTTAGATTCAATATAAGAAATAACGCCCTGGCGATGCTCATAAGAAATGTCGTTGTCAATATCAGCTAAAAGGCTCCCATCGAGATATGTTATTCCATCTTTTTCTATCTTTTTTGCTCGACTTTTACTTACAAACCTCTCAAAGAACAAGTCGTATTTAATGGGATCTATTTTCGTAACCCCAATAAGATACAAAACAAGTGAGCCCGCAGCTGAACCGCGACCAGGACCAGTAGGGATGGAATTAACATTACAAAAATCAAGAATATCCCAATTAAGTAAAATATAATCAACAAAGCCCAGTTCTGCCAGGATTTCAAGCTCCATCTTGGCTCGCACAAAATATTCTTTTTTATTTTCAAGCTGACTAATTCCTAAATGTTTAATCCCTCGCAGGCAAAGTTTTTCCAGAAAGTCGCAATTAGAGGTCGTATTGGGGATGGAGAGGTCATCGTAATGTTGTTGTTTAATCTTAATTTGAGGAAGTTGAACGCCAGGAGGGGTACAATCATCATATTTTTTAAACTGTTTAAGGAATTTACTCATTGCAGTCAGGGAAATAGGTGCCGAGCTCGGCCTCTAGGCTGCGGCCACTCTCTTCAATTATATTAAGTTTTGCTAACGTGGCATGGGCCTCATTGGCATTGGATTCCCAATACTCCGGCGGTTTGCCTAAAAACTCATTAGCTATATCAAGAGCCTCCCCCCGCAAGTGAGAAATTCCATGAGAATAGGTTTGTAAGGCTCCCTCGATGTTAGTGAGGTGGTTTTTTATATCTCTATTTTCCATAGCATTTGCTTAAATACTTCATAGTTACGTTGAATGTCATATAAGGCATCGTGCAACTTGTTTGAATCTAGTTCTACCCCATAGGTTTTACAGCAGGCCCCCAAACTTAACCGCATGCCTCGCTCGTATATAGAATTAAGTTTGAATTGCCATGACATAAGTTCATCGTCATCATTAATTTTAATATCCTTAGCAATCGCTTTAGCTAAACACAACGTATCAATGGAGTTATTTACATAAGAATAATCCGGCTTGCGTCCCAGTAGCTTGCGAAAGATATTGTGAATGTAAATGTCAAAACCCAAAATGTTATGCCCTAAATTTATGTATTTTTTATTATATAAGTATTTTTCAAAATGGTCAAGGATTTTTTCGGGCGGTTGGGCTCTTTTTTTATATTTAGAATCAGAAAAGCCGGTTACTCGGCGCGCTCCTTCCGATAATTTAAGGTTATCCCAGTGGATGTAATAGTCGGCAGACTCTATTAGTTTATCCCCCTCGTAGGCCATGAACGCCAACTGCCAAGGCTTGTTGTCTGGTGATGCCAAATTTAAACTGCAAGTCTCGAAGTCAAAGACTAAGTATTTTTGCTTTTTATTAAATCTTAATAAATTTTCTTTCATTCTACTCCGAATGTTTTCTTTAAGTCTTTTATTAAATCAACCTTTTTATCGGCAGGTAATTGCATGTATTCTTTCTTGAGGCGCCGAAGTAATCTTTTGTGCTCGGGATTTGAGACATCAAAATGAATAATTTTTTTAATTTTTTGAAGTTGCCTTTTATTCATACCTCTATATAACTAACTTTTTTTAGACACCCCAGGTTATTTCCCCCTGCGTAGCTGATGGCGCTCTGTAGGTCTTCTTTAATCTCAATCATTTTGTTGGCAAGGCTCAGGCCGCAAGAGGGAATGTTTTTGAGGGTTCCTTCCACATGGGTTTGGGTCTTTTTGTTTTCAAAACTAGCAGAGCCATAATAAGCCTTATGGATAACGCCATCTATTTCAATGGTCATGGAGGGACTGTCAGAGCAACAGGCAAAGAGACCTCCTGCCATAACTAGGTCTGCCCCAGCCGCCAAGGCCTTGGCTATATCTCCGTTGCATCTGATTCCCCCGTCGGCAACGATGGGAATTCTTTCGGAATTATTAAAATCCTCCTGAGAATAATAGCAGTCCGAACATTTCTTTACACATGTAAACATGGGGAGGGTGAACCCGGTTTTATCTTTAGTGGTGCAGGGAGCCCCTTGCCCGATGCCCACCTTAACGTAATTAGCGCCCCACGAGTAAAGCGCCACCACTGCATCAGGGGTGGCTACATTTCCGGCAATTATACATGGGTTGTCTCCTAATTTTTTACGGACAAAGCGAAGCATCTCGCACATTAGTTGGGAGTAGCCATGGGCAATGTCAATGGTAATTATGTCTACCCGCGCACCCGAAGTACGGATATTTCTAATGATTTGCTTATCTATTTCCTTTACTCCTAAGCTAATCGATATAGTTTTCCAGTTTTCTCTATTGGCATTTTCAATAAAGCCTTGTATGTCAATATCAAAACGGTGCATGGAGTATAAATAATCATTTTCGCTCAGCCACTGACACTGATGCTCATTTACTACGGCCTTCATATTGGCGGGCATAACAGGAAGCTTGAAGCTGCGACCGGCCACTATCATAGAAGTATCGCAACGTGAGCGCGTAGTGCAGTCACTAAAATTGGGGATTAAGCTAACGTCTGAGTACTTAAACGCTCTCATGTTTTTCTAAATAGCTCTCCCAACAAAATTCATCACTCCCCATATGGTCCATATTGGGTTTCTCGATGGATACCGCACGGCCCGAAAAGGTATTTCGGCTACATATTAATTTATAAGTAAGGTAGGCTTTGAAGTCTCCTTTGTTTTTATAATAAATAGATTGAGCCTTCTCTGTTTTGTATTTATTTGCTTTGCAGTAATTTACAACGCCTTTGTGGACAAGGGAATCAAAAGGAAGATTGTTATCTTCTATGAAAAAAGTGGGAGAAGTGAAGGAGAAGTCCGGGACACAAGCGTTAAAGGTAGTAAGATTTTTAAATATGAAGGAATCATAAAAGGGAATGCCCATTACAAGGATCTTCTCATCCCAGAGGGATTTAAGTACCGTCAGGTCAAGCCAGCCCGAGTATTTCGTATTGCACTCTGTATATATTTGATTTAAGAGGGTGCAGCCCTCCGAATTTTTAGGGAATATTATTATTTTATGGCTGCATTTTTTTAAAGCGGAGTCATCTAGGCCTTTAACGTCTTGACACATATCAAAGCGTAAACCAAATATAAAGTGAATCCCTAAGGAGTCAGTCACCTTGCGGGCCTGGAGAAAGCCCATAAAGGTGTCCTCCACTAATACTATATTATCTAATTTATTCTCTACGGCGATATCAAAAACCGAATCCGAGCCCTCTTTATTTGCGCCCTCTTTGGGGGAGTTAAGGGTAAGGATTGACTTGCCTATAGAATAGTGGCTTTTAAATAAGGGAATCGTCACATAAAGAATTTACCAAATTTCAGCCCAAAAGTCAAGCTATTTCTTGGCTCTTTCTATAAAATGCTCCGGTATTCCCCCTTCGTCAAGGTATTCTTCAAGCTCTTCGAGGAGTTTGTTTCTTATTTCTCTGACATCGGGAGGAAGTTCTGCCTCTTTAAGTGAAGAGTAGGTTATTGTCGCAGCAATCAAAAGAATAACAGCCAACGGATCAAATACAAAAATAAAAATTATAATAACGATCCGGATCATTTTATCCGTAGGAAGGGAAGATCCCCCCACGTCTTCTATCATGGCCGCAATATATTTTATGGGCCCCACCTCGGCTTCAATTAGCATGATCTGTTTTTCATATTGAATCTTTTCTAAATTAAGAGCACTAATTTCATCGTGATACCCCTCTATAGCAAGATAAAATTTCTCTACTGAAGTAGAGTTGTTCCCTGCTGGTACGGATTCAGCCTGAAGGGAGTCTATTCTACTCCGTATATCTATTAGTTGGGTGGACAGGGCCTCTCTATGGAATTTGATGCGATCAAGGGCATCGCTGCGAGAATTTTTGATTTCTGCGCGTTCAGCGCTCTGTTTTTCAGCCAGATCTTTGAGCTTGCCGGATTTACCAAACCCACCTGTTTCGGCTATGAGTTTTTTGGCCCCATCAAGAACTGACAGACGACTATCAAGCTTGTTTATTAACCCCTCTTCCACGGCTATATTGGAAGTCGCCTCTTGGTTGAGTTGGGTTATGCGGTTTTGGAGGGTTTTAATAATAGTAGAAGTATTTTCGTTTTTTTCAGTGCCTTTTGATTCTATTTTAGTAACCTGTCGTTGTTGGCGCGCTATATTGTCAGTAAGACGCGTAATCTTTTGATTAATCTCTTCGACCTTGCTGCGCTCCTGACTCACTAGAGATTGGTGTTCGATATGGGCCTTGCTCAGATAGCCAAAGATACCCATACTGGTAATCCCCATTAAAATTAAGACAGCAAACAGTAAATAATACCTTATAATTCGACCAAATGTACTCCAGTTTTGGTGCAACCACACAGCCCCGACAAGCTTACCTATCTCCAGCACGGCCCCCATGAACATTACAGCCGCCTGCGAGCCGGGAAACATAATAGCGAGACCTATTACGCTAAAATATGCTGCCGTTAAGGAGATGGAAACAGCAGAGATGAAGACCAATGCTGCATAGATCATAATTCCTGATCCCAATCCCTTTTCTCTTCAGAAAGGCGTTGGTCGTAATAGCTCAAATTAATTAATTCAAATTTAACAAGACTAAAATGGCGACCCTGGTTTTTTCTTGCCGCCAATCGGTATCCGTAGTTTTTAAGAAAACCAGATAGTTCTTGCAGGTATCGAGACTGAAGATAAATAATTATTAGAACTGGGGCGCCAGAAAAATGAACATCCTTAGAAAAAAGGACATCGTCTGAATATTCATAACAAACATTTTCTATGGTCTCTGTCATCAATAACAGAGTACACTTTTAATCAAAGAAACTGTCTATATTTGAATGGGATTTATTCCAATACGGGCAACCTTCATACTTAGTAAGCTTGAGGGTTTCACCGGCCTCAATATTTGGTGTAATTTTATTTTTGTCCTCTAAAAAAACAGAGCGAATGATTTTACCCTTCCGGTCTTTGAGGGTATAGTAATCCAGAGGCTTTCTGTAAGGGCAAATATAGGCGACCACCTTATTGCCCTCTTTGTCCCGGAGGGGCTTCCCTTTGAAGATCTTGTAGCCGTCTTTACCGCACATAAGAGGCCCCCCAAAACTCCCGTCAGAGGGATACTTTTGGGCCCCCGCAAAATTACTTACGGCATCATATTCGTCAAAGTCATCCAGGAATCTCTGAATTTGAGAGAGGTGCTCCTCTAACCCCTCAAGTTCCTCCTCGGAAACTTCGGGCATTTTAACTGTACCGGTAGAATTAAGGTCAAATTTTAAGAACAAAAACTCCACTTGGCGCTTTTTGAAGTGGGGAAATAGCTTCCTCACAGCTAAAGTGTAAAGCAGGTCTTGGAGGTTGTCCGATAAATCTTTACCTTTGAAAATTGATTTGCTGCTTTTAAAGTCCCTTATAACTGCCAAGCTCTTATCTTTATATAAGAATAATTTGTCTATAAACCCACGTAGCCGATAGAGCTTTTCGCCTTCGTCCACAGTAATATCAAAGGACTGTTCAGAAATGCCCTCCTCCAGCTTGCCCCTGCGAGCACCAAAAAAATCGAAATGAAGCCCCGCTAAGGTCATGTTGTTTATTAGTTCGAGATTTTCCTTATCATTAACGTTAAGGCGCCGCGCATGATACCCTACTAGGCGCCGCAAGGGCTCGCATTTAAAAATGGAATCTTTTAAAATAGCTTCATCGTATAGTTTTCGGTGGCGCGGGTTCCCTAATAGTTCGAATATTAAATGACATACCCAGCCCCGGCTTGCGCCGTCATTGCTTTTGTCGGGCACCTTGAGGTGATAAGTGGCCCAATAGCTCCAGGAGCAGCTTTGAGCTTTCTTTATCTTGCTGGCTGAAAGGGGTATAGGGTCTTTCATTTAAAATATTTCTTCTTGTATAAAGACTTGGAGATATCGTTGCTTTTTACTAAATTTAATATTTTATTGTGCCACTCTTCCTGTTTTTCGGGGAGTGAGATATCGCCTAGTGTCTCTAGCCACTTTGAAAAATCCTCGGAACCCATGTCTCCAAAATCATTTTGGGTTGGTAGATGGATAAAGAGTTTGTCTTTATCAAAATAATTTAGAAGTTTTAAATAAATTTTTAAAGCTCCTATTTCTCCTCTGTTCTTTTCTTTATTATAATCGTTGTTGAGGGAAATTATAATTTTTTTAAGACCGAGGGGCATTAGAAAACACGTTAATGCAGAGGAAATAGAGGTGCCGAAAACTGGGATAACGTTTTTAATTCCCCTTTCGTGAAGGCTTAGGAGATCCCCTATACTCTCTACTAAAATGAGCTCCTGTGTGGAAAACACGGCATCCTGAACCGGATGGGTTTCGTTTTCAGCGGGAACGTAAAAGGGGTAAATCCAGGTCGATCTTTTACCCATATGTTTCCATTTGGGTCGTTTGGGGTTGTTTTTAATCATGTCCCTCCCGCTGAAGCCGTGAATTTGTCCATGATTGTTGTAAATAGGAAAGACAAAACGTTGATACATGCCCCCCTCTGTCGCTAGTCCTGCCTTAAAAAAGGAAAGAGTCTTACTCGAAATACCTTTGTCGTTGTAGAACTTATAGTGAGGTAAAAGTCGGTTTAAAATAGAATCTGGATAAGTTTTTTCCACTTCTATCTTGTTCGAAGGTTTTTCATCGGGGACACTGGGAGAATCGAAGTCATATCCCCCTAATATTTCTTTAATGGTCCGTTCGTCATTTGTTTGGAGGGTCGCTTCGACTAGGGATTTAAGCGGCAGGTACGCTCCTTGCTGTACATAGTCAACCCAAACCCCAGAGTCTTTATATATTTGGAGTGCGGTAGTATTCTTTCCGCCACGATATAGCGCATTAGTGCGCCAATGGGTTCCAAAGTCGGTTAATTTATACCCGAGCTTTTGTAAAACATCTTTGATTTTATCCGAGGTCATATGTTAATATCGCCATCAATAGCATTCTCTTCAATTAAGTCTACATCAACCTCGGAGTCTACGGCATCTTGAAGGTCTCCGACCTCGGTAATATTGAAGTTGTCGAAGTTTAAATTGATAAAATTTCTTTTTAAGTCTCCATTGGGGAGCCTGACGGGCTGGATGGCGCGATGTATATTTTCTCCGAGGTGCCTGTATTTAAAGCAAGTTAAACGATGGGTGCCTAAGTTGTCCTCTTGAGCGAGTTCATCGAGGGTTTTCTGTCGCAAAGCGAAAAGGTGGGAGCTGAACTGAGTAATCCTGTCGGATAGGGAGACTATGCTTTCATCCTCTACTATATTGTCGGCGCTCCTATTGGTTGTAATGCCCGAGCGGTTGCTTTGGACACTGGTTATCATAGATACAAGGGGTTCGCCGTCCATGGTTAGGTCCTTTTGGATTAGCCTTTTAAATTTGTCAACCATTTCTCCTACCACCTGCCATTCCGATTTATTTTTAGCACTTTCAGCGGTGGTTTTAATATAATCAAAGCTTAAAATCATAGGGTTGCCCCGCTTTACTTGGGCATAGTAAAAGTATTTAATTATTTGAATCATGCTATCAATATTCATACCCCCAACGTTTTGATAATAGAACTGATAGTTTTTAACCTTTTCCCACACAGCACGTACCTTTTTTACGACCGCAGCGCCCCCTGCCCTCCACTGGCCCGTCTCAAGAAGGTTAAGGGGAACACCCGAAAGCGAGGCACATTGACGCATCATTAGTTCCTCCTTGCTCATCTCTCCATTATCGAGGTGGAGTATGGGGAGGTTGTGGGCAATTGAAACCTTTGTGCAAAAATCCATAACGAATTGGGTTTTGCCTACACCTGTACGCGCGACGATGGTCGTGATGTTGCCGGGCCTTAAAAGGGAACCGTAAAGCTCATGGAGTCTTTTATGGGGACCAGGAGGCCCGAAGCCAGATTGGGGGTTGTTACCCTTTAATTCTACAACCTCCTCCATGTCTGAAAAAATATTTTTAGGGAAATTATCTCCATTGTCGTATAAATCCATATGAGTGTTATAGATAACATCGGCGGCATCAATGATTTCAGTCAGGCTTTTAGAGCTATCCAGATTCTTCATCTTTTTAGTTAGTTGAATACCTGTTTCCGCTCGCTCACGGCGCACTGATAGTTTTTTAAGTTCCTTGGTGGCTTCGGTAACTGAATCAGGAGAGCTCATCCTTAGCTTAAGGCCCCTTGTATACTCAGTGATATTAATATTGTCTTCAAAAGAAATGCCAGATAACTTAATCCTCTCCGAAAGAATTACTTCATCAATGAAATTGCCCTGATCATAGTCAGACTTAAGGAAGCTGAATATTACACCATTGACATCTGAAACAAAGTCCGACGCCGCTAGGTGAGGGGCAACTTCTACATATTTTTTGGGGTGGTTAAGGAGTGCGCCAAGTAGCTGCTGCTCAACCTCATGAGAAAATACCATACGACTATAATATCACAAAAGGATTTTTTAGTCAAGACCCATTTCGGGATCTTCGTTGTCCATATGCTGCATCCCCTCGGCCTCTTCGATGCCAATAAGATACTTTTCTAGAGCTTTTCGGAGGCCCATTTCCACTATCTGGTTTTGTGTTTTGGTATAAACAAGGGGCTTTCCAGAATGTGTGACAAAGGCTAATATGAAGCCCTTGCTATGGTCTGCGTCTCCGCTAAATTCAAATAATTGAGTCAGCACCCCTTCCGGGATAGAGAATTCTTCAAGATTTTCTGGATCTATGTTGTCTCCCATGATAATAAATACACCTTATTATAAAATCACCCCGAAACTTTTAAATAGCCCCTCGGATAATTGGTCCTGAGTATAGATTTCCACTAGTTTTATTTGGTTGAGGTCGCAAAATTTTTGCTTGTCGTTGTCCCGGCGGATTTGCCCCAGGAAATTGGACTTCGATTTTCCATGAAAATAAGGTGTGTATTTAAGGTGTTGGCCGCCCTGAACTTCCACCGCTATCTTTTGGGTGGCATTATAGAAGTCTAGTGTCATTTTGGTCCCCGCCACAGGGAACTCCTCAAAGACAACATCGTGCGCCCAATATGGCTTGAGGAATTTCTTGACCTCGAACTGAATCTTACTGCGACTTTTGGTTCGCCAATTGATGAGGTAACGCTTGGGCTTGGAAAGTCTTTTTTGTGAGCCTACTAGGGTTTTAAAAACCATATTAAGTTGTGTTCTGGCAAATTATTTCCTTGAAATGTTTAATTAAAAAATCAGTTAATTCTTTATTTGCTTCAAGCTCGGCGTTAAGTTTAGGTTCTCCGTGAATTTTTTCAGGCAATTCAAGTTTGTTGGCCTTGAGAATGTCCAAGAAGTCTGGTTCACACGAGAGCCACGCGCCTTTTTTATTAATATAACCCCACAGGTAAAGCATGTCGATTATTTCTTTCTCCACCCAGATGGATGTGCCATTTTTGCGTCCATATTTAATGGGGTATTGGAGTACATAATTGGTCTTTTCATTGGGGGACTTCTTCACTGTAGCCTTAACTATATGCCCGAGTATCTTATTTTTTTGTTGATCTATGGGTTGGGTAGGACTCTCAAGGATTAGGTCTTTTTTAAATCTGGGCTCAAATTCAAGTATGTAATTAGCAAAGTGAAGCAAGGCATTCCCTCCTGTCGCGGTCGTTTGTCTGATTGGGGCCTTACTGTAAGGGTCTAATTTAATATCCGCCCTCACCTGAGAAATGAAAATCGCCATATGGCCACGCTTGGCAAGGGCAATACTCATTTTTTGCATAAACTTCGCTCCAAGAAGGGCTCCTCCTGCCACCTTATGGGCATCCTGGAAGCCTTTGTTGAGGTCGTCCTTCATAATCAAGCCATCAAGGGAGTCGAGGACAAAACAGTATCTGGTGGCCTCCGGATTTCGCACCACCAAAACCCTCATTAGATCAAGAACTGTTTCATATATGTTGCAATCAAAGACAAAACATGAGCCTTCTTCCCAGTCATCCTCCTTGT
>NZCP01000012.1 GCA_002686465.1 Candidatus Woesebacteria bacterium | reverse complement strand
GTAGAGGTTTTTGCGTTCATCGAGTTAATTATAGCTAAATTAGGCTCCTTTTACAAACTTTTGTATCTTTTGGCTCCATGCATTAGCCCATTCTTCTGCTTTTATCTTTCCAAGTGTTTTTTGGACACCATCGGCTCCCATTGATTGCTGCATTGCCGCAATAGTTGCACTAGACACCTTGAGATTTTCTCCAATGTTCTCATAGCTTCGGCCTTGATCGAGCCAATACGCAACAGCTACTCTTTTAACCAACGTTATATACTCTGCATCGGACAAAAATGCTCTCAAAAATTGCACAACTTCTTCTGGATTCTTCAGGTCTGCGATAGCTTGGTGCAGCGTATTTGCAAGTTCCTTTTCAAGATGGGGGTTAACTAGGTTTTTGGAAACTCTCATAATTTATTCAAACTCGCCGAAGGCGAGCAGTGAACAAACTTGTCTAGCACGAAGTGCGAGAATACTGCGCATTTAATGCGCAGTAGTTTATTTAAATGAAGTGTATTGCTTTATAGATTGGGTGTCAACCAGGAATTATCGGCTGGAAAGGTAGTATTCGACGGTGATGAGAATGCCAGCAATAAGAAGGATATTTAGATAGTTTCCGATACCGTAATAATTCATAATCATAAATATTGCGACCCCAACAGATATTAAGAGTCCTCGTCTTGTGTTAGCAAGTACCAGGGAGGTTGTAAATAGAGTAGCTAGAAATGTTATTCCAAGAAGTAGTATTGGCACGAGGGATATTTCTGGTGGAACAAAAAGGAAGATAATTGCCCATGCCAACCAAAGAAGTATTGCCAAAATGGTCGTCAGCAAGAAATTTTTTTTCTTTTTGAAACGTTCGTGCATGACAGTTTCAAGGATACCATGGATTTTAATCCGTGGAGGAATTGAACCTGACATATCATCCATTCCTCAGGGGCGAAGCCGCCGAGTCAGGCTCGGCGGAGGATGTTATCTGTTACAATACAGGATATCATGTCGCAAGACCTTTACTTAATTTTGGCTGTTTTGGTAGCTGGATTCGCCATTGTGGTTTGGATGGTAAACAAGAGACTCTCGGATGTTGGGGAGAAAAATAAAGTAAATGAAGAGATTGTAGAGTGGTTAAAATCAAATCAGGACAACTTATCGCAAAGCAATAAAAATGTCACAGAGACTCTGCAACGTAACACGAGAGATATAAATGAAAGGCTAGATCGCGCAGCAAGTGTTATTGGTTCCTTGCAGAAGGAGGCAGGGCAATTTTCAGAAATCTCTCGTAGTATGCGAGACCTCCAAGAATACTTAAAAAGTCCCAAGCTCAGAGGAAATATAGGAGAGGAGGTTTTAAAAGATCTTCTTGAGCAAACATTCCCAAAGCACGCTGTTTCTTTTCAGCATCAATTTAAATCTGGAAACAAAGTAGATGCTGCTTTAAAAACAGATGCGGGGCTATTACCAATTGATTCAAAATTCCCAATGGAGAATTTCCAAAAAATGATCAAAGGGGAAACAAAGGACGAACGAGCGCGCGCGAAACGAGAATTTGCCCGAGACGTTAAACGTCACATCGACGCCATTTCTAAAAAATATATCCTTCCTGAGGAAGGGACTGTTGATTTTGCGATAATGTATGTTCCCTCAGAAAGCGTTTATTACGAAATTGTAAACATATCCGAGGTAATCTCATACGCAAGAGAGCAAAGAGTCTATCCTGTTTCTCCAACAACTCTTTATGCACACCTTCGGATTATCTTAATGAGTTTTGAAGGTAAAAGAATAGAACAGCAAGCTAGGCAAGTCTTGTCGTCAATCCGTGCGGTCCAAAAGGACTACGATAAAATGGGAGGAATAGTTGATCTCTTGGGCAAACATTTGAATAATGCATATAACACAATGAGCTCTCTTGCCTCCTCGTTTACCCAACTTGGTCAAAAGATTACTTCAACCCAAAGCTTAGGAGAGCCTGCCAAAGAAGAAGCAGAACTTCCAGAGCAAGGTGAAACAAAGTATACTTCTTAACGAAAATTGTGGCTAAGAAAAACGACACCCAGCTTAATAAAGAGCAATTGAAGGCAGTTAAACATGGAGCCGGGCCCCTTCTTATTATTGCTGGTGCAGGAACCGGAAAAACCAGAGTTGTTACCGAGCGGATTAAATACTTAATCCTAAAAGAGGGGGCTCAACCCTCAGAAATCCTGGCCCTCACCTTTACTGAAAAAGCAGCCAGAGAAATGGAAGAGCGTGTTGATGTCGCAATGCCGTATGGGTATACCCAAATGTGGATTTCAACCTTTCACTCTTTCTGCGACCGGATATTGCGCGCAGAAGCTCTAAATATAGGGCTGGATCCAAGATACCATTTGATGATGGAGGCTGAAACCATACGCTTTCTCCGGGGGCATCTTTTTGAATTTGATTTGCAATATTTCAGACCGCTTGGAAACCCAACAAAATTTCTTGGTGGTATGCTTCAACATTTCTCACGTCTTAAAGATGAAGATATTTCTCCCAGTGATTATTTGAAATACGCAAAGAAGAAAAAACCCTCCTTAGTCAAGACTCTGGAGGGCAAACAAGAAGCGATCAAAGTAAAGGAGTTAGCAGAGGCCTACAGGAAGTATGAAGAACTTAAAGTTAAAGAATCTGTTGTGGATTTTGCAGATCTTATTTCTAACACACTCAAACTTTTTCGCAACAGACAAAATGTTTTAAAACGATACCAGAAGCAATTTAAATATATTCTTGTTGACGAGTTCCAAGATACTAATATTGCCCAAAACACACTTGTAAATTTGCTTGTTGGGAAGCGCGGCAATTTAACTGTTGTAGCTGATGATGACCAGGCGATTTACAGATGGCGCGGAGCCGCAACATCTAATGTGATCCAATTTAGAAAGACCTACAAGCGCGCAAAAATTATTTCTCTAACGCAAAACTACCGTTCAACTCAGAGTATACTTGATGCTGCCTATCGGCTTATCCAGAACAACAATCCAGATAGACTGGAGGTCACGGAAAAAATAAGTAAAAAATTAACTTCGCAGGGAGGTAAAAAGGGTGTAATGCCTGAATTTATACACGCAGACAGGGTAGAAAATGAGGCAGATTTAGTAGTGAAGAAAATACTTCAGTCAGTGGAAACTGACAAAAGAGAATTTTCAGATTTTGCGATTCTAGTCCGGGCCAATAATCATTCAGAGCCCTTTGTCAGAGCTTTTGCAAGAGAGGGTATTCCTTACCAGTTTTTAGGACCCGGCCAACTTTTTCGACAAGAGGAAGTAAAAGAGCTATTTGCCTATCTTAAAGTTCTCTATAACTTCGAAGATTCAGCAAGTCTTTATAAAGTTTTAGCCATGGATCATCTTGGCCTAAATGTTCGTGATCTTGCAGCAATTGCAAATTATGCGAGAAGATTCAACCTATCTCTTTTTGAGGCGGTGGAAAAAGTGGATGATATTTCCGTGTCAGGCAAAACAAAGGAGAAGATTACTAGTTTTGTGAAGATGGTATATCATCACCTAAAGCTCATACCTCGGGAGACAGCTGGGCAAATCATTTATTACTTTTTGGAGGAGTCTGGAATCTTACAGGGGCTGATTAGTCCAAAGAACGAGAGGGGTGAAAAACGGGTTCAAAACATCACTAAATTTTTTGACAAGCTAAAGACTTATGAGATAGAGCATGAGGATGCATCGGTTTTTGCTGTGGTTGACTGGATTGAGCTTTCGATGGATCTTGGTGAATCACCTCTGGCTGCCGATGTGGACTGGACAAAAGAGAATGCCGTAAACATTTTAACTATTCACTCTAGTAAGGGCTTGGAGTTCCCGGTAGTTTTCGTAGTTAATCTTGTCGCACAGCGTTTTCCAACAAATGCGCGTAGTGAACAGATTCCAATCCCTGAAGAGTTAATAAAAGAGGTGTTGCCAGAAGGGGATTACCATCTTGAAGAAGAAAGAAGATTGGCATATGTTGCGATGACGCGTGCCATGGATAAACTTTATCTAACGGCTGCTGATTATTATGGAGAGGGAAAAAGGGAAAAGAAAATATCACCATTTGTGGCAGAAGCTCTCGGGGAAGAAGTACTCAAGCGAGAAAGCGAGGCGGACGTGGAGCAGCTCAGCATTATGGACTTCCGGCCCTCCGCTGTCCGAGCGGGTGCAGCCCTGAGCGGAGCCGAAGGGGCGAAGAAGGGTACATCGATTGCCTCACAACCAATTACTTATCTTTCCTATTCACAGATTAATACTTTTCAGTTTTGTCCTCTCCACTACAAATTACAATATATTCTTAAAGTTCCGACTCCACCTGCTGCAGCACAAAGTTTTGGGACGACACTGCATGTAGTACTCAGAGACTTTAACGAAGAGCAGATTAAGGGCATCGGGTCTGCCGGCAGGCAGAGGAAAGTTGGGAAGAGCCAACTTTTAAAGTTTTATAAACAGAACTGGATTAGCGAGGGATATACAAGTAAGAAACATGAAGCGCAGATGAAAAAAAGAGGCGAGGAGTATCTTTTAAGCTATTTAAAAACAGATTTGCACAATCCAAAGAATCCGCCTTTAGCTCTTGAGCAGCCATTCACTTTTCCCCTAAAGGCCGGCTTAAAAATTGGAGGGAGGATAGACAGAGTAGAAAAGACCAAGAATGGAATAGAAATAATCGACTATAAAACCACCGATTTTACAAACAAAGAACTACCGAGCGAGAAAGATCTAAAAAAAGACTTGCAGCTTTCCATTTATGCGATGGCTGCAAACAAAGTAAATCATCCTCTTTTTTCAAAAGACCCTGAAGAGGTAACGCTTTCTCTTTACTTTTTTGACAAAGCAACAAAAGTGTCTACAACAAGAACAGCAGAAGAGTTGAACGCTGCGGCGAAGGAAATTTTAGAGGTAAAAAAGCAAATCGAAACCTCAGATTTTCCGTGTTCCGGGAATTTCTGGTGCAAAGATTGTGAGTACAAGCTGTTTTGTGAAGTAGGCCTTTAATACATTAGAAACTTCCTGTGTATAGAAAGTTACCATCCTTTTATATCTTATAGTATAATGTTAAGCATGAAAGAGCAGCTAGTGGGATTTCCAGGCAGTGAATATCAAGACAGGTTCGACCGGCGGAGATGGCGCCTATTTTGGATTGAGGGCGGCACTGCTGTGTTCACCTCGAGTGGCCGAAAACTCCTGTTTGGCGATACTAACCTGCGGAGGGAGTTTGGCAAGTATAAGAATGAACTTGAAACCCGAAGCGGCAACCCAGAATTTAGACGGTGGTTCAAAAGCGGGGGGAACAGTGATGTCTATACTCTGGGAGATCATCCTATTGTAATAAAGGAAGGCCAACCCGGGAAATCGTTATGGAGTGCATTAGACAGAATGGACTATCTCCATTGGGTTTGTGAAGAGTTTTTACCACCTCATGTTAGAGTGCCTGATCATTATGGTGGAATTTTTTCGCGAAGACTAAAAATAGAATACCTGATAATGGAAAAAATCAACGATGGTATTACAGTCGAGGACGTTGTACATAATGGCCAATTGCAAATTGACCCTGAAATTAGAGAAGCTGTCAAAGATACCTTTTCTGAAGCAAAAGTAATGCTTGACAGGAGTATTCAACAGCAAAGTTTAGAGGAGTTGATTGGAATGGAGTTATTGCCTGACTGGCATGAGGGGAATGTTCTAGTTGATTTTGAGAATCCTAAAGGCAAAGTGCCGTTTACACTTTGGATTATTGATCAGTGACTGCCCTTTGAGTTTGCTGGCGCAAGGACTGTGAATATAAATTGTTTTGTGAGACGGGCAACTAAGCTCGTTTGTGGGAGATATGTCTGTAGAAAATGTAAATAAGGACTAGTAATGCAACTGCCGATATTATCAAACCACTTAGATCTATCTCCTCCGTCGTTTTTCCATACAAGGAATAAGTAACTCGAATAGCTACTCCTATTAAGACTGCTGCAGACCCAGTGTAACTAGCAAATTTGTCTTTTCCTATACTAAAATGCAGGCCACCTAACCCAAAGACCATTGCCGGCAAAGAGAGGATGACACCCAGAGGTATTAGTATTCCTGCTATGCCGGAGGTTAGACCGATTAGACTTTGAAGTCTGGCATTATTCCTAAACATTTCTTATCAATTATCCTAGATATTCAGAATTTTTACAAACCAATTGTAATATTTTACAAGAGTTTCGGGATAAGTAACTATTTTTCCTCCAAATCCTTCTTTAAATCTTGTAAACCCTTTCCACTTTTTAGTAGAAGGATAACGCTCATCATAGATTCCTTCAAAATCAAAGACTTTGCATTTTCTTTTCTTTGCAAGTCTTATTGCTTCCCAGGCAAGAAGGGTTGGTGCGAAGAGTTTTTTGCCCTCAGCAGTCGCGGCAGCATACATATAGTAAGCTGATGTTGCTGTTCGTACCATGAGTACTCCAGCAACTGGTTGTGAGTAGTGAGTAGTAGGTAGTGGGGAATAGGCCAAGAGAATGTGTGCCATGTTCCCGAAAGCACGCCAGAGAGCACTTATTTCCTTTATTTGCGGGAGAAACATACCACGGCCTCTTGCGGATTTCCCCCACAATCCCCCAAACGTATTAATATTGTGCGACGCCTTAATTATTACATTTCTTTTTTGAGACAGACCAACGTTGTATCTTGTTTTCGGCTTCATTTCGGAAAGTAATTTTTTTTCAGATTTGGTTAAATCAATGTGGATAGTCTTTGCAGGCACAAAAGAGCTTTTTGCTTCTGAAAACCCTTCGAACGTGCTTCGAACGTTCGACGAACGTTCTACGTATAAGACAGAGATTTTGTGTTTTTTGGAAAAACTATCTAACTGTTTTGCGGTAATTGTATTGAGGGGTCTTTGCAGCTTTGCCACAGTACCAAATAGTGGAATTTTTTTTACAAAAATCTGACACCTGGTGTCTGATATCTGACATCTGACAACCGACCACCCGATACTTTGCATATATTGGGCATACTCTTTTGTTTGCCGAAGGTCTTGCATGTAGTCAAATTGTGGGGAGGAGTTTTGCTTTTGTTCTTAAAAATATCCACCAGATCTTTTCTGTAATTCTATAAAGAGGATAAAGAATTGGACTTATTGGTAAGTCCCAAGTCCCTATAAATTCAACTGGTTGTGGGCCGAACCCTTCTTTAAATTTGGTGAACCCCTTTCCTTCTTCTTTGCCCCAAAGATCAAATTTGGATAATCCAAGTTGTTTTCCAAATTTAATTGCTTCCCACATCATACCGTAAGCCGCCATGACGTTCCTGTCCTCTCCCGAGGACGCTCCATACGGATAATAAAGTGTGTTTCCCCAAACAAAAACAATCCAAGAAACCAGAATTTTTTCTTTATATTTAGCTTGTAAAAGGTGCGCGATCCCGGATGGGGCGAGCACTTCCCACATCAAGCGATGGTAGCGCTCTGAGTGTGCATAAAAACCTTGTCGTTTTGTTGTCTCCATCATAAGCTTGAGGTGTTCCTCAAAAGCTTTGTCTGAATTATTTTCTGCAACCTCAACACCATGACGTTCTGCAACTCTAATGTTATATCGTGTTTTTGAGTGCATATTTTTCAAAAGTTCTTCCTCGCTTTTTGTTAGGTCTATTAAAAATGTTTCTTTAGTAAAAGAGGATCGTCCGGACACAGCACCATTCTGTCGCAGCAAATTTTTGCCTTCTGAAGAGTCCAGAACGTTTGGTTCCATTCGGATCAAAATTAATCCCTCCTCTTTTCCAAAGTTTTTTAAAGCAGTAAGCATCTGAGTTGTTGGTTCTGGGCCTTTAAAAAATGCCCCGATTTTGAAATTTGTGTAAGGAATGGTATGAATTGTTATTTGGTATCCTTCCGTCATCTTGCCGTTATCAAACGTTCCAGCACGGATCACTTTAATTCCTGTTTTTTCGCGGAAGGATCCCCACTGCCACGATTGGATTGGATGATCTACAAGGTGATCAAAAGAGCTTTTGTCTGATTGAGTAAGCCTGCGGGATGTCATTGTCAAAACTCGCTTTCTTGGGTAAATTCTGAAAAATCTTTGTTTGAGTATAACTCTTGTGGGCGATTTTCAATCAAATGTTCTGGTATTTCAGACAAGAAACGCGAAGGAGTACTAGCCCCTCTTTGTCCGAAAATCATTCGCTTTAGAGCAAAACTTAAATAAAGTCTTTCTTTAGCGCGGGTTATTCCTACATAGGATAGTCTGCGTTCTTCTTCGAGTTCTTCTGCATCCATGAGAGAACGAGAGTGCGGGAAAAGTCCTTCCTCAAGCCCGACTATAAATACAGAAGAGAATTCAAGACCCTTAGCGCTATGCGCAGTCATTAATGTTACGGCTTCATTGTCTCGAGCGGCAAAAGGGGCACCTTTAGAATTTTGAATGGTTTCGACGAGTGCTACTTGCTCTAGGAAGTCAGGAAGGTTTGGAAATTCTGTTGCAACAGAGCGTAATTCCTTGACGTTTTCAAGCCGAGCAATATCCTCCTCATTTTCTGGATCATAAAGTTCTAAATATCCCGTTGTGGATGTTGTCTCGTCTAAGATCTCTAAAGTTGTGTAATCGGCAATTTTTAGAGTTTGGCTTAGCTTTTCAAACCTTTCAAACCGCCGCTTCCCTATGTTTTTGACTCGCTTCAAAGAAACTGTATCTTTTGGATTAACTAGGAGTTTTAGGTAGGCAAGCACATCTTTTATCTCCCGTCTCTCATAGAAGCGTGTTCCACCTACTAAGATATAGGGTATGCCGATGTGCAAGAAAGATTCCTCAAGAACACGAGACTGGGCGTTGGTGCGATACAGAACGGCGATATCAGAGTAGGATGATTCGGGTGTAAGTATTTTTTGTATCTCGTCTGTTACGAAGGATGCCTCGTCCAACTCGGATCGGGCACAATAAAGTTTGATTTTTTCCCCTTGAGTATTATTTGTCCAAAGTTTGAGGATAGGGTGATTTTTGTTTCGATTGATAACGCCGTAGGCCGCGTCAAGTATATTTTGGGTGGAACGGTAATTTTGTTCAAGGTTGATCGTGGCGATTTCTGGGAAGTCACGCTTTAGATAATTTATATTTCTATAGTTTGCACCGCGCCAACCGTAAATGCTTTGCGCAGCATCCCCGACAACTGTTAATTGTCTACTGCTGGAAGTAAGGAATTTAACTATTTCGTACTGTGCTTTATTGGTATCTTGCCACTCGTCGACCAATATATATTGGAAACGATTTCTATATTTGTTTAGAGCAGATTTCTCTTTTTTGAAAAGGTGCACAACACTAATTAGCAAATCATCAAAATCAAGCGCATCGTTTTCCTTTAGAAGTTTTTGATAGCCAATATAGGCCTGTGCGATATTTTTCTGGAAGTCCCCGTGCGCAAGACTTGCATACTCTAAGGGATCGATTAATTCATTTTTGGCTTGTGATATAACTGAGAGTGCAACTTGGGGTTTCAACGTCTTTGCCAATCCCAACTTTTCTAAAACTCCCTTCATGGCATCTTTTGAGTCGAGACTATCGTAGATTACAAAACCAGGGGCAATTCCAATCAGGTATCCATCGTGTCGTAAAACCCGGACACAAAAAGAATGAAAAGTGCCAGAGAAAGGATAGGTTGTAGGTTGTGAGTTGTGAGAGGGGTTGCCAAGAAGATTTATTACTCTCTCTTTCATCTCTCCTGCTGCTTTATTTGTAAAAGTAAGCATAAGTATGCTCTCAGGCACAATACTTTTTTCTTGGATTAGCCATGCAGTTCTATGGGTTAAGGCTTTAGTTTTACCACTGCCTGCTCCAGCCAAAATAAGGAGCGGTGTTCCCCAGTGAGCAACTGCCTCTTGTTGTGCTGGGTTCAAATCAGATAAAATTGATGGAGTTTTCCCCATGCGAAAATTGTATCATAGTAGAGATATGCTGTTGATCAAGCAATATATCAAAATCCACAAAAAGGCAATTATTTTCCTAACGGTTTTTTTAGTAATCCTTTTGCTTTTTTTGCGCCCGATCTTACCTTATCTCCCCCAAACATTCAATATAGCCAAGAATTTTTTTACCAGCACAGCAAGCGATCTTCGTTCCCATAATGGAAGGACAAATGTTCTAGTGTTAGGCCTTGGTGGTCCAAAAAATGAACCATCAGGCTTAACTGATACTATTATCTTTGCTTCAATTGATGCCAAAACCAACCAGGTTCTGCTCCTTTCTATTCCCCGAGATGTTTGGATTCCCCAAATGCGCGCTAAAATTAATAGCGCTTATTATTATGGAAACAGGGCGGATGGTGTGGGGATGGAATGGGCGCGGGACTTTACCTCCGAAATTGTTGGCCAGCCGGTTCACTATGTTGTGGTTGTTTCTTTCAGTGGTTTTATAGAGATGATTGATCTTTTGGGAGGCGTTGATGTAATCGTCGACAGAGGTTTTAAAGATGAACGCTATCCTATTCCTGGACGCGAGGTAGCAGACTGTGAAGGTGATTCGGAAGTACTTTGTCGATATGAATCAATTTCCTTTGAGGAGGGCAGACAACATTTAGATGGTAGTAGGGCACTCAAATTTGCTCGTTCAAGGAACGCTGAGGGAGATGAGGGAACCGACTTTGCCAGAAGCATGCGGCAACAAAAGATCATATTGGCGGTTAAGGAAAAAATGCTTTCCCCTTGGTTTTTTCTAGAACCTACAAGAGTAAGTCGGTCTGTTGAAATTATGGGACGGTCGGTGGAAACAGATATACCTGAATCAAGTTTTGCATCCTTTGTGCATTTAGCATTAAGTGCCCAAGGTGGAAATATTCGCTCAGAGGTTTTAAATGACGGGGTAGAGAGCCTAGGATTGTTAATAAATCCTCCGTTGTCTGCCAAGCATGATAACCAGTGGGTATTAGTACCTACCGACGGAGATTGGGAGCCAACCCGAGAGTGGGTTGAGTGTTTGTTATTGGGCAAGGAGTGTCCAGCTGGGGACTTTACGAGGGAAATTAAGGGACAGTAAAAATCCTGGTTTCTCCAAGTTGATACACCATAGGATAACCTGTTTCAAAAAACTCCTCATTTAAGTCAGAATAGCGTATCCTTTCTTTACTTCCTATAACTACATAGTTTACGTCGAGGATGGAGAGTAAAGTGTTTGCATCCCGGCCGGCATATATACTTTCTACTTGTGCTTGTCTTTTTCCGGTATCGATACCAAAGGTCCAAAGCCATCCTTGAAAACCAAGTACAACACTGCGCCCAGTGAGCATTGCAATAGGATTGTCGTGATTGTCTGCTGTTAGGAAGATGCTGTCCTTTGGTGTTTGCTTTTTAACCCACGCGGCGAGTTCTAGGTCTTCTTGCGATAGCATACGTAGTTTTTGTTGGTCGTATTGTGTTATCTGAAGAACGTCTAGTGCGCCTGCAAAAATTGCAAAAAAGAAAAGAATGATACTTGCAAACCTTAAACCAAAATTTCCCGACAGAAGCCGATCAAGTAAAAGTGCTCCAAAGCCAGACGCTGCAACCCACCAATAGGTAAGAAACTTTGTGTTGTCCCAGGTGTAGGGTTGGAATGTCCAAAGATTGGCGATTATGAATATCCCAAAAAGGGGTAGAGACCAAATTAATAAATGTCGGCTATCAGACTTTTTCTTCATCATCAGAAAAATCCAGACTGCGTATACAACAGGAAGGAACAGCATAATTCCTGCATTTTTGATCCAAAAAATAATACTGTTACCCAAAATGGCAAATCCATTCATATTCTCAAATAGAAGTTGACCTTCCCTGGTTTGCACAGCCAGCCACCCAGGATTAAAAGCGGTGAAGCTGGCTCCAAGTTGAGGGAAGAAGACTTGGATGATCGTTGCAGCCAATACTGCCTGTGGTATGAAATACCAAAGAGCAACTTTCAAACTCTTCTCTCGGAGAGTTATTAAAAAAAATGTCCACAAGGCAACACTTGAAACTACAAGGAATGAGTGCATATGAATAATTGTAAGAAGCCCTGTTGCGCTACCTGCTACAAAAATGTGTAGTAGGCGCGTTTTTATAGACCCTCGGTATATTTGCCAAAGAAAAGTGAGAATTAAAAGGGCAATTGGCAAACCTAACAAAAACCCCCTTTGCGGAACAAGCTCAGAAGTGATGATGTTGAGCCACTCGATATTTGCTGGTTGCTCGATGTGCGTATATTCTCGAGGTAGGCGAGATATTATTCCCCATCCGCCAAGGTGGAGGTCACTTAAAAACCAAAGAAAGCCGAGCCCTCCATTAAAGAGAAAAAGGAACACTCCTAACGCTGCGGCTCGTGGGAAGACGAGGAGATGTTTGTAAAAACGAAAAAGAGTTACAACAACCCCAAGAGAAAGAAGAAAACTTGGTATCAACATTGCTGGAACAAGGGATACTCCCAATCTTAGTAAGACAGCTGACACAAAGTCGGCTCCAAAAGGGTAAGATAGAACGTGTCCGGACAGAATTGGAAACTGAGGGGGGAAAATGTTTTGGGTGGCAAGGTAAGTGGTGTATGAGATATGCGAAGACCAATCACCCCAGACGTTTACCCAACCAGCGTATAGTCCGTCCTTTTCTAAGACTAACATGCGAGACCAGATCAGAAAGAAAACAATTGACCAAAAAATAATAGTTAGTGAAAAAAAGACAATGCCTTTGTTTCGCCTCAGGGTAGAAAGCACACTTTTAACAGAAAACATACTTTGATTCTAACAAAATGAAATTTCTAAAGAGCCTTTTTTCAAAGCACTCAACACTTTTAATAGTAATACTTACCTTTATAATTGTCTCCCGCCTCTTGAGGCTTGGTTTCCCAGACACATACTATTTTGATGAGGTCTACCATGCATTTACTGCCCAGGTTTATGCAGAGGGGGACCCGAAGGGGTATGAGTGGTGGAATAATGCGCCCGAAGGATTTGCTTATGAGTGGCTTCATCCGCCCATTGGGAAGTTGATACAAGCAGGATCAATAAAAATATTTGGGGATACGCCGTTTTTCTGGCGCTTTCCTGGAGTTTTGGCAGGCTTAGGAATTGGTATTTTGCTTTACCTTTTTGGGAAAAATGTCATGAGATCTCGTTTCATTGGTCTTGTAGCATTATCTCTCTGGGGTCTTAGTGGTCTTTCTCTCACAATGTCTCGCATTACCATGAATGATATTTTTTTGACGGCTTGGGTTATTCTTGCTTTTTACTTTTACCTTTCAAAGCGACCGATTTGGCAGACGGGCATTATTTTGGGATTGGCAATTGCCACAAAATGGTCAGGCATTTTTGCGCTAGGAGGATTGACACTCCTATGGTCTGCGGAGGAACTTCGAGGCAACTTAAAACCTAAAAAGGTTGTACTTGGAATTCTGTCTTTTTTTGTAATTCCCATCTTTGTTTATTTTGCTTCCTATACACAATTTTTCTTGCAAGGACATACTGTCAACCAGTTTGTAGAACTGCATCAACAAACCTGGTGGTATCAAACTAATCTTGAGGCAACACACCCTTACTCTTCACAGGCTTTAGAGTGGCCTTTGGGCAGGCGACCGATTTTTGCGTTTACTGAAGATATAGGGGAGAAGGTTTCAAATATTTATCTAATGGGGAACCCAATTATCCTTTGGGGCGGATTAGCAGCTTTTCTTGCCGGGCTTGCCTACTTTGTCAAGAGAAGGGACAGACTAACTCTTTTCTTGCTTGCCGGTTATTTAATCATGTTTCTTCCTTGGGTGGCCTCGCCCAGGATAATGTTTTTCTACCATTATCTACCGGCGATTCCTTTTTTAATCTTACTTCTTGCTTGGTTATTAGAAAGGCTATGGAAGGAAGGGTCAGTGAGGGGGAGAATATTCGTTAGTAGTTATTTGGTTTTGGTAATTTTGTCGTTTATTATCCACTATCCCGTGTGGACAGGCATTCCCGTACCCGACTGGTGGACCCCTTTGTTGATCAATGGACTTTAGAGGATAAGTGCAAATCCTAGGAAGAGAAGAAGTAGTCCTCCAAGAGCCCCAACTACACTTGGGATATTAATACCCGCTTCTGGCAATTCAGCTTGAGCAGCAGGTAAAGGGGATGGTGAGGCAGTAGGTGTTGTTCCTCCTTTTGCCCCGGACGAAGAGTCTGAGCTTGTTTCTTTTTCGGTTTCCGAAGTGGTTGTCTCAGTCTCTTCTGTCTCAGTTTCTTCCGTGTCGTCATCGGGTGTATTGATACTGACTTCTTCAAGCACGGAACATCCAGACCTAGGGTCAGCTTGGACCACATAAAAGCTATTGGTATTATCGCCTCCGATATTGACTTTTGTTGGCAAGTGAGCCTTGATGCTGAATGTCATCTTTTCTTCTGGATCGAAGCTTCTGTCTTCGTCCCAAACTAAGTCGGTACTAAAGTTAGGATCGCCAGGCTTTTCAGATACGATCTTGGGTTCACCAATTCCCACAACTGATCCCTTTACATAGGAACCAATCATCAGGTCCTGGATACTTGCAAGAGTCACAGAACTTGGAGTGGTTGAGGTCCTCTCTATAGTCATTGTATAGGTGACTTCCCCTCCTGGATCAACAGATTTAGGGCTAGCAGTTTTTGTCAGGGTAAAGTTGTTAACACAAGACTCTGCTGTTGTCTCGGAGACCACAAGGGTTATTTCGTCGTCTGATCCGCATGCTGCCCACCCAGGGATATTGGCGGGATTTCCACTACATATTGCACCAGGTGTCGAATCTTTTGCGTTAACGACAATAGTATAAGTCCCTGCTTTTGTTGCCTCAAACTGGCCGGTTGTGGCACAAGCACTACTGCCACAACTAGTATTTTCTCCCATTAGCGTCCAAGAGTTTGTGTCTGCTAAATCGTCATCCGACTCGGCCCAGAAGATTTGTACGAATTCAATTGCCAATCCGCTGGCTGTTGCTGTATAGGTTCGCGATTGTCCAATTTCTGCCTCGGTTGGCCCTCTTACTTCTGCGGACAGAGATCCGTCTGGGTCGACAGTGAAGCCAATCTCCAAGGGTGTTGGTAGCGTGTCTGCTGCTGGCCTAGAGCTCGGCGCAGTTGGCGTCTCTACCTCACGTAGCTTTAGTGCAGTGATAACAGCTATGGTTCCCAAAACTAGAGTTGAAACAAGGACGATCCCTGTTATGATTTTTTTCTTCATTGTCATTTTCCTATCCAACCTCTCTTGGGTGCATGTCCCCACGTTTGAACTTTATAGGCGCCTGATTCAGTAATCGTCATATCATGGGAGGCTTTAAAGAAACGATAGCTAATTGCTGCTGCTGTACTGTCTTCCTTTTCTGGGGCCCTGGTGACCGCCTTGTCGGAATCAGACGCAGATCTCGAAGGTCCGATCACTCGAAATCTTATTTTATCAAGGTCATCACTTGCGTCAGTAGAGAAACAAAATGTTTGGAATGTTACGGTATCGCCAATAGAAATTTGCGAAAGGTCTTGGACAACTCCTCCGTTGCTATCCAATACCTGAAGCTCTGTGCAGTTTGCGGCGGTTGCAAGGTCTGAGACAACGTTGACTGTTATGACGTCATTGGTCCCACCACAATCTGCCCAACCAGGAGCAGAATCGTATCTTGGGTTTCCACTGCAAGGACCCCCGTCGGCATCAGACGCGCTAGCAGCCAGGTAATAACTGCCATTCGCAGTGGGTTTAAATATACCTGTTGTTGTACACTGTGTTTTGCTTTCGCAGACTTTACCGTCTGTTCTGTTTACGTGGTTTTCTGCAATTTCTGTCCACACACTTCCATCTGTTATGTCATCTGTTGTTTTAGCCCAATATATTCTGCTCCATTGTAGATTTTGTCCTCTGGCAATGGCGGTATAGATGAGATCGTTTCCAACAAACCCTCCTGACGGCCCAGAAATCGTAGCCGTTGGGGATACACTTCGGGTAGGTGGTGTTGAAGTGGGAGCTGGCCCACCAGTTCCCTGACATTGTTGATTGATACACTTGTTTCCTGGTCCACAGTCACTGTCTTGTCCACATCCAGATAGACTTCGGCAAGAAAGACCGCTTTGACAAGCACCATTTGAGATATCACAGACCTCGTTGAATCCTCCTGTAGTGCGACAGCCTTGGCTGCTGTTCGCAGCAGCGCCAGCATCACAACACCCTCCTTGTCCGTCTGATTCCGAAGAAATACCATCAGGTGGGGTGCCACCTGTCGAACATTGCGTAGAGCAATTATCTACTTCTTTAACACAAGAACCACATACATTACCAGTTGCCTGCGACTCACAATATCTATGACCCGATGAGCAAGCGGAACCATCACTACAGCTGTCGATTGCGTCACATGTTCCGCAAGATGCCCCTGGGGTTGGACATTCATCTACTTGTCCATCTGGTGGGGTTGTCCCTGTGGAACACGCCTGTCCATCTCTTTCACAAACAAGACTCGCGCCAAGCGGCGTGCGCCATGCACCGTTCATGCATTCACAATTAGAGGACCCAGGGGGTTGTGTATCTCCAATAAATAAACAGGCTCCAGCAGAAGGACAGACTGTCCTACAATCTGTTTCAGTGGCGTACTTATCACCGGTGGTAGTACATTGCCAGTCTGGTCCTGCTGCTTTTTCGCGCAGTTCTTGGCTTTGCTGGACTAAGAAGATCCCTGCTGGGATTGAGACGACAAGTAACACAAGAGCAGCGATCGCGGCTATGATTTTACCCTTTGGCTTTTTAGGCTGAGATGGAATGACTGGCGGTAGCCCGGAATTTCCGGAGTCTCCCGAATCGTTTGGAGGACTATCTCCAGGTGCATCCGAGGGAACACTTGCTGGGTCAACATTTGGTGCAGACTCCGGGGGTGGCGAGTCAGAACTAGGTGGTGAGGGAGGAGGCGATGCTGGAGACGGAGGTTGGCCGCCTGATTCTGCAGGAGGAGGTGGCGGAGGAACATCGATACCAACTGAGGGAGGAGGAGTCGGACTTGACGGTTGGTCAACACTTGGCTGGTCCGGATTTCCTTGCGGCGGATCTTGCTGAGGGGCTACTGGATTTAACCCAGGGTTTTTATTATCATCCATTTAGGCAGGCTTTTATACACGACTAGAATACCTTTGTTCTTGGCAAAAATATTCCAACCAGAATTAGTACTAGACCCATTATTATGCTTCCTAACATTGGTGTCAAGTTTCCTGATACAGGTACGCCAGATTCTGTGGAAGGAATGCTGATTCGTGGAGATGGGGAAGGGGATGGTGTTGGGCTTGGTGTAGCTTTCGGACTAGGTGTTGGCGAAGGTGTTGCCTCGGTAGCCGAAGGGCTAGCCGAAAAAGATGGCAAGTCACTTTCTCCTGCTGCAAGAACTGTAAAAGCTCTTTTGGTTTCTACTGTTTGCCCGGATTCGTTTTTCCACGCGATTGTTATTGTATGGTCTCCCGGTTCAAGTATTTCAGGAGGTGTCCATTTCCAACTCCCACTTGTTCCGACTACTACCTCATCAGAGTAAGTCGTTGGTGATTCAACAGTAATTGTGAAGGGTGTCCCTGGAGTTCCGGTCCCAGAAAACTGGGGTTTATTTGTATTTATTGATTCACTTTCAGACGGTGTTGTCAGTTTGACTTGTGACGTGGACTCTGTGGTTTCTGTGACATCATCTTCTACTGAGAACCTTGAAGAAGAGGATGATGAATCAAGAGTATCTTCTGGCAAATCAAATGTGGAGGTAGGAAGTTGGTCTCCATCTAAGGGTTCAACATCTGTGAAGTCATGGTTTTCGGAAAGTGTTATCTCAGGAACTGGGTGGGCGGCTTTTGTTAAAACCTTAGCGGTTGCAAGTTGTCCTCCTCCAGCCTGAACAAGGATTTCTATCGGTGTTTTTTTGCTGTCGTATGAAGCGTAACCGGTGAGGTTACTGCTCCGCGCGTTTGATAAAGGTACGGTCCATCCACCTTTGCTGTCTGTTAGTACCGAGAGTGGTGTTACTCCTGGTACAGTTATATAAACAATTGCCCCCCGAGCTGGTGTTCCGGAAGAATTGTTAACTTTTCCAAACACTACGTCGGGAAGGGGCGGAATGGCGCCAACGGGAGCAGTTTGAATTTTATATGGTTGACCATTGCTATCGAAAGTATTAGTTCCTGAACCGATCTCAAAAAGATAGGCTGTCTCCGGGTCGAGATTGCCTGCCGTGACGTGATGAACAAAAGAGGAACTTGCAAGCGAGGATGCTTGTTGTGCAACCAATTCTTTTACCTGCGACTTTCCGTATGAGATAAATCCAGCAGTTGCCTTGTCTGTTACCCAAGAAACTGTAAAACTGTTGTCGGAGATGTTGGTAATCCGCACTTGCTGTGGGGTTTCTTCAGGAGATGCCGAGGTTTTAAAGAGTTGCTCTCGCTGTACCAAAAATACTCCGGCAGCAACACCCACAATAAGAAGCAGGATTCCGAGTATTGTTGGTAGTTTATGTTGTTTAATCATGATATTTGTTTACTGCTCGCCCAGAGATTCAGACTCGCTCTCTTCTGATGAGGAGGGTGTTGCCTCTGGTTCGCCAGCTGGCGAAGGTGTCGCCTTCGGTGCACTTTTTCCCGTTGGTACGAAGAGAGAAATTTCCTGCTCAGTCAAAAAGTCCTTCCTCTCTATTGTGCTGAGAGTTTCTGCGTCCAAGGTAGGTGTTAGAGGAGAAATAACAGCGACAGGAATTACTTGTGGGTCAGCTGCCGTCAATCTTCTATAAACATCAGAGGCGATCCACGCCAGAATGGTAACTGTGGCGAGTACTGCAAAGACAGTAATATTAGATCTTTTCTTCCTTGGCATGGCTAGAGCCTATTATTTGTCACTTTCATAGTACGACACTTCACCTGCGATTGTTAGCAACAATAATTCTCCCTGGCCTTCGTTTCCAGCTCCAAACGAAAGAGACTCTATCTTTATGATTCTACGCAACTCTTCAAGTTCTTCAAGGAGAGAAATCAAAGAAGAATAATCTCCAGAAACAGAAAACACTACCTTAAAGCTTTTGGTATTAGTCGTAGAGCCAGTACTTTTTTTGGTGGTTTGTTTTTCTTCTTCGCCTAACAATAAAATCTTATCCATCCTAAAAAAATGTAGCGCAATTCCATGTCTTGCTGTTAGTCCCTCAATCTGTCTTAAGTAATGGTCTGGTTCTGCTTCAGTTGGTAGAGCTTGGCCGAGTAGCAACCTTCTTTTTTCCTCTTGTCTCCACACCTCTTGGGCTTTGTTCAAATTTGCAACTTTTTGGTCAAGTTTTTCTAAAGTTTCTTCTTGGGAGCGGATGTTTGCGAAAAGATCAAGGATTGTAATTATTGTTGGACGAAGGGCAAAAATAGTAAAGAACGATATCGCAAAAAGGGTAAGTAGTAAGCTAATACTAGTTCTTACTTGAGGACTCCGTTCATACTTGTCTACCAGCCGTCTAAAATATCGGCTATATCTAGCGTGGTGTCGTTGAGGGTTAACTCTTGTTGCCATCTTGGTTCCTTTCTTCGTTGCCGGTTAAAACCGCTCGAATCGAAAACTTAATCACTTGTTGACCTGTGGTTTCCAAGGAGACTTCGGTTAATGTGGGGCTCTGGAATTGTGCTGTGCCCTCCAGTGCTTTTATGAAGCCGGCAAGACCCTGTTCGGACAATGCAATTCCATCTAGGATTAATTTTTCGTCAGAGACGGAGATGCTGGATAAGGAAACCCCGGCTGGCAAGAGAGAGGCTACCTCTTTGACTATTCCTCCTGCGTCAGTTTTTACTGTATCGAGCTCTTTGTAAACAGCAAGTCTTTTTTGGGTTTGCCGAAAGTTCGATTCAAAAGACCCAAGAGCTTCTATTTGGACCTTGCGGAGAGTATTTTCTTCGTTTAGGTCAGTTAATTGCCTATCAAGCCAGAACCTCGACAAAAAGGCTGCAATTACAACAAGCTGAGTTAATACAACAATGACCCTTCCAGCCGAGAGGAGCCAGTTTAGGGCTTTGCCAAGGGGTGTATGCTCAAATCCCTCTTGGACTAGCAAGTTGATATTTTTCTTTTTCGGGGCAGCCATAGGCATCAGGTCTTGTCACAAAACTCCTTGAGGTGAAGCTCCGCTTTGGAACAAAACCAACAAACCAGTCTCGTGACAGCCTGCAAACATAATAGCATATGAAAGAGCTGAAAAACATGGTGCTTTAGGGGGTTTAAGAGGTGGGCTTTTGACGCTTCAAGCGAGGCTTCGCCTTGGATCGAGACTTTGTCTTGAGGTGAGGTTTTGAGGACAGTTTGCTCAGTTGCGACTTCATTCGTGCAGCCCTGTTTTTATGCATAAGATTTTGTTTTACTGCTCGGTCGATGGCAGAATAAGCCTTTTTGAGAGTTCCCGGGGTTGGCTTTTCTTGCACTGTTTTTACAGCTCCACGAAGAGCCTTTCTTACTATCTCATTTGCAGCATGATTTCTAATATCCTGCTTGAGTGCTTTTTTTGCTGATTTAAGTATCGGCATCTTACCTCTTGTTATGAGTATTGTGCGCAATTATACTAATAACCCAGAGGTAGCGCAAATGGTAGGCAGATTTTTCAAGAACGGATCAAGTCTTCTCTACGGCAAACAAGCCAATATTTTATCGGCCGCAACAGTGATTATGGTTATGATTGCTGTCTCTCGTCTCTTGGGGCTCCTGCGTAATCGTACCTTTGTTCATTTTTTTCCACCAGAGGAGTTGGATACCTTTTTTGCCGCTTTTCAACTCCCGGATCTTATCTTTGAAATTTTAGTCCTCGGGGCAATGTCTTCTGCTTTCATTCCTGTTTTTAGCTCGCTTTTGGGGCGTGGTAAAGAAAAGGAAGCTTGGCGAGTAGCAGGTATAACACTTAATCTTTTGTTTTTGTTCTTTTTAGTTCTTGCAGTTTTGATTTTTAGTTTTGCAAATCCTATCTATACTCTAGTTGCCCAAGGATTTAGTCCTGAAAAAATTGAACAAACTGTTGCCTTTGCAAGGATTTTAATCTTTGGACAACTATTTTTCGTTGCAAGCTATTTGCTTACCGGGACTCTTGAATCCAATCAGAGATTTTTAGCTCCGGCTTCAGCGCCGCTTTTTTATAACCTTTCCATAATCATCTCAACGATTCTTTTTGCACCGACTCTCGGTCTTTATGCACCAATTTGGGGAGCGGTTGCAGGGAGTGCCCTACATCTTTTAGTGCAACTACCTCTTGCACTAAAACTTGGGTTCAGACCTATCTGGTCTTTGGATATTTCAAACCCAGGTGTTCGGGCTATTGGAAAACTCGCACTTCCTCGCATTTTTGAACTTTCGTTTTTCCAGCTCAAAAATTTTACCGATCTTTTTTTGGCGTCGCTTGTTGTGGGAGGATTAACTTACTTTAAGTTTGGTAATGCACTTGCCGCTCTTCCAATCGGACTTTTTGGACTATCTATCGCAAAGGCTTCTTTTCCACAGCTTTCCAAACAGGCAGCAAAACAAGACATGCAAAGTTTTAAGTTTACCTTTGCCTCGTCTTTTAAAGAAATACTATTTCTGGTTGTTCCTGCGAGTATCTTTCTTGCGGTGTTGCGAATTCCAGCGGTTAGACTTGCATTTGGAGGTGAACAATTTGGCTGGGAGGATACGGTCCAAACAGGGTATGTGCTGTCGGCCTTCGCCGTAGGAATTTTTGCATATTCTGTTGCACTTCTTGTAAGTCGTGCGTTTTATTCTCTACATGACACAAAAACACCTGTTAAGATTTCAATTCTTACCATCTTTCTTAATGTTGGGTTGGCGCTACTTTTAATAATGGTCCTCAAACTCCCGATTTGGGGACTAGCTTTGGCTTATGCGATCGCAGGAATTGTGCAAATTATAATTATCTTTACCCTTCTTTCAAAAAAGGTTGGTGGTTTCCCAGGGCTTGGATTGGGCAAAGCATTTACAAAGATTTTGGTAGCAGGCGGGGTCGCCGGATCCGTGATGTTTTTCCTTCTTAAAATATTGGACCGTTCAGTATGGGATAAAAACTTAAGTTTCCTTGCCCATCTTGGAATTGGACTTCCGATAACGTTTGATAAATTTGTTCTAGATACACGCTATACGACAAATCTTATTTTCTTAACCGCTGTCGTTGCAGCAATAGGTTTTGTTATCTATGTCTTTATTGCATATCTTCTCCGTGTCGAAGAGCTTAGTATTATCTCAAGAGCGCTTCGCAAGATCTCTAGAGGAAAAATACGAATCTTTAGAAAGCTTGATGGAAAAGACGGCGAGCCCATTGCTCCTCACCACACAAACGGGACTTGACATTTATTAGCACTCGTGGTTTAATAGTGCTAACTAATATTGTGGAAGAGCTAACACCGCGCCAAATACAGATACTAAAAAGTATCGTTGAAGAGTACACCGAGACGGGAAATGCCGTTGGGTCGGACGTGATTGAAAAGAAGCACGACATTGGAGTTTCTCCTGCAACTATTCGTAACGAGATGGTGGTTTTGACTTCAGCAGGATATCTCCGCCAACCCCATACTTCAGCAGGTAGGATCCCTGCACCAAAGGCAATTAAGTTATATGTTAATCAACTTATGGAAGAAAAAGAGTTGTCTGTTGCAGAAGAAGTTGCTGCAAAAGAACATATGTCCCAAAACAAAGAGGATTTTGATAAATTAATGAAGGGGGCAACAAAGGCTTTAGCTGACTCAACTCACTCTTTGGCTATCGCCACGACTGAGAAAGGTGATGTTTGGCATGCAGGATATGCGAACATTCTTGATATTCCAGAGTTTTATAATATAGATGTTACCTCTCGTGTGTTATCGCTGCTTGAGGAGGCACGTCAACTACATGAGATTTTCTATGAGCATGCAGATTGGCAAGGTCCGATTGAGGTTTTGTTTGGCGAGGAGTTAGGCTGGCAGAATTTTGAGCCAGTTGGAATTGTTGCCTATCAATTTAATACACCCGGCGGGAGAGGATCTCTTGGCATCATTGGTCCGGCAAGGTTTAACTATCCTGCCGTAGTTCCAGTTGTTCGCTATTTCGGAGATTTAGTGCAAGAGGCAGCAGGCGGAAATGAAAAAGAGTAAGCCAAATCACGAGGAACAACTTGCAAGGGCATTGGCAGATTATGATAATCTGGTTAAGAGGATAACGCGTGATAGAAAAGAGATTATTACTAGGGCAGAGCAAAATTTAGTTGAGGACCTACTACCGGCGATTGACAGTTTAGAAAGAGCAAGCGAACATTTAAACGATAAAGGGTTAGAGATGGCAATGGAGTCCCTGAAGCAGACTCTCGCACAACATGGTGTGGAAGAGATTAAGGTCGCCAAAGGTGAAAAGTTTGACAGTAGGATTCATGAAGCCGTAGAAAGCGTACCTGGCGGGAAGCACGGGGAGATAGCAGAGGTTTCGACAAAAGGATATGCTATGGCAGGCTCGGTTATTCGACCAGCTAAAGTGATTGTTTTTAAAGGACAATTAAAGGAAAAATAAAGGAGACAAAGGTATGTCAAAAATCATTGGAATCGATTTGGGAACAACAAACTCAGTAGTTGCGGCTATGGAGGGAGGACAAGCAAAAGTTGTCCCTGCTTCTGATACAGGTCGCAATATTACTCCGTCTGTTGTAGAGCCAACAAAGAAACTTGTGGGTGACGTTGCCAAACGTCAGATGATCCTTAACTCCAAGAACACTATTTACTCTGCAAAACGTCTCATGGGTCGAAGATTTGAAGACGCTGAAGTTAAAAAGACGGCAGGTATGGTTCCTTTTGAGATTAAAAAGGGTAAAAACGATATGGTTGTAGTTTCAGTTGAAGGAAAAGATTACACTCCTCAAGAAATTTCCGCATCAGTTTTAAGAAAACTAAAAAAAGACGCAGAAGAATATCTTGGAGAAAAAGTAGAACAAGCAGTAATTACTGTTCCTGCGTACTTTGATGACAATCAAAGAGCTGCAACAAAACAAGCAGGAGAAATAGCAGGACTTAAAGTTGAGAGAATTATAAACGAGCCAACTGCGGCAGCCCTTGCTTACGGGTTAGACAAGAAAAATAGCCACACGATTGCGGTTTATGACCTTGGAGGTGGAACATTTGATGTATCCATCTTAGAACTTGGAGAAGGGGTTTTTGAAGTAAAGGCAACGAATGGAGATACCCATCTTGGCGGAGACGATTTCGACCAAGTTATAGTTGACTGGATTGCAGACGAGTTTAAAAAACAAAACGGTGTAGATCTAAGAGAAGATAAACAAGCTCTACAAAGACTTCGTGATGCTGCAGAAAAAGCAAAGGTAGAGCTTTCTTCAACATCAGAAACAGAAATCAACCAACCATATATAACTCAAAATGATGGCAACCCGGTCCATTTGACTATGAAGATGTCTCGAGCAAAGCTCGAAGCCTTGGTTGACGATCTTATCCAAAAAACAATGAAGCCAGTTGAGGAATCTCTCAAAGATGCAAAGATTGATAAAAAAGCAGTTGATGAGGTAATTCTTGTTGGTGGTATGACAAGAATGCCTAAAGTACAAGAAGTTGTAAAAGAATTTTTCGGCAAAGATCCACACAAGGGAGTAAATCCGGACGAAGTTGTTGCGATTGGAGCTGCAATTCAAGGTGGAGTTTTGGGCGGAGACGTAAAGGACGTTCTTCTTTTGGACGTGACACCATTAAGTCTTGCTATTGAAACCTTGGGTAGTGTTGCAACACCAATGATTGAAAGAAACACAACTATCCCGGCTTCCAAATCCCAAACATTCTCAACAGCCGCAGATAACCAAACCCAAGTCGAGATTAATGTTCTTCAAGGAGAACGTCCAATGGCGGCAGACAACAAATCTCTGGGTAAATTTACTCTTGACGGAATTCCAACAGCACCTCGCGGAACTCCACAAATCGAGGTCACCTTTGATATGGATGCAAATGGAATCTTGAATGTTTCTGCAAAAGACAAGGCAACTAACAAAGAACAGTCAATTAAGATAACTGGTGCAGTTGGTCTCTCAGATGACGAGGTGAAGAAAGCACAAGAAGAAGCAGAAAAGCATTCTGCCGAGGATACAGAAAAGAAGGAGATGGTTGATGCTAAAAACCAAGCAGACGCCCTAATCTTTACTGCAGAAAAATCCCTAAAAGACGCAGGAGACAAAGTTGATAAAGAGGCAAGGGGTAAAGTAGAAGCAGAAGTAAAGAATTTGCGAGAAATTGCTGGCAAAGAAGATGCTAAAAAGGAAGAAATAGAAGAAGCAAGCAAGAAACTTTCAGAAGTTATGCAGTCTATTGGTCAGGCAATGTATGGTTCGACAGGCTCACCACAAGGTGGAGATCAGAAAGGACAGCAAGCAGAGGGGGACGGCGAGAAAAAGTCTGGGAAAAAGAAAGAGAAAGCCAAAGGCCCTGAGCCTGCCGAAGGGGTTGAGGAAGGCGAAGTAGTCGGGTAATATTAGACTATGGGAAAAGGGGTAGAAACAGATCCTTATGCAGCAGCCCGTCGGTTTGAAAGGATGTTTCCTGGTATAAGGCATGGTTGCCTTGACCATGAACCACGTCCTCATGCCTCAGTTGTACAGCCTGATCAGGAGGGAGAGTTGATTTGGAGCATAGTCTACAACCCTAAGCAGAAGACTGTCAGAATTGTATGGCCGGAGGATAAAGAAGAGGCAAGATAAAAGTAGAAATTAATAGTTGATTAGCCTCGGAGACGAGGCTTTTTTGTTAAAATAAATTATGGCTGCACAACAAGACTATTACGAAATCTTAGGAGTTAAAAAGGATGCTTCTGCAAGCGAGCTGAAAAGTGCTTATCGCAAACTTGCTTTGAAGTGGCATCCTGATAAAAACAAATCCGCAGAAGCTGAAAAAAAGTTCAAAGAAATAAACGAGTCGTACGAGATTTTATCTGACTCCAAGAAACGGGAAGCCTACGACCAGTTTGGCCACAGCGCCTTTACTCCGGGAGGTCAAGCACCTCCGGGTGCGGGTCCTTTTGGAGGTTTTGGTGGGTTCCAAGGAACACAAACTCACAGACAGGGCCCTTTCACTTATACCTATACGACTCGCGGCAATGGCGGATCTCCATTTGAAGGAGCAGATTTTGCCGACCCGTTTCAAATCTTTGAGCAATTTTTTGGCGCTGCCTCACCTTTTGGACAGACCGCAAGAGTGCCGCATGTTTCAATTTCAATAGATTTTATAGAGGCCTACAAAGGTGTTGAAAAAACAGTCTCTCTTGGAGGACGCAAACACAAGATAAAAATCCCTGCTGGGGTTGACGACGGGTCGCGTATACAGTTTTCGAACTTTCTGATAACTATCAATGTTCGCCCGCACAAAGTTTTCCAAAGAGACGGCGAAGATGTATTTGTAGAGATAAAAGTGCCGTTATTGGCTGCGATGACAGGCGGAAATCTCAAAGTTCCAACTTTGGAGGGGGATACGACAATTAGAGTTCGACCCGCGACCCAGCCCGGAACAACACTTAGATTGTCAGGTAAAGGAATGCCACGTTTGCATGGTCGAGGTCGAGGAGATTTCTATATCAGACTCGGAATAGATATTCCTGATTACAAAAATTTAACTTCCGAGCAGAAAAAAGCTCTAGAGAACCTCAAGAAGAAAAAGAGTTAATTTTGTGAAGAAATAATTCTGATATCTCTCGGAGAAGTCTGTAGTTCCAAGCTGTCTAACCAGAATTGCTTTCTTTCTGTGGAGCTAAAAGAGTTTTTGTCGTCTATCACTATTTGTGGTGCTTCTGACGGATCGCCGAAGGCTTGCTCCAACGCATCCTGTAATTCTTCCCTGTCTTGCGTGCCATTTGTCTTGGTAAGAATAAACCAAGCAGAGCCCCCTCGTGGGTCTCTTGCATGTTGAATAGAATGAACTCCTCGTAGAGATCTAAATCTATCTACATGCTCAGCGCTAAAAAGTGCCGGTTTTCGTTCAACTAACACTGTGCCTATATTATAGGAAAATTAGCTTGATTGTCAACAAATCTGTTGACTTTTTGGCTCCATGGTTTAAATTACGGTATATATATGTCTCCAGAGAGTAAACACGCATCGCCCACAATGGAATCTGCGCGAGACCAGTTTAAACATGAGTTTGCAAAGTTAGTAAAAGGATTTGATCCCGAGGACTTTAATCGTCTTCTTGAGAAGAGGCATCCTGAGGACCGCGCCATAATTGAAGAGTTTTTAGAGGATGCGCGACAAAAAGACCCTTCGCTACGCCCCGTTGACATTTTTGGCTTCAAAGTGTAGTATTTAGACACTAACAAAGGATTTTCGATTTGCGGTGGGACAAAATCCCGCCGTTTTTGGTAAATAGACAATAAGTGACAAGTAACAGGTGACAAGAGTGGAAAGGAAATCGTGTCGTTGGTTTTTAAACTTGTTACTTACAACTTGTTACATCTAACTAATCATGGGATCACAAGCAAGAACAGAATTTTCATCAGCCCTAAACGCAATCGCAAATGAGCGAGGGCTAGATCCGGCTGTTATTTTAGACACCATAAAACAGGCGATTTTAGCGGCGTACAAAAGGGATATAAAAGAGTACGAAGATGAGGATGATAGTGAACAGTTCGAGGTGGTTGTTGATCCCCAGTCTGGTGAGGCACAAATTCTTTCTTGGGAAGAGGGAAAAGAAGACAAGAAAAAAGATGTAACACCTCCTGGATTCGGTAGAATTGCAGCCCAAACAGCAAAGCAGGTAATTGTACAAAAGATTCGCGAGGCAGAAAGAGAAGCAGTTCTTTCCCAATATCAGGAAAGAATTGGCTCGCTTGTCTCTGGGGTAGTACTTCGTTTTGATGGTGCTAATGTACGAGTCGATATTGGTAGAACCGAGGGAGTTATGTTGCCCCAAGACAGAGTTCCTAATGAAAGACTAAGTCTTAATCAACGTCTGAATTTTTTACTGAAGGAGATTAGAGAGGGCGAACGGGGACGCGAGGTTCTTTTGTCTCGCGCAGACCCTGCAATAGTAGAGAAGCTTTTTGCTCGGGAGGTGCCTGAGATCTCGTCAGGAAGCGTTGAAATTCGTAAAATAGCCCGTGAGGCAGGTAGCCGTACTAAGATTGCCGTTGTCTCAACACAATCCGGTGTTGATCCTGTTGGCTCTTGTGTAGGGCAAAAAGGTGTGCGAGTTCAAGCTGTCATTAATGAACTAGGAGGAGAAAAAATTGACGTTATTGCCTGGACGGATAATTCGGAAAATCTGATCACGGCTGCTCTAGCTCCGGCCGAGGGAATATCTGTTGTTTTTGATGAGAAGAAACAGGAAGCAAAGATTAAGGTTCCCGAAGATCAATTATCATTAGCAATAGGACGAGAAGGACAAAATGTCCGCCTAGCCTCAAAATTAACTGGTTGGAAGATAGAAATAGAGGGTATACCGGAGCCGAAGAAGAAAAAAAAGAAGAAAGATGACGAGACCGATGAAAAAAAAGAGGTAAAACCAAAATCTGATACCAAGAAAGAGAAAGAGACCAAGACAAAAAAAGTTAAGACAAAAAAAGCAAAACCAAAGCCTGAAGTTAAAAAAGATACAAAAGAGGAACAAGATTCCTCTAGTGAGACTACCAATGACAAGAATGAGAAGTAGTTTCTGCGTCCTTAATTACTATGAAAAACAAAGTACAAAAAGCGAGACCTCCAATTGTAGCTATTTTAGGTCATGTTGATCATGGCAAAACCACACTTCTTGATAAAATCCGTAGTACAAATCTAGTAGACCGGGAGGCAGGGGGAATTACTCAGGGTATAGGAGCTTGGCAGGTAGAGACAAAAAAGGGAGAAAAAGTAACCTTTATAGATACTCCAGGACACGCAGCATTCCAGAAGATGCGAGAAAGAGGAGCAAGAGTCGCTGATTTAGTTATTCTTGTTGTTGCAGCGGACGACGGGATAATGCCACAAACCGTTGAATCACTTCAATATATTAAAGAGTCAAAAACGCCGTTTATTATTGCAATCACCAAAACGGATCTTAAGACAGCGCAGTCTGAAAGGGTTAAAACTCAACTTGTTGATAATGGTGTCTCTCTTGAAGGGCATGGGGGAGACATTGTTGTAGTTGAAATCTCTTCTATGACCGGCAAGGGAGTAGAGGACCTTTTGGAAATGATTGCCCTTGTTGCTCAAATGAATGAAATTGGGGCAAAAACTGATCTTCCAACAGAGGCAATTGTTATTGAGACGGTCTTAGATAGAAGACGCGGTCCTGTTGTCCATGTGGTGGTTCGGGAGGGGATTTTGAAGGTAGGCGATGTTGTAGGCACCAATGGTGTAACAGGACGGATTCGTGGACTTTTTGATGAACACCAGAAGCCGGTGAATATGGCTGGACCAGGAATGCCTATAGCGATACTTGGGTTTGAAACAATACCTCCTGTAGGGTTACCTCTCACGCCTGCGGAAAATGAAATGGCAGCTAAGATCGATACAAAAAGAGTGATACCCAAAGGAGACAACCCGTCAATTATTCTAAAAACAGACACGGCTGGCAGTTTAGAGGCATTAGTCCCACAACTGGCCGACAAAGTCAGTACTTTACAGGAGGAAGTCGGAGATGTCTCAGAATCAGACGTTTTGATGGCAGCTAGTACAAAGGTGCCAATTATTGGGTTTAATGTGAGGGTCTCTAAGAGTGCTCAAAGGTTAGCTGAGAACGAGCATGTAGATATTCATACATATAGTGTGATTTATGAGCTTTTGCAAGATCTTGAGAACTGGTTTAAGGACGATGAGGCAGACGAAAAGATTCTTGGGAAGGCGGAAATTGTGGCTGAATTCCCACACAATAAGAAAAGAATTGCTGGGTGTAGAGTTACCGAAGGGCGGATTACGAGATCTGATCGGCTACGGTTGGTTCGAGGAGATGAAGTCCTTAGCAATGTCCACATTGCTTCTTTAAAAAAGCAAAAGATAGATATTGACAAGGCTGAAATCGGTGAGGAATTCGGTATACTTTTTGACCCCCAATTTGATTTCCAGGTTGGGGATATGCTAGAATCTGTCCAGAATTAATTTTTCTGCCCCTAATTTTTAATGGCACCAGCAGACATTAATAGACTCCAAGAAATACTGACCGGGGCAAAGTCAGTCCTAATCGTTCTTTCCCAGAATCCGTCTTTGGATAGCGTTGCTAGTGGTCTTGCTCTGGGATTGGCCCTAGAAAAAAGCGGTCTTATAACAACCATTTCCTCACCCGGGACGATGACTGTTGAGTTTAATCGACTTGTCGGTGTTGATAAGGTTCGAGCGAGTTTAGGTGAAAACAATTTGGTGATCTCATTTGTTGATTTTCCACCTGAGGGTATTGATCGAGTGTCTTACGATATAGAAAGTGGGCAGTTTACGCTTTCTATTATGCCTAAGCCGGGCAATACTGCGCCTACCAAGGAACAAATAAGAGCATCTTACTCAGGAGGTAGCTACGATTTTGTAATTGTTGTTGGGGCAAACTATCCAGAGGAGATTGGTGAGTTTGCTCAAAAGAAGGAGGTTTTTGAGAAGGAAAATGTAGTCCTCCTTTCAAATACACCGCTTTCGGGATGGACTCAACCTGTTGAAATTATTGATCCAACTAAAGCCTCAATTTCCGAGGTTACTAATTGGGTTATAAGCCAATTAAAATTGCCATTAAATGAGGATATCGCAACAAATCTGTTTTTAGGTATCCAAGCAGGAACACAAAATTTCACTGCCAAAAATGTTAGTGCTGACACATTCACTGAGGCTGCACAGCTTCTTCAAAATGGTGCCCAAATGGACATTCCGTCCGCGGTCCCTCAAGAAGAAGTGGGGGTCTCTCCTCAACCGGGCGCGCCCTCGACTGTAGGTCAAGAGGAGGCAAAACAACAGGGACCTGACTGGCCACAGCCAGGAAGTTTAAAAGGTCCAGCCTTGCCGTAGCTGACAGTTTGTGTTATAGTAGGGGAGATGTACTGTTAGGCTCGAGGTTTTACCAGGGCTTGGAGTTACATGACGAATATGGCTCTTTCTCCGGATAAGAAGAAAAAAATAATTAAAAAATTTGCTCAAGCAGAAGATGATACAGGAAGCCCCGAGGTTCAAGTAGCACTTCTTACAGCCCAGATAGAGCGGTTAAGCACGCATCTACAGGAGCACAAAAAAGACGAACATTCACGACGTGGACTTTTGTCTATGGTTGCAAAGAGGCGAAGACTTCTTTCTTACCTCGGTAGAAAAGAAGAAAAGCGATACAAAGGTCTAATTAAAGACCTTGGGCTCTCAAAATAATTGAATGAAAATTGTAGTAGAAGAAATAAAAATTGGGGGACAGACCCTTACGCTAGAACACGGACGGTTCGCGTCCTTTGCTGATTCGGCTGTTGTTGCAAGATTGGGCGACACAATGGTTTTGGTAACCGTGGTTGCCTCACAAAAAGACACAGACCTTGATTACTTCCCACTTACCGTTGACTATTTCGCGAAGCTTTATGCAGGGGGGAAGATAAAAGGTAGTAGATGGGTAAAACGCGATGGTAGACCAACGGATGACGAGATCCTTACTGCAAGATTGACCGACCGATCGATTAGACCACTTTTCCCAAAAGCGTATAAAAAGGATGTTCAGGTTATTGCAACCGTTCTTTCAGTAGACGGAGAAAACGACCCATCTACTCTTGCAATGATCGGTGCATCAGCTGCGCTTGCCACATCTAGCATTCCTTGGAGTGGTCCTGTTGCCTCTTTAAAGATTGGTACAAAAGATGGAAAACCCGTTGCCAATCCTACAAATGAAGAAATGAAAACCTCTGACCTAGAACTAGTATTATCGACAAGCAAAGACAGTATATTCATGATAGAGGCGGGGGCAAATCAAGTTTCTGAAAAGAAAGTTTTGGAAGCCGTTGAGTTTGGGCAAAAAGAGGCACAAAAGATAATTAAGGGAATTTCTGAGCTTGCCAAAAAGATAGGCGTAGAAAAGCAAAAAGTTGAGGATAAAAAGGACAAAGAACTTATCCACTTAATTGACAAAAAGTTTGGGAGCCAGCTTTACGATTTTGCAAAAGCAAACTCTGCAAAGGATAGTGTCAGTGCGACTGAGATAGAAGACGCAATCATCGAGGAGGTTGGAAAAGAAAAAGCAGGCTTGGTATCAGGTGCTATCGAGGAAGTTACAAAAAACAGGATTAGAAAAGAAACGTTGGCAGGAAAAAGGCTTGATGGGCGAAAACTCGATCAGATACGCGAGATCTCAGTTGAGGTCGGGGTTTTACCCAGAACTCATGGCTCAGCAGTCTTTCAAAGAGGCCAAACCCAGGCCCTTACGATTGCAACACTTGGTTCACCAGACCTTTCCCAGCTTTTGGAGACAGCGGAAGGTGAGGAAAACAAGCACTATATTCATCACTACAACATGCCGCCTTTTACGACTGGGGAAACAGGTCGTGTGGGATCGCCTGGAAGACGAGAAATTGGACACGGAGCATTGGCAGAGCGCGCGCTCATTCCAGTTCTTCCAAAACAGGAAGACTTTCCGTATACGATCCAAGTTGTTTCAGAAATAATGGCTTCTAACGGGTCAACCAGCATGGCGTCGACTTGCGGATCAACGCTTTCTTTAATGGACGCAGGTGTTCCAATTAGCGCTCCTGTTGCAGGAATTGCGATGGGACTTATTATAGAGGATAAAAAGACAGCAATACTTTCGGATATTTTAGGAACCGAGGACTTTACAGGGGATATGGACTTTAAGGTTGCAGGTACAAAAGACGGTGTTACAGCGATTCAACTTGATGTCAAAACGGCTAGTCTTACGTTTGCGATTTTAGAAAAGGCTCTCAAGCAGGCAAACACGGGGCGTCTATTTATCTTATCTAAAATGACTGATGTGGTAGACAAGCCTCGCGAGGATGTCTCAAAGTATGCACCAAGTGTTATTAAAATCAACATTCCTGTTGAAAAAATTGGTGAGATTATTGGTCCTGGCGGAAGACAGATCAAAGACATTATGGCAACAACCGGGGCACACCTAGACGTTGAAGACGATGGATCCGTTGTTATCTCAGGACCGGACAAAGGCTCTGTCTCAAAAGCCCAAGAGTATGTTGAAAACTTGATAAAAGAGGTACAACCAGGGGAGGTTTACGAAGGAGAAGTAAAAAGAATCCAACCCTTTGGAGCCTTTGTTGAAGTTTTGCCTGGTAAAGACGGATTAGTGCATGTGTCCGACATGTCAGAAGGATTTGTGAAAGATCCTAATGACGTTGTTAAAGAGGGAGACAAGGTTCAGGTTCGGGTCAAAGAGATTGACCAAATGAAAAGAATTAACCTTACTATGATTCTTGATCCTGAAAAAGAGAAAGAAAAAGAATCAGGGAGTAGAGATCATCGTGGCGGAGACAGGGGAGATATGAACCGTCGTGATGATAATCGTCGAGGCGATAGTCGTCGCGGCGATAGTCGCGGTGGTAGAAGAGATAATCGGTTTAGCCCTAGAGGGCGTGGAAGTCAACCACAAAGAGGACGCAGTGAAAACGAACGCAGTGGTCCACATTTCCCAGCAAGCAGACTAGTACCCTCAAAAAGAAGATTCTAGTGAAAATATCTATAGCGAGCGTCAGCTCGAGTCAAGAACTTTTTGTTAAGCGACTAAAAGGAGCGAGATGAAAATTCTTACTATCTCCGATAGCCACGGAAATATTGTACGACTCAAACATACGATAGGGTATGCCACACAGGCAAATTTGGATGCCATAATTCATTGTGGTGATTGGGGGACGAAAGATGCGGCTGATGCAATGAAAGGTGTAAAAATTCCAGTTTACGGGGTTTTGGGAAATGCGGATTATGACCCACGAATAGCTACAAGTTTAAGAAAAGCTAAAGTTAAATTTAATGATGATTTCTTGAAACTTGAACTAGGCGGGAGACAGATCGGCATTTGCCATTTCCCCGGTAAACTAAAAAACGCCCTGAAGAGCCAGGAGTATGATGTTTTATTCCACGGGCATACGCACAGGAAGAAAAATGAAAAGCACGGCAAGACAATTCTTGTTAATCCTGGCGCCCTACAAAAAGCAGATATACCTTCTTTTGCAGTTTACGATACAGAAAAAAATAAGGTAGAATTTGTAGACGTTGCAATTTGAGTATGAACAAAATTGAAGAGCTAGAGAAGGTTAAAAAGGAGATGGAAGATGATAAGTCTCTTCCATTAAGAGAGGGTGCAACACGCCTTGTTTTTGGTGAAGGGAATCCGGATGCCGAGATTTACTTTATTGGCGAAGGTCCAGGCTATAACGAGGACCAACAAGGAAGGCCTTTTGTTGGACAAGCAGGACAACTTTTGGACAGGCTTGTTGAGAGCATAGGAATGAAGCGAGAAGATGTATATATCTCGAATGTTGTACGTTTCCGCCCGCCATCAAATCGTGATCCGCAACCAGAAGAGATTGCAGCTTTCCAGCCTTATGTAGATCGCGAGATTGAGGTTGTTGATCCTAAAGTAATTGTGACTTTAGGACGCTTTTCCATGGGCAAGTTTTTGCCCGGAGCAAAAATTTCTAGTGTGCATGGAAAACCTCAAGTGGTAGAATGGAAGGGAGAAAGTTTGGCAGTCGTGCCGATGTATCATCCGGCAGCAGCACTTAGAGCGGGTGCGATAATGGAACAGATTCGGGAGGATTTTAAAATAATACCTGAGGTTTTAGAAAGAAGGAAACAGGATGTGCAAGAAAAAAAGGCTAAAGGTGAACAGATGAGCCTAGTGTAAAAAACAATAGGAATTAAAAAAGTGGACAAACTTAAATTTATCATTCTATGACAAACTTGTTAAAGTTTATTGCAATTTCGGGAACAACCGGTGTTACCGAGAACATGTATGTTTATGAATACGGAAACGACATTATTATTGTCGATTGTGGTATTGGTTTTCCTGAGGAGGCAGCCTTTGGCATAGATCTGCAAATCCCTGATTTTTCTTACCTTGTTAAAAACAAAAATCGGGTTCGTGCTGTCCTAGTTACCCATGGCCACGAGGATCATCTTGGGGCACTCCCCTTTCTATTCCAAGAGTTCAAAGTACCAATTTACGCAACCAAACTAGTAGCAGGCTTTATTGAGGACAAATTTGCGGACTACGGAATTCGCGGGATCAAGGTTAATGTTTTTGATCCAGAAGGAGACCAGTTTAAGATCGGCCAATTTAGAATAGACTCTTTCCGTGTTACCCATTCAATACCCGACAGCGTTGGGTTTTCTATCGAAACACCTGCTGGGAAAATCTTCCACGTTCCTGATTATAAATTTGACTGGACACCGGTTAGCCAAAAGCCTTTTGATATTGCCAAAGCTGCAAGGTTGGCAAAAGATGGAGTGGTAGCTTTGGCCTCAGACTCACTTGGTGCAACATCACCCGGGTATACACATTCTGAGCTCGAGATCGAAAAGACAATTGAATTAATTGTTGAGGAAGCAAAAAGTAGAGTTTTCTTTACAACTATCTCTTCGAACATATCGCGCATACAACAAGTTTTACATGTTGCAGATCGTTTGGGAAGAAAAGTTGTTTTGCTAGGAAGATCAATTGAGAAGAAGTCAGAGATTGCAAGAAAGCTAGGTTATCTCAATTATGGGAATGGTCTTGTTATTTCGTCAAAGCAAGCCGCAAAGCTTGCCGAGAATCAAGTTTTATATGTTGTCTCAGGTAGTTATGGGCAAGTGGGATCAGCTCTATATCGAGCAGCACTTGGCGAGCATCAATTTTTAAAGATTAAGGAGAAAGATGTTGTTATCTTTTCTGGAGATCCAGCTCCCCCAGGGACTGAATCTGCTGTTAATTACATTGTAGACAATCTTATAGAGAATGGAGCCGAAGTTCACTACTACGATACACAAGAAGATCTCCACGTCTCAGGACACGGTTCGCAAAAAGACATCGAAATGCTTTTTGCTCTTGTTAGACCCAAATACATCTTACCAATTGGTGGAACAATCAGACATATGAGGGCTCATAGAAAACTTGCTGAGAAGATGGGGTGGAAGCCAGAGACTGTTTTTGAATTACGAGAGGGAGAAGTTGTTGAGTTTACCAAGGATAGTGCAATCAAGGGAGAGACTGTTCCTGCAAAAAGTGTTTTGGTTGATGGACTGGGAGTTGGAGATGTAGGGCAAGTTGTTTTGAAAGACAGAAAAACTTTGGCAAAGGAAGGTGTTGTCATTGTAATACTTCAACTAGATAAAGCGTCAGGAAAGATTGTTGGCAAACCAGAATTAATAAGTCGAGGGTTTGTTTTTGCAAAAGAACAGCAGTCGTTTTTGGATCGTGCAGGTGTAGAGCTCGTAGGTCAGCTTCAAGGAAAAATAAGAAAAGGAGACGGACGAGGAGCAAAAGACGTGATTGTCGATTTCCTTGGTCGCTTTTTCTTTGACGAGACCGGCCGACAGCCGATGGTTTTGCCTGTTGTGGTCGAAGTATAAATGAAACAAAAAGGTTTTTCAGGAGTATTGGTTTTAATATTCGTAGTAACTGTTGCTGCTGGAGCATATTTCTTGGGTAAATCAGATATTGTCCCCTTTTTCGGCCCACCGGCCACTACTTCACGGTCTCCTGCACCAGAGGTTGGCGAACCCCCTTCTCCTCCACAAGTTCCTGTGGACGACGCAACTGTAAATTGGAAGGTATATAAAAGTGAAAAGGATAAAGTTGAGTTTTCCTACCCAGATAATTTTGAGATTACAAAGGAATATGTTAAGACCGAATATCCATCTTTGGGAAATAGGTGGAATGTAGTTGAATTTAAAGATAAACAAGCAGGAGATGATTTTTTCTTAAAGTTTGAAGCAAATCCCGATGGGTACGGACCTTTTGTTCCTACAAAAAGTTATAGCCTTGGAGAAACGGCCAATGGTCAAGTAAAGATATTTATTGAAAAAGACATTGAGTATTCAGAAGACGCAGAAATTAAGCCTGGGGAAAATAAAATTTGGATGATTGCGACCACAACAGGAGAGAAGTTAAGCAATGGAAATTGGTATGCTTTCCATCTTACGTATACAGGAACCCACAGAGATTATGAGCAAGTTTTTGAGACAGTCCTCTCCACCTTCAAATTTCTCGACTAATCCTGTATCCTATAACAACTTGACCAAGAGCCACGCATATACGTGTCAGTTTGTCATTATCGTTTGTTATGTTTATACGGGCAAGATATAATAGGCTTGTGAAGCAAGTGGGGTTTTTTAGGAATCCTAGTTTTAGTAGCTGTTACCGCAGGAGTATATTTTTTAGGCAAGGCAGGTGTTATTCCCTCTTTCGGCCTACTAGCTCCTGCTTATCAATCCCCCCAACCAACACCTGCATCCGACGAGACTTCTGACTGGGAAACGTATACAAACGTAAAATATGGTTATGAATTCAAGTATCCATCTATTTATAAGGCGTTCTATGGTGCTGGCGTAACTCCTGCGAGCGGTGATGAGAATAGCATGACGTTGAACTACGAAGTTCAAGAAGGTCCCAGCGCTCCTGAATTTTATGTGAATGCCCTTTTTAGTGCGCCTGTCGAGTCCTTTGTAAATTTCCCATACTCAGGTGTGTATAACTACGATAGTTTTGCAACCAACATGCAAGATTATCTTTCTACAAAAACTGGTGACGTGGTGAAACCACCAGACCAGCCACAGGGAGAGGTTTTTACCCGGTTACCCGATATCCAAGTTGGAGGAAAAGCCGCTGTAGTTTTTGAAGGGAACTTATATGGAGTGCAGCAACCTGGGGGTGCGGACGATAGGCGTGTTGTTGTCAAAAATGGCGAATTTATTTATATGATAGGGGGTTATGATAATTCAGTTGCCGGAGTTAAATGGGGTCGCTTTGACCAAATCCTCTCCACTTTCAGATTCGTAGACGAGACTGCCGGCTGGGAAACATATGTAAGCGCTCAACTTGGAATACAATTTAAACACCCGTTTGAGGTGACACCATCTGTCACAGGTACTGGTAGAATCTTTATTGATCTGTCTCCACAAGAACGTTCACGACCAATAGATGCACCTGGCGAGGCGGTTTCATTCTTCAGTGGAATCTTGGAATCCCAATCCCTAGAAGAATTCGTTAATCAGGAATTCGAAGACAGAAAGTCGGGGGTCAGCGATAGTCCTCCTGTTGAAACAACGCTCAATAATATTAAAGGGTATAAGCACATAGTATTGGGTAGTCTGTTCTCTCAATCTCAAATAATATATCTCCCAAATCCTAAAAGGGACTACACTTACATAGGTATTGCCACGCGGATTAAACCAAGCAAAACGGCAAACCAAATCCTCTCCACATTTAAATTTCTCGACTGAACTCTAGCTCTGTCTCTTACTCTTCCTGCATCACTTCTGATATAATCTCCTTACCATGCCCAGACTGCGTCGCGGACCAATTTGGCGTCGAGCTTTTAACATAAGGCTGAAAAAACATACGGTTTTTTCTATTGGCCAGGTACTCTTCTTTTCCCTTGCAGGGCTTATTATTCTTTCTTTCTCGCGTCAAGGCGCTCTCCTTTTTCGCTTGAATTCACTTTTACTTGATTATTTTTCCTGGACAGCTCTTTTTATCCCCTTTCTCCTTCTCGTCTCGGGCCTGATGCTTTCGCGTTTTCGTACTCCTGTTAATCAACCAAACGTTTTGGTAGGAGGAGTCTTGCTTGCGATTTCTTTGGGTTCTTTAACACAATCCGGAGTGATAGGAAGGGAGGCATGGAGCGCAATTGCAGTTTTAGTGACGTCTCCTGGTGCAGCAGTTATTTTCTTAGGCGGTGCAATCATTGGGTTTTTGGTTCTTTTTAATGCATCACTTGATCATGTTCTAGCCTTCTTCTTTTCTATTTTAATTGCGATCCGCCGGCACATCTTAGGAACAGGCGGTAAGTCTGTTGAAGGAAGAGCTGATATTAAGGTAACCGGTGGAGAAGCTAACCAGCCAGTAAAGGCAGCCGCCGGCGAGAAAGCGGAAGATCAGAGCCTAACAAGGCCAGCTGTTAATGTTCCAGGTGAGGAAGGGGTTTGGGAGTACCCTGCCCTGTCTCTTCTTTCGGAGTCTGTTTCTGGAAAGGCCGAGCGTGGGGATATAAAAGAAAATGCGTCTGTTGTCGAAAGGACTCTGGAATCTTTTGGTATTCAAGCAAAAGTTGTTGAAGTTAATCTGGGGCCTGCGGTTACGCAGTATGCAATTGAGGTTGCACTCGGTACCAAACTATCCAAAATCACTGGTCTTGCCAACGATCTTGCTTTAGCTTTAGCTGCTCCTTCCGGGCAGATAAGAATTGAGGCACCAATTCCTGGCCGAGCTCTTGTTGGTCTCGAACTTCCAAATAGCGCACCAGAGTTTGTTCCTTTGAAGAAAATTCTTGAATCAGACCCAATGCGAGATTCAAAAACCAAGCTTGCGCTTTCTTTGGGACTTGATGTGGCAGGCAAGCCGTTTGTTATGGATTTGGCCAAAATGCCACACGCTTTAATTGCAGGTCAGACCGGTTCTGGTAAATCTGTGGCAATAAACTCTTTTATTTCAACAATTCTTTTCCGTGCATCCCCTGCCGAGGTTAAGTTTATTCTTGTCGACCCAAAGAGAGTTGAGTTAACCGGTTATAGCGGTATTCCGCATCTTCTTGCCCCAGTTATAACTGAACCAGAAAAAGTTGTATCTGCCTTAAAATATCTTCTCCAAGAGATGGACCAGAGATATAAAATGTTTGCCCAAGTTGGTGCACGTAATATTGAAGGATATAACGAGATTTCTGGTTTCCAAGCGCTTCCTTATATTGTGCTTGTCATTGATGAGCTGGCCGATATCATGCTTTTTTCGCCAGTTGAGGTTGAGGATTCAATAACACGTCTTGCCCAAATGAGTAGAGCAACAGGTATCCACATGCTACTTTCTACACAGCGTCCCTCAGTCGATATTCTAACAGGGCTTATTAAGGCCAATATTCCTTGTCGAGTTGCGTTTGCGGTTGCGTCTCAAGTCGATTCCAGGGTGATTCTTGATATGCCCGGAGCCGAGCGACTTTTAGGAAGGGGAGACATGCTCTTTTTGCCACCGGAGGAGGCAAAACCGAAACGTATCCAAGGGGCCTATATCTCAGACAGCGATATAACCAAACTAATTGAGTTCTTGCGCAAGACCGGGGTTGCACCACAGTACACAGAGGAAGTTACCACAATGCCAACGCGGGCAACTGAAAACCTTGTCGGAGGTGGGGAGAAAGACGAGCTTTTTGTCGACTCTGTAAAAGTTATCGCAGCCCATGACCGAGCCTCGGCTTCCTTATTACAACGCCGGCTTGCAATTGGATATGCACGCGCTGCAAGAATTTTAGATCAGCTTGAATCATCTGGAGTTGTGGGTCCTGCCGACGGATCAAAACCACGAGAGGTTTTGATAAATAATGCAGAGGAGTTTCTGGCACAAGGGCAGAAAGAGGAGGGTTAGTGACAAGTAACAGGTAACAAGTTGATGCAGGAAGTGGGATACAAAAGATTAATAGCCTGGCAACTTGCGGACGAATTAGCGTGGACAGTTTACAAACTAACTGATAAACTCCCAAAACACGAGCTTTATGGTTTAACTTCCCAGTTAAGAAGAGCGGTGTTATCAGTTCCACTGAATATAGTGGAAGGACATTCTAGACACAACAAAAATGAGTTCAGGCATTTTTTGAGAATATCTTTAGGATCTTTGGCAGAGGCAGACTATCTTCTCCAGTTTGCTCTTAAAAGGAAGTATGTTCCAGCCGCAGATTACAAGAAAGCCTCTGAGTTAAGAGAAAATTGTGGTAAAGTTCTATGGAAACTTATGAAGTCACAGTAATCTATTAACATGTTACATGTCACATATAACTTTTAACTTATTGTTATGAAAACAGCTGGTTTGCTTCTGATAGAAGCAAGAAAGAGGAGAAAAAAATCACTTGCCCAAATATCAGGACAGACAAAGATAAAAGAAAAGTTCTTAAAAGCTCTTGAGTCTTCTGATTGGGAGTCTTTGCCTAACTTTTCAGTAGCTTGCGGTTTTGCTAAGAGCTATGCCCAAATAGTTAGTGTTGACCCAGAACTTGTGGCAGCACTCCTGCGTCGTGATTTTCCCCAAATACAGACTATATCCCAAAACGTCAATGCGCCTTTAGGATCGGTGCCGCTTTGGACTCCAAAGACAACCATTCTGGCAGTTTCTGCCGTTACAATTTTAGTTTTGGCGTTTTACTTGGTGCGACAATATATGGTTTTTGTAGCTCCGCCGCCTTTGGAGGTTATAGACACCGCAAATGCAGAGAGGATAGTAATTTCTGGTAAAACTTCGCCTAATGCAACTGTTGAAGTTGTAGGACAAGCTGTATTGGTTGAGGAAAACGGAAGCTTTAGTGTGCAGTTGGGGAAACAAGATATAGTTGACGGAATAGTCGAAATTGAGGCTACTTCTCGGGCTGGAAAGACAACAACACTTCGACACAGTATTGACTGACCAAGTGTGAGTAATGTACTCTGAAACTGCGACTATGGAACCCACACAAATATTACTCTTCTCTGTTGTTGCACTTTTAACAGTGCTCCTTGTTGTTGTTGGAATTCAGGTATTTTTTATTCTTCGCGAGACAAAGCAGACTGTAAAAAAGTTTAACAAGATCTTAACCGACGCAAATCTGATTTCAAGCTCAGTAGCTCGGCCGATCGTTGGCTTTGCTGGGTTTGTTGATGGACTTAAGGGTATTAAGAATCTTGTAGAGCTTCTTTCCAACAAGAGAAAAGCTGTAAAGCGGGAAAAGGATGAAACCGGAGTGGATCTTGAGGGGAAACTATTGGATGACCAAAACGGGAATGAGGAAGATTCAGGCCATCAACATATCAAAACTCTTCAAGAGCGTGGTCGCCGTTTCCACAAAGATGGGAAGCCTTTGAGTTCCTAGGGTGTTACTACTAAGCATGATTTGGTAGAATGACCCTACTATCCCAAAAGGGCGATTCCATCATGACCTCCGACGAAATTCGCGAAAAATTTATTAAGTTTTTTGAAAAACGTGGGCATAAACATATTCCATCTAGCCCACTTGTGCCAGAAAACGATCCGACAACACTTTTTGTTTCCGCCGGCATGCAACCTCTAGTTCCCTATATTCTTGGTAAAGACCACCCGGAGGGTAAACGATTAGTAAATTCCCAACCTTCCTTGCGTTTAGAAGATATAGAGGAAGTTGGCGATAACCGTCATACAACTTTTTTTGAAATGCTTGGCAACTGGTCTTTGGGAGACTACTTTAAAGAGGAACAGTTGAGCTGGTTTTATGAATTCTTGACGAAAGAGTTAGGGCTCCCCAAAGAAAAACTTTATGTCACCCTTTTTGAAGGAGGCGATGGTGTTGCCAAAGATGAAGAATCAGCTGCTATCTGGAAAAATTTAGGGATTCCTGAAGATAGGATTTTTTGGTATGGGGTAGATAATAATTGGTGGTCTCGTTCTGGAACACCCGACAATATGGTAGAGGGTGATATAGGCGGACCAGATTCTGAGGTTTTTTACGACTTTGGCACAAAGCATGACCCCAAGTATGGCAAGGAGTGTCATCCGAATTGCGACTGTGGGAGGTTCCTAGAAATAGGAAATTCTGTCTTTATCGAATATAAAAAAACTAAAAGCGGGCTAGAAGAGCTGCCACAAAAAAGTGTTGATTTTGGAGGAGGTCTGGAAAGACTCGCTGCAGCAGTCAAGGGCGACTCGGATGTATTCGCAATTGATCTTTTTTCAAAAATGATAAGTGATATAGAAGAATGGTCAGGTAAAAAATACTCTGACCCAGCCAGCCAGCCAGCAATGAGAGTAATAGCAGACCACACGCGAGCCTCTATTGCCCTTGTTAAAGATGGTGTACTACCTGCAAATAAACTTCATGGTTACATACTCCGTCGGCTTTTGCGCCGAGCGGCGGTCAAAATGCATGCTCTTGGCTCTCCTGTATCGAAAGTAGCAGATCTAGTAGATGAGAAGAAGGCTCAGGATGTGATTGGAGAAGAACTGGAGCGGTTCGCAAAAAGCTTAGATAGAGGTATGAAAGAAGTTGGCAAGATTAAAAAAATCGATGGGAAGATTGCTTTTGACCTTTATCAGTCTTATGGCTTTCCTTTAGAAATAACAGAAGAATTGTTTGAGGAAAAAGGACAAAAGATTGACCACAAGCAATTCGAGAAGGAATTTAAAAAACACCAGGATCTTTCGCGAACTGCCTCTGGTGGAATGTTCAAAGGCGGACTGGCAGAAGATAGTCCTGCGACCCGAAAGTTGCATACTGCAACACATCTTTTGCATCAATCCCTGCGCACTATCTTGGGGAAACATGTAGAGCAGAAGGGTTCGAACATAACGTCAGAGCGTTTGCGGTTTGATTTTTCTCATCCGAAAGCTCTGGGCCAGGAGGAGGTAAAGAAAGTCGAAGATTTAATGAACGAGAAGATTAAAGAGGGGTTGCCAGTCACATCGCGCGAGTCAACATATGACGCGGCAATAAAGGAGGGTGCTCTTGCCTTCTTTGGAGAAAAATATGGAGATCGTGTCAAGGTATATTCGATTAGTCCTTCGACAGGGGCTTCGACTGAGCTCAGCCGAATGTCCTCAGGACAAGTCTTTTCGAAAGAGGTTTGTGGGGGTCCGCACGTCGATAACACGAAAGAGTTAGGGCATGTTAAAATTACAAAGGAAGAATCCGCAGGAGCTGGCGTGCGCCGGATATATGCAGTAATTAGTGACAAGTAACAAGTGACAGGTTGAGAGTTCTAACTTCAAGGCTTTCTTGTTACATGTTACCTGTTACTTTCTAACGAACTTATGGTTTTAGGTAATATTTTCAAAAAAGGTGATAGTCAAGAAACAGAGCTTTTCTGGAGCTTAGTTATAGGCGACAGTTGGGTTGAATCAGGTATTTGGAGGGTTGTTGACGAAAAAGCCGAGGTGATTGCACAAGGGGGGATCGGCTCTTGGCAGGAGGGAGATGATGAAAGTTTGGTATCGGCTTGTGATAGTTCTCTTTCTGCTGCCGCGGCAAGTCTCGAGGAGGATGTGAAGGAACCAAGCAAGGTTGTATTTGGATTACCGTCTTCTTGGTCCGAGGAAGGATCGATTCAAGAGGACCGCCTGCGTCTTTTGAAAAAACTTTCCCAAGAGCTGGAGCTGACCCCAGCAGGGTTTGTTGCCATACCAGAATCAATTGTCCATTTTTTAAAAGTAAAAGAAGGTGCGCCCCCAAACTGTCTTCTTGTTGGCCTTAGCGAAGATTCTATTGAGGTTGCTCTTGTATATAACGGCAAGATGCTTGGGACTGTTGAAGTTGCCAGAAGCATTTCTTTAGGTGCGGACGTTGCAGAAGGTTTAGCTAGACTGCCAGATCTTGACCAGTACCCATCGCGCATACTTCTTTACAACCACCGGGCTGAGAATTTGGATGAGGCGAGACAAAACCTTATTGACGCAGAATGGAAGGATAGTAAGGTTACCTTTCTTCACACACCTAAGGTTGAAATTTTGCCCGAGGATATTGGTGTTTCTGCTGTTTCCTTGGCGGGAGGAGCAGAAGTTGGACACGCAAAAACAGTAGTTTTACCGAAAGACGAGGAGGACTCTTTTGGGGTTGAGGAGGAAAAAAGTGCAGAGAGTGAAGAGTCAAATGAGGAAGTGGCCCCGGAAAAGGAGCTTCGGGAAGTCTCACCCGAAGAGCTAGGATTTCTGCAAGGTGCGGATGTTGCCAGCAGTAAGCCCCAAACAGTCGATATAGGAGAGCAGGTGACGTCAAAGGATGAGATAGGAGAAGGGCAAATACCAGCAGGAACACCTCCTCAGCCTCAAGAACTGCCGGTCCCATCTGGACAAGATGTTAGAAAAGAACAGACGGCTTCGCTTCTTTCTAAGGTATCTGGTATATTCAGTGGTTTATCATTAACTCTGCCATCATTTTCTTTTGGAGGAGGCGGTATGCGATTACTAATTATAGCTGGAGTCGGACTCATTCTTCTTTTCTTAGCTGGCATCTTGGCTTATTGGTATTTGCCAAAGGCAAAAGTAACTATTTATGTTTCTCCTGAGAAACTTGAAAAGAGTCTGGAGTTTGGCGTCGATCCAAAACTTTCGGTTGTAGATAACGCAAATAAAATAGTACCGGGGAAAGTTGTTGAAAGTATAGTTTCGGGAGAGAAGACGACTTCAACCTCGGGTGCAAAGACCATTGGTGATCGAGCAAAAGGTCAAGTTATCATACACCATGTTGGAGCTGCAACCATACTGAAAAGCGGGACTGTATTATTGGGTCCAAACGGGTTGAAGTTTATACTTGATGAGTCTGCCTCCGTGGCAACTGGCAGCAGTATTACAAATGCTGCCAAGGTGCCAGCATCCGTAACAGCTGCGGACATTGGGGCACAATATAATTTAGCAGGTACCACAGAGTTTTCTGTTGGCAATTTTTCTAAGGCTGACTTTGTTGCCCAAAATACAGAGGCACTATCGGGCGGAACTTCGCGTTCTGTGGCAGCGGTCTCAGAAGAAGACAGGGATACTTTGACAGATGAGTTAACTCGTGAGCTTTTGGAACGCGGTATAGAAGAGTTAAAAAAAGACGCAGCAGAAGGAGAAGTTTTAGTTGAAGATTCAGTCTACCTACGGGCGGTTGAGAATTCGTTCAGTCATAAGTTAGGTGAGGAAACCACAACATTAAAGTTGACTATTAACGCAGACATTGTTGCCACAGCTTTGCTTGTGGACGGTGTTGAAAGTCTTATTAATTCAGAAATTGAAAAAGATGTCCCAGAAGGATTTACGCTTCGCCCGGACCAAATTGAGATTACTTATAAAAGGGCAGAAGTGGCAGAGGATGAGGAAGAGACCAGTGCGCTTGTTGCAGAAATTAAAGCGAATCTTTTGCCCAAAGTGAACCCCGACGAAATTGCTGAGGCAATCGCTGGCAAATATCCTCCTGTTGCAAAAGAGTACCTTGCAACAATTCCTGGATTCGCAAGGGTAGAAATTTCCTTCAGTCTAAAATTGCCAGGAAAGCTTGGAACACTCCCTCGTTTAAGCGACAATATTATAATTGAGGTGGCAGCAGAGCGGTGAAGGGAAAAATTTCAAGAGTAGTTTCTTTGGGTTTGGTTGTAATAGGCCTGGTTCTTCTAGTAAATGCCGGTTGGCCAATTTTGAGCTACGAACTTTTTGCCGCAACGCATCTGACTTTGCGCGAGGAACTTGTTTCGCCGATTTCAACAGGTAGTAATAGAGGTACTACTGAAGCCTACCCATTAAATTTGACCAAAGCGAGGAATTGGTTTGTTGGGTCTCCGGGTCTAGACGACACCCCTTCTAAAGTTAACTATTACAATCTTTCTATTCCAGGTCTTAAGATTGATGGTGCAAGTGTAGAAATTGGAGGAGATGATCTTGCCGAGAGTCTCATTCATTACCAAGGGACTGCGCTTCCGGGTCGACCCGGAAACACAGTCATTTTTGGGCACTCGACCTTGCCTCAACTTTTTGACCCCGAGAATTATCTATCTATCTTTTCTACTTTGCCGACCGTTGAGAAGGGTAACATCGTAAAACTAGAATATGATGGTATTACTTACAGTTTTAGAATTGAGGAAATGTTTGAAGTAAGACCGACCGACGTCCAAGTTCTTGAGCAAAGATACGATGACTCTTATCTTACTTTGATTACCTGCGTCCCTCCGGGGACATACCTGAAAAGACTGGTTGTGAGAGGGAGGCTTGTACCGCCTAGTCAAATATGAAGATATTAGGGGTTGATTATGGCAGAGCAAAGATTGGTATTGCGGTGGCAGAAGGGAAGTTGGCAGACCCATTAAAAGTTGTCAAGGTTAACTCTGTGCAAGATGCAATAGAGAAAATCGTTCAGGTAGTAAAAGAGGAAGAGGTAGAAAAGGTGATTGTTGGTATAGCCGAGGGCAATATAGCAGATGAGCAGACAGAATTTGTCCAAGAGCTCGAAAAGCATCTTAAAGTTCCAATAGAAACATGGGATGAAACATTAACCACCCAAGATGCACAAACGCTTGCGATAGAGGCAGGCCTACCACAAAAAAAACGGCGGGTTCTCGAAGATGCATTTGCAGCCTCTGTTATGCTACAATCGTACTTAGATTCAGCTAAAGGTAGTAAGTAAGATTTAGGCTTTCTGTTATCAGGGTATCATGGCAAAAAAAAGAGTAAGAATTCCACGAGTCTTCAAAAATGTTATCGCGCCGGTTCAGGCGTGGCTCTTGTCTCAAGGTAGATGTGTGGGTTGTGGAACTCCGCTATCTGTTGGAGAAAGTGTCAAAAGTAAAAAAGGAGATGAAAAAGTTGCTTGCAGTTGTGGGAGGATTTTTATCCATGATGCAACTAACAAAAAGTATCGACGTGCCCTTCTTGAAGAAGTTTAACCTCACTTTGATGAAACGGGCTATTTTTCCCCCATTATTTATAATTCTTGTCTCAGTACTTATTTTTCTTTGGTGGAGTAATGCGTCTGGCCCGGTCGACAAAGATAATGAGGATTTACAAGGGTTTGTTATTCCAAAAGGCCAATCAGCCGAAAAAATTGCCTCGCGTTTAGAAGAAAAAAGACTTGTCAAAAGCAATCTTGCCTTTCGTCTTTATGTACAGGTGACAGGAAGGACAAAGTCAATACAGGCGGGTGATTATCTCCTTTCTCAAAATCTTGGCTTGGCACAAATGGTTGATGTACTTCTAAGGGGGCCAAGAGAGTTATGGGTGACATATCCTGAGGGTTTGCGACGCGAAGAGCTTGCGGAAAGAACCACAAAATCACTAGGTATGGATCAGGCAACTAGTCTTGAATTTGCTAAGGAGTTTATGAAGGAATCGGAAGGAAAAGAGGGATTTCTATTTCCAGACACATACCTCTTTCCAAGGGATGTTACGGCCAGAGTTGTTGTCGACAAACTTCGCTCAACAATTGGCGCTAAAGTTACAAGTAAGATGATTTCCGACGGCAATACAAGGGGCTTGGGTTTTGGTGAAGTTGTTACTCTTGCCTCTATTGTTGAGCGCGAAACACTAACGGGTGCGGAAAGACCAATTGTTGCTGGAATCTTGCTTAAGAGATTAGATGCTGGTTGGCCGCTCCAAACTGATGCTACTCTCCAATACTTAGTTGGTAATCAAAGATGTGTTGTAAAGACTGGAAGTTTTCCTTTTGGTTGTGATTGGTGGAAGGTTCCCACAGCTGCGGACAAGGAACGAAGGTCGTCCTACAATACATACACAAATACAGGATTGCCGCCTCTGCCGATTGCAAACCCGGGG
>NZCP01000011.1 GCA_002686465.1 Candidatus Woesebacteria bacterium | reverse complement strand
TAACACCTCAAGCCAAGTATGGAAGCTCGCGGTTTGAAAAGCGCCAAAAAGAGGGACGAAGAATCTATAAAAAACGAAAGAAAAGAGCTCTTTTATAAATCTTCAGTGATTTAAATCATTGAGGTAAATAACTACAACTTATTCAAACTAAGTAGTAAATCCAGTAACTAAAAAGGGTCAAAATTATGCCTGCATATACATCAATATTTGGCTTATCCATACTTTTTTCTGCTTGCATTTAGCCTCTCAAATTAGGTATAATTAGGGTGTTAGGTGGGAAGGAAACTGACCTTTTTGACCCACCTTTTTTGTATCAATGGCCTCAAAAAATAACGATTACACAGAGCATGATATCCAGGTCTTAGAAGGGTTAGAACCAGTAAGACGCCGACCTGGGATGTTTATAGGATCCACAGACGCCAGAGGATTCCACGAGTGTCTTCGAGAGATTATCGATAACTCAGTTGACGAAGCATTGGCAGGATCAGCAACAGAAATCTGGGTTACTCTCCGTAAAGATGGATCCGCAACAGTCAGTGATAACGGGCGAGGTATTCCTGTGGGGAAACACAAAAGCGGGAAATCGGCACTCGAGGTAACAATGACTAAACTACATGCTGGGGGAAAGTTTGCAGAGGGTGCATACAAAATCTCAGGAGGGCTTCATGGAGTTGGAGCATCGGTTGTTAACGCTCTCTCGAGCTGGTGCAAGGTTGAGGTTCGGAGAGAAGGATTCGTCTGGACACAAGACTACGAACGCGGAAATCCTAAGGGAGCAGTTAAAAAAGGGGTAAAAACAAGCGAGACCGGCACCACAACAAGCTTCTTGCCAGATAAAAAGGTTTTTGGAAAAATGAACTGGAATCCTAAAACAATCGAGGACTCAATTAGAAACCGCGCGTATCTAATTGCTGGATTAACATTTCACCTAGTAGACGAAAAAACTGGCATTCCCAAAACTTTTTACTTTGAAGGAGGAATTAAAAGTTTGGTGGCACACATTAATAAAGATAAAAAAACAATCTCTGACGTTATCTACTTTTCCCGCGAAAATGGTGAACTATCTGCAGAAATCGCCCTTCAGTACAACGACGGAATAGGGGAGACTGTTGAACCTTTTGTTAACGTAATTAAAACAGCAGACGGAGGAACCCATGTTACGGGATTTCGAATTGGACTGACTCGTAGTATTAGCGACTACGCAAAAAAGATTGGCGTTGCCAAGGAAGTAATTGACTCCTTAGCAGGGGAAGATACCAGAGAGGGACTAATAGGTGTAATTTTTGTAAAAATCCCCACAAATAAAATTCAGTTTGAGTCACAAACAAAAACAAAGCTTAACAACCCAGAAGCTCAAGGTTTCGTCGCGCAAATGGTCAAGGAAGAGCTTGATACTTACTTTGAGGAAAACCCAAGCGACGCTCGCCGGATCTTAGAAAAGATTACCATCGCTACCCAAGCACGCCTGGCAGCCCGTGCAGCCAAAGATGCAGTCTTGAGAAAGGGAGCCCTTGAGGGAGGTTCTCTTCCAGGAAAACTTGCCGACTGCCAAGAAAAAGATCCAGATCTTTCTGAACTATACATAGTAGAAGGAGACTCGGCAGGAGGATCTGCTAAACAGGGAAGGGACAGAAAATTTCAGGCAATACTGCCACTTGGAGGGAAAATTCTAAATACTGAACGGGCTCATCTTGATAAAATAGTTAAATTTGAGGAACTTAAAGACCTAATTATTGCCCTCGGAGCCGGAATAGGGGAGACGGTCAACCCTGAGAAGCTTCGCTATCATAGGGTAATTATCATGACCGATGCCGACGTTGATGGCCAACATATCGCCACATTGCTTTTAACATTTTTCTACCGACACCTCCCGATTATTATAGAAAAAGGATATCTTTACCTTGCACTTCCTCCTTTATATAGAATTCAAGTTGGAAAAAAAGTCCACTATGTCTACGATGAAGATGAACGAGAAAAGTTAATTAAAAACAATGGAAAAGCTTCGATCCAGCGATATAAGGGACTTGGAGAGATGAACCCAGAGCAGCTTTGGGATACTACTATGGATCCTAAAAACCGAACACTAAAACAAATAACAATCGATGATGTAGCTGAAGTAGATAGGGTATTTTCAATGCTGATGGGGAACGAGGTACCGCCAAGAAAGAAATTCATTCAATCTCGTGCGAAAATGGCTACATTAGATATTTAATTTTTTAAAACCAATGTTTTTGAATCTGGATTTTATCAGCTTGTCACTTATAATCAGCATTTTAGCTCTAGTCTGGGCTTCTTGGACTGCTTGGAAAATAAAAAGCATTCCAGTTGATAACAAAAAGGCACAGGAGATAGCTAACGCTATAAAGGAGGGGGCAATGGCCTTTCTTTCACGCGAGTATCGGCCACTAGCCATTTTTGTTGCAGCTGTGGGAGCAATCCTTTATTTTTTCATTGGACAAAATACAGCATTTGCCTTCCTTTTTGGATCCATACTTTCGGCGTTAGCCGGAAATATCGGCATGCGGATTGCAACAATCGCAAACGTAAGAACAGCCCTTGCTTGCAAGAAAAATATTAGCAAGGGTTTAAGTGTTGCGTTTTCCTCAGGACTAGTCATGGGATTATCAGTCGTGGGATTAGGACTTTTAGGGGTAATCATCCTATATCTTCTATATCGTGATCCAAACATCATCTTCGGTTTTGGGTTTGGTGCTTCGAGCATTGCTCTTTTTGCAAGAGTCGGAGGAGGTATTTACACAAAGGCAGCTGATGTTGGAGCAGACCTTGTTGGGAAAGTAGAAAAAAACATACCAGAAGATGACCCTCGAAACCCAGCCGTGATTGCAGACAACGTTGGAGACAATGTGGGGGATGTTGCTGGCATGGGCGCCGATCTCTTTGAAAGTTACGTAGACGCAATTGCAGCCGCAATGATTCTTGGCGCAGTTGTCTTTGTTGCTTCTGAGGTTGGAGTCATTCTCCCTCTTTTGATCGCCGCAGTTGGCATTATCTCAAGTATTGCGGGAAGCTTTTTAGTTCGTGCCAGAAGCAGCTCCGATGCATCAGCAGCCCTAAACCGAGGAATTATAGCAAGTAGTGTGCTTGCAGCAGGTCTTATGGCTATCGTAATCCAACAGCTAACAGGAAATCTTGACCTTTTTTGGGCAACTCTGACAGGTTTGGTCGCAGGAATTGTGATTGGCCTCTCAACCGAGTTTTTTACCTCAGCACACAGCAAAACCGTAAAAGGAATTGTTGAAGCATCAAAAACAGGACCTGCAACAAATATAATTTCTGGGCTCTCTGTTGGCATGATGTCAACGATTGTTCCAGTTGCAGCCATTGCAGTGAGCATACTTGTTGCATACCACTTCGGTGGTTTGTATGGAATTGCCCTTGCCGCAGTCGGAATGCTTTCCACTCTGGGCATCACTCTCGCAACTGATGCCTACGGGCCGGTTGTAGACAACGCTGCCGGAATCGCTGAAATGGCAGGCCTTGGAAAACAAACACGGGAGCGGGCAGAATCTCTCGATGCAATAGGTAACACAACTGCAGCTATCGGTAAGGGTTTTGCTATTGGATCAGCTGCTCTCACCGCCCTTGCTCTTTTTGCAAGTTTCATAGCAATAACTGGAGTAAAAGTTATAAACATCGGTGAACCAAGAGTGATTGTTGGACTATTTATTGGTGCGATGCTGGTCTTTGTATTTAGTGCTTTAACCATGGGCGCCGTCGGCCGGGCTGCTGGAAAAATGGTCGAGGAAGTACGACACCAATTTAAGACGATAAAAGGCTTGATGGAAGGCACAGCACGTCCAAACTATGAAAGAGCAGTGGGAATATCAACAGAGGCTGCACTTTCTGAGATGGTTCTCCCTGCAGCGATCGCGATTGTTGCGCCCGTTGCTGTTGGCCTTACTCTTGGTGCACAAGCCTTGGGAGGACTCCTCGCCGGAACCTTGTCAACTGGATTTCTAGTCGCAGTCTTTATGGCTAATTCTGGTGGGGCTTGGGACAACGCCAAGAAATTTGTTGAGGAAGGAAACTTTGGGGGAAAGGGAAGTGATGTCCACAAAGCAACTGTGGTCGGAGATACTGTTGGTGATCCGTTTAAGGATACTTCCGGACCAAGTCTTAATATACTTATCAAGTTAATAAGTATAGTTGCACTTGTTTTTGTCCCACTCTTCTTGTAGAAAATATGGCAAATAATATAGGAAAACTTCGACAAGCAGAAATAACAGAAGAGGTACAAAAATCGTATCTCGATTATGCCATGAGCGTCATTGTCGCACGAGCTCTTCCTGACGTGCGTGACGGCTTAAAACCAGTACACCGTAGAATCCTCTATGCAATGCACCAGATGAACCTATCTCCTGGTTCATCCTATACCAAATCTGCAAAGGTAGTCGGGGAAACCATGGGTAAATACCATCCCCATGGAGACGGGCCTATTTATGATGCTTTAGTTCGACTTGCCCAAGATTTCTCAATGCGCTACCCCCTTATTGACGGGCAGGGAAACTTTGGGTCAGTTGACGGGGATTCTCCAGCCGCAATGCGTTACACCGAAGTACGTATGAGCAAAATCTCGGGAACTTTATTAGCCGACATTGAAAAAGAGACAGTCTCCTTTGAAAATAACTTTGACGGTTCTTTAAAAGAACCTGTATTTTTGCCCGCGATTTTGCCCAATCTACTTCTAATGGGTGCAGAAGGTATTGCTGTTGGAATGGCCACAAAAATACCCCCTCATAACTTAACTGAAGTTGTAGATGCGATAATTGCAACAATCAAGAAGGGCTCTGTTATAGAAGGTAGCAACGGCCAAAAGAACTCCACATCCACAGATGACTTCGTCATCAAAAAAATAGATCTGGCTGTATCTGCTGGCAAACAAAAAAAAGAAATCGAGATTCGCCCACCCGAGACTGACTTCCAATCTAGTATCACAACCGAGGACCTCTTAAATTATATTAAAGGCCCGGACTTCCCAACCGGTGGTATTATCTATGATGGCAAAAATCTTGCAGAAGTGTATGGATCTGGTCGGGGAAAAATCATCGCCCGAGGGGTCGCTAAGATTGAAGAAGGAACAAGAGGAAGGTCAAGAATCGTTATCACTGAACTTCCTTATCAAGTTAACAAAGCACACCTTGTTGCAAAAATAGCGGGTCTTGCCCGCGACAAAAAGATCCATGGGGTTGCTGACCTCAGGGATGAATCGGACAAAAAGGGAATGACTGTAGTAATCGAGCTCAAGCGCGACGCAAGACCAAATGCTGTTCTTAATAACCTCTATAAACATACTTCTTTACAAAACTCGTTCCCGGCAAACTTTGTAGCTTTAGTTGACGGCGTTCCAAGAACTCTAAATCTTAAACAGATCCTAGTAGAGTATGTTAAACATAGGCAAAAGGTTATAACCAAAAGGTCTATCTTTGAGCTAACCGAGGCCAAAAGACGCGCACATATCCTTGAAGGTCTTAAAATCGCCCTTGACAATCTAGACGCTGTAATACAAACAATAAGACGAAGTCGTGACTCTGAAGTTGCCCGGGGTAACTTAATGAAAAAATTCGGGCTTACCGAGATTCAGGCAACGGCAATTCTTGATATGCAGCTTAGGCGTCTATCTGCCCTAGAACGAGACAAAATAGAAAAAGAGTATAAGGAGGTCGGAAAACTTATTGACTACCTCACAGACCTTTTGACTCATCCTGAGAAAGTACTTAAGGTGGTGTCTCAAGAAATTTTAGAAATAAAAAAGAAGTACGGGGATGGGCGACGAACAAAAATTTACCAACAAGCCTTGAACGATCTTTCCGACGAAGATCTTGTTCCTAAAGAAGAGACAATTGTAACGGTAACTAAAACAGGGTATGTAAAACGCGTAGCTCGCGACACTTATCGGGCGCAACGACGAGGCGGAGTAGGGGTTGTAGGAATGACCACAAAAGAGGCAGATGAGATTGCCCATCTGGTTTCTGCATCAACCCACGACCAGCTCATGTTTTTCACCAATAAAGGTCGGGTTTTTGGAATCCGCGTTTGGGAGATCCAAGAATCCTCTCGTCAATCAAAAGGGCAGGCAATCGTCAATCTTATAAATATTGACCATGGAGAGAATGTTCAGGCAATATTTCCGCTTGAACAACAAGAAGGTGCAAAACACCTTTTCATGGCAACTAAAGGGGGGACAGTAAAGAAAACGCCACTATCTGCTTTCAAAAACCTTCGATCTTCGGGACTAATCGCCTTAAGACTTGATAAAGGGGACTCTCTTGTTTGGGTGCGACCAACGTCAGGTCAAGATCATATCTTGATGGCAAGCAAGAAAGGAAAAGCTATTAGGTTTGACGAGAAGAACGTTCGACCTATGGGAAGACCAGCGCGAGGTGTTCGAGGAATTAATTTATCGAAGGACGACAATATTATTGGCATGGAAGTTCTTGCCGGTAAGGCAAAGAAGCCAACTGATAAGCGCCGCAAATTCTTCCGTGACATTCTAGTTGTTATGGAAAGGGGCTTAGGTAAAAGGACCCCAGTTGCCAACTTTCCAGTCCAAAAACGGGGAGGAATGGGAGTAAAAATCGCAACAATCGCTGAAAAAACAGGAGACGTCTTAGGTGCTTTAATGGTAACTCAAAACGTTGAACAAGTAATCATAACTAGCCGCTCAGGCCAGGTTATCAAACTTCCTCTTAAAAATATCCCCCAACTTGGCCGCCCAACCCAGGGAGTAATACTAATGCGATTTGGGAAAGATAAAAAGGACTCTGTGGGAGCAATTGCACTTTTGGGAAAAGAAGAAGTAGAAAATACTCCAGAAGAAGCCGATAGCTCCAAAAACTAATCCGTTTATTAGGACCCTTTGACAGACCTGCTATAATGTTTCGTGCCGGGTATTTTTGTAGAGTCACGAGTAGCGGGGCAACCCCAATCGGTCCCTCTTGACACAGACCTTTTTCCCTTCCGAAACGGCCTGCGAAAAAATCTACTTTCTAATGGTAAGGGGATACTACAACCCACCTCTGAAGGATTTTATATCGCCGGTTGCCCAGGAATTGTAATAGTACGCTCCCTAAATACAAAATCAAGTATGCCATCGCAGCCCTTTCTGTTACAGAACAATGACAGAGTCATAGTGCCAAATCCGGAAAACCCAAACGTCCTGTCATTAGAGAGATCAACGGATCTAAACCCTCCTAGTGGTGATAATCAAATGTCCTATATATCCTCAGTAGAGTTCACTGTACCGACAGCTTGGATGAGAGAGGAAACACGCCCAAGATGTACGTTCACAATCGGTGAGTCAAAAATTTTCTCATCGAGATTCGACCTTGACAGGATTGAAAGCCAAGATATACAAGACACACCTGTTTTGCCCACCTGGCAAAAATGTAAGCTCTCATGGTGGAGAGAGACAGAAAATCACGAAGGTCCCACCCTACGATTGCTCATGCCCAATATGAATCAAGATCCATACATCCTAAGGGGTCTGAAACTCCACCTCGAAAGAAGGCGGCCTTAGTTTTACTTCCCACCCTTACCATGGAAAGCTTCATGAACATCCCGAAGATGTGGATTTGTAACGTGGGTGTAGATTTGGGTTGTTGAGATGTTTTTGTGTCCTAGCATCTCCTGCACACTCCTAAGGTCGGCACCAGCCATTAGAAGATCGGTTGCGAAAGAATGGCGTAGGACGTGTGGGGTAACATCAACTGGAATCTTAACTTTTCTTGCATACTTTTTAATCATCCTTTGAATTGATCGGGGAGTAAGACGCATTTCCTCATCTGACATCTCTGGACTTATTTTACCCTTGTGGCGAATAAAAAGGGGTTGGTAGTTATCATTCCTCGCCTTTAGATAATTAGCAATCCACTCAGCAGCCCTACCAGACAAAAACACAATCCTGTTCCTTTCCCCCTTTCCGATAATCCCAAACTCTCTGCGTTCAAGATCAACCTTATCTCGATCCAGGTTAGCAAGTTCTGAGACCCGTAGTCCTGTTGAGAAAAAGACCTCTAATATTGCTTTGTCGCGTTTCCCAACGATAGAGTAGAGGGATGGAGCATTAAGAAGCCTATCTACTTGCTCGCCATTTAGAAACTTTAGAGAGTGACCTTCTGCCTTAGGTAAATCGATCTTGTCTGGCGCCAAGGCTGGTCGGTCAGTTCTAATCAGCCACTTCAACAAAGAACGTAAAGCAATCGTATGGTACCCTTGGGTCTTTTTAGAAATTGCCTCGCCCTGCCTGTTGGTCAGACGAGATAAATAAACTCTGTATTGACGCACCGACTCTTGGTTAACATCCGATAATTTACCCTTTCCCTGGGAATCGATCCACGAGGATAGACGATGAAGATAATGCGTGTAATTGCGAATAGTTAGGGGAGAAACATCTCGTTCAACTTCAAGATACTCTAAAAATTCCTGAATGAGACGTTCCAACTCATTCTTTGGTTTACCTTGGGCAGGTTCCATCTAATCCAGTCTATCCCGACAAGTAGAGAGAAGTCAAATATTGTACGACATAGAACATGTTATAATCCCGTCGTGGTAGAGAGACCAAAAACGCAGTCAGAAATTACAGTAGACAAAGAGCGGATTATAGCGGTCATTACCCGTGCACTTGAGGCACGCAAAAATGGCGAAGGCTTATTTGCAAGAAGGGTAATACCCCCAGAAGAACAGTTTATCGGACTCGCCAACGAGTATGAAGAAAAAGCGGGCTTTGATGGGTTTGCCCTTCACACACTTTTCTTTATAACACCCACACTTTATGCTGGCAACTCAACAGAGCAACTAGAACTTGCCTCTAGGGAACCTATGTTTTATCTATATTCCTACCTGTTCAGGCCAGATGAAGTTGTTAAAAGAGATGAAGAGCATGTTTTAGAAGATACATTTAACTATATTAAGCCCAGTGGCAATAGAGCTGCTCTCTATAGGTGGCGTCACAATGCAAACGTACTTGTCACACAATACGACGGAGACATAAGAAATTTCTTTACAGAGCATGACCACGACGCGCCAAAAATTCTAGAAGCTCTGATGGGTCCGAAGAGAAAAACAGACTGGGAAGGATTCCACCGCTTTGGTCCCAAAATTGGCGTGCTGTTCTTGCAGTGGGTTCATCAATATGGGTTCGCAGAACTAAATAAAATCAACGAGATTGGAGTGCCGGTCGACTGGCAAGTTGCCAGACTAATGATCCAAACAGAAGGTATTATATTACCTGGGAAAACTCATAAACACTGGGTCCTTGATAAAACCTTAATACCGTTTTTTGTCACTCTTTGCCAAGACCACGAGCTGTCCGCGCAAGAAGTCTCAGAAACCCTTTGGTTAATTGGTAATAGGCTTTGCAACAATTATCGACATGATATATGTCCATTAACAGATTTCTGTACTAGCTTAGTCTCAAGAGATCTACTAGATGAAAAGGGCCTTTTTGATCCCAAAGATGTTGGAAGATGGAAAAAACGGGCAGAGGCATTAAGGATCAAAAAAGCTAAAAGAGACCGCCAGAGACAAAAGGAAGCTAAACAAACCGAAATGGAAGTCTAGAAAAAATGATAGACACCCTATAGTGGGGGAGACAGTTCGGGTAGTGTTCGGCAGGAGAAAAATAAGATACAGGGGCCATAAGAGGGAAAAGAATTGAAATAAAAGGATAAATAGTAAGCAATAAATGCTCAACACATCAACTGTGCCTAAGAACTGCTTCTCCTCCGATCCCAGCCTGGTTGGGTCGTAAAAGTATCATTGTGCGACATACCATGTTTTGCCTCCCTAGCAGAGATATTAGTTACTCATTTCCCCAAGAGAGCGGGAAAGTTACACATCTAATAAAAGATTGCTCGTTAGAGAGCATCTGAGGACCCCTATACCCCGAGACTTATGGCGTTCTAGTGAGGTCTCCTTCGGATACGTCGCAAATTATCCACAATGCCGCTCGGGTGCGCCTAATACTTGGATCAGACTGTATCACTTGAGGCTATGAAATAGCCCGCTTGTGGCTGAAAGGGGCAAAACAGTGCGATATATCAGCCCGAGTAGAGTCTTTCGTGTCTAATCTCGCCTGTCCTGAGCGCAGTCGAAGGGCTTCGGGTTTTCTACCTCACTAGCACTCGTCATGGATTACCGCAAATCCCGTGAAAACTATAGGGTTATTACCGTGAAACCTCCCAGGTATAAGTTATAGGTTATTATATACTTTGGGTCCCTACTCCCCTTCTCCTGCCATATCCGACAAAAAATTTTCAGGACCCTGTTTTATTTAAAAATTACTTCTGAGGCTAGTTAAAGCAAAAATCTCTGCTCTCTCTAAGGCTGAGGTGATCTGGTAATCCCCTACACCTGAGACATTTTTACCCTCCCCACCTGGCTGTCAAGAACATTGTTACGAATACAATTAGGCCAACTAAAAGGTATTGTCTAATGGTTTTGTCAAAAAGTCTTTGCTGGAGTTTTGCTTGCCCTAATCCAAGGCCTACATAAAGAACAGTTGTTAGAGCAAGCGCACCAACAGGCACAGTTACCGGCCAAAAAGAAAGAATTGTAGCAAATTGTCCAACAATAAGTGCTAATCCTGCCGATAAATAAATAACTTCCCGGCTCAAGCTTCGCTCAAGCTCAGTTGACCAAAAACCTTGAAGCAACAAAGGTAAGGATATAAGTGCCGCACTTATACCATTCACCCAAAAGTCCGCGCGCAGGGACAAGACCGTATCAAAAAGTAGGAAACTTGCAACAAGAGTCAGCAAGAAACCTACCGCGTGCGCAGCACGCAAAAGCGCAATAGTGCGATCTGTAGCCACTGTATAGATATTTGATGTTAAAAAGAGTGCATAAACACCTAGAGCGTAGAGTATTAGAATAGGTATACGAATAAAGAGGGTTGTTGGTAGTAAAAACCAGAAAAGTCCTACTCCTGCTGTAAAAAAGGACGGCAAGATGAGAGCTAGTAAGGTTGCGTCCTTCCCCAGCTCTTCCCGCAAGGCCCAAAAAGTTAAAACCAGAGAAAGAGCAGTAAGTCCTGCAATCGCTTGATAACGAAGATCAAAATCAACAAACTGAATAAGGAAAAACCCCGATACTAGAAGAAGTGAGCTAATTACAAATTTTTGTCGTTTGGTCATGAGGTAATATTGAAATTTGCATATACCCTTTGCACATCGTCATGGTTATCCAACCCTTCCAAAAAAGAAAGCACCTTTTTTGCTTTACCTTGGTCTGCTACGTCAATAAATGCTTTTGGTTTAAAGACAAGATTAGCGGACTGAATCTGAAAACCACCTTTTTCTATCCTCTCTCGCCAACCAGCTAACTCATGAGGGCTTGTATAAACCTCAATGCCATCATCGGTCTCCTCTAAATCCGGCGTTCCCAGATCAATTAAAGAAAGTATTGTCTTTTCCACATCAGTCCCCTTCTCGACCACGATTAATCCCTTTTGTTCAAATTGAAAAGAAACTGAACCTTTCCCACCTAGTGAACCTCCTCCTAAACCAAAAAGTTTTTTAATCTCTTGAGCCGTCCTATTTTTATTATCGGTTGCTGTCTCGACCATAACAGAAACCCCGAAAGGTCCAAATCCTTCGTAGGTTATTTCTTCCAAGTTTCCCGCAAGTTTATCTTGAGCAGATTGAAGGGCACGGTCAATATTACTTTTAGGCATATTGGCAGACTTTGCTTGGTCAATTGCAAGGCGCAGGGGCAAATTAGAAACAGGATCGGAACCCCCTTGTTTGGCGGCTATTGTGATACTACGAGCAAGTTTGGAGAAAAGTTGGCCACGCTTGGCATCATTTGCCCCTTTTTGCCGTTTAATGGTTGACCACTTCGAATGTCCTGACATGAAGTAATTATACCAAAATCTTGTCTACGTCAGGACTTCCGCAAGTTCTTTTGCACTTGGAGGCAACTCCCATCTTCTTTCGCCAAGTTGTTCTTTATAACCCCTAAAACGTTCTCCCTAACCTTGGATTGCCCACTACAATCACATGACAAAGACTGTTGGAAACGCACTATAATCCCTGACCCTTTACTCACTTCTTGATCCAACTTTCGGGGGTGTTTTGGTGTGTGACATTTTTGGCAAGACTGTTGGTAGAGACTCTCCTTTTCCTCAAGAAGCCTAACTTCTACAATAGGAGCGCCAAAAATCCCTAAAACGCGCACTTCCAATTCTTTGTCTTCCGCCACCTTAACCAATGGCCCCTCATTAAGCTCTGCAGAGGTTACAAATTCTTTTTTTCTTCTACCCCTTACGCGTTCCCTAGTCATTCTGTCCCTTAATATAAACTACTCGGTCAGAAAATTCAAGCCCCTCTAAGTTGCAGCTTGACAAAGTCCGTTCCGCAAGTATACTCTAACCGAGCAATGGACTCTGCTGCCCAAAGAGCAATTGAGAAAGCCCTTCATGGTGACTGGAAAGAAGCCGTAGTTCTCAATGAACAAATACTCAAAGACAATCCTGGTAATAAAGAGGCATTAAATCGACTGGCGCGGGCATATCTTGAACTTGGCAAGCTCCGTAAAGCAACCACTTATTACAAAAAGGTACTAACTATTGATCCGTATAACGGTATTGCGAAAAAATCCCTGGATCGGCTGGGGGCCATGAAGTCAAAATTAAATGGCGACCAACCTCAAGAAACCCCTTCTAAGCAAGGATTAAACTCCT
>NZCP01000010.1 GCA_002686465.1 Candidatus Woesebacteria bacterium | reverse complement strand
GACCTTGGGGCTAATGAGTTCGTCCCATGGTTTTTCAATGAGGAGCATTTTAAAGGAGGCAGGGAGTTATATGAGGATAGCCTTAGGACTAAAAGCAAAGACATTAATAGCTCACTAGGCGGCCTTGGAGGCATCAATTTTGCACTCAAACTCTCGAAGAGGAAGCCTACGACATATTCTTTTTATATTAAGCAGCGAAAAAATCAAGCGGAGGTCTATAATTTTAACGACGAAGAGGTGACGGAAAGAACGTATAGATATGTATTTAATAAATATTTAATACGCCTCCTCACTCGATACTATAACGTTAAGATACCCAGAACAGAACACGGAATAGAATACTCCGTCAGGAATAATAAATTATTTTGCACAATATACCCCGACTACAGACTCAAAGACTTACCCTTGCCTAGTTTCTTCAGCAGGCTATACGCTGAAGTATCGAATTATAACACATGGGAAATAGAAGAAGAGATACTTTCTGAAATAAATGAAAAATACATACCAGTAACAAAGGGCTTCTGTTCTGGCGACTCCCTAAGGAAAATATTCTTCGGAAGAAAGGAGGACTTGGAAAAATGGAACGAAGACCGCGTGGCGCATGCAGTATTAAATGTCAAGGAGTTCTTAAATCCAGAGCTAGAGGTGGAAAGCCAACGGCGCCATAACCAAAAAAATTTTTGAAACAACACCAAGCACCAGTGGACGATAGACGCTAGGCGACCAATCTATTTAAAGCAGAGACAATTATATTTAAATTCTCTGGAACAATCCTTTCTATCTTCAAATTAGCTTTTGTAGTTCGTATTGTAAATCCAATAACGCCTTCGTCAATAGAAACAATTTCCTCCACGAAATCCCATGCCCCATGTTCCTTAAGCCATTTATAGTAAATATCCTTAGACATTTTCTCGCACTCAACGAGTACGCTCTTTTTTATGAACACGCGCGCGTAGAGAGTTACATCTCTAAAGCAAGTTACCTGGCTCGGTGGCTCAGATAGTATAGCATCAATAATTATAGGCATAAAAATATTTACACAATTCGCTTGACATTTTATCCAGCATATGTTAATATATATCAACATTAAGAAATAACCCAATAATAATATGACCGAAACAAATACAGATCAAAAAAATGAATGGAAAGAACGCGAACTTGGCGCCTTGTGGATCAAGGAAGGCCGCAACCAAAAGTTTCTGTCGGGACACCTCCTCGTAGAGGAAATGCCTGGCGTACAAACCAAGGTTAAGGTGGTTGTTTTTTCCAACAAAGGGAAGTCTGAAAACGAACGTGCACCTGATTATGTCGTATATCGTTCGGTTGATCGCGAGGAAACCGCGACCTCTGAAGAGTCTTCGACTGAAGAAACCCAGGCCAAAGAGCAGGACTCTAATGAAGAGATCCCAGCCTCTCTTGTGTAATATTAATTGTTCTTTGAAATGGGGGCGTCACGGAATAGATTGACGTTCTATAATATAGCGGCAGGTCGAAGATGTGTCAGGCTTCGCAAAAAGGCACAAAAGCTACAAATGGCGAAAGTTATAATAGCAATCCAGAGCTCCTTCCTTTCGAGGAAGAGCTCGCAATGGCAGCTTAGAAGCTGTCTCCCTTGTCCTCTTGACGCAGATAGAGTGAGGCAGGGGCCATCATCTGCAAACCAGAAAAGTTTTATTGTCTTATAAGCTGGCCAAATAATTTAAGGCAAACGTTCAATGTTTATATTAATAACGTAAAAGGAAATAAACTAAACCTGTAGAAACTATATTAAAAAAACGGACAAGACGCGGGTTCGACTCCCGCCGCCTCCACCAATTATGTTTGAGAAACTTAGATCATTTTTTCGAAAGAAAGAACCAGAACCAGAAGACCCCCTAGAGGAGGTTAAGAATTTTCAAAAAGCAGTAGGTGATTCTATTCACCCACTCCTTTTAAGGTTTTTTCGATACAAAAAGAATCCGCCAGACAACATAACCCCAAAAGATTGGGAGAAAATTAAAGACACAATTCTATGGAGCTTCTCCGCTTTAAAACAAGAAAAAGGTTACATAAGCAAACACAAAAACGAAAAGCACAGAGAGAGAATTAAAAAAGGTTTAATTCTTTTCGGAAGACACATAGACAATTTTAAATTATAAGTGTACCATAAACCATGAGCGTTTATCAAATACAATATGAGCTCGAAGATACAGACAATCACTACGTTAAGCACTCACGCTACTACCACGCAAAAGACGAAAACACAGCAAAAGAAATGTTTAAAGAAACGTGTTCCGCGGGAACGCTAACAGGTTACGCCCATCCAAAGATAACAGAGGTTGTCTTATTAAATGAAGTGAATGCGGAGGCTGACGCCCCTCAGGCTACTTGACTTTTACTCATCCAAATATAATATATAATAATAAATTATGAAAGAAGAAGATAAAGACAAGGCGGTTATTGCTATCGCAAACTCGATCCTAACCAATGTTAAACTTTCTGACGTATTACAAATCGTTCAGTCACAAGTATTGACGCAGGCCAAGGAGCATGTAGGCCAACTTGGAGAAGAAGAGTTGACTAGGCTAATGTCTTCACTCGAAGAGCAAGAGGCCGCTTCCGCAGCGCAGCAACAGGAAGCTTCTGAAGAAGCGGTAGATAAAGAAGCGACTGCTGAAGTTACGACCTAATCCCGTGGACAGAGCGAAGGCTATCTGTCAAGAGTTTTGCGAAGAAGTCTCTGTCGTGTCGGAAATAAGAAACGACTCTCTTACTCTTTATCGAACAATTGAGAAGCTCGAAGTAAGACTAGAGAGAAAATATTTTACAGAACTTTTAAATCGCATGGCTAATGCAGGTTACTGTTGTACTCAAACCGAAACTTTTGCGGGATCGGTTAATGCAAAGTTTGAACCAGCCACAAAGGATAAATAAATGAAAAAGAAAAAAACACGCTCGGTTTATGTTGTAACCAGAAACGGCAGAAGGATTGAAGAGGATAATTATTTCGGAGAGCAGCAAGCCAAGGAAAGGGCGCAAGCCCTTATTAAAATGCTCAAAGAATGGGATGATGACGATAAGGGTAGTGTAGATGTAATCCGTACAAGTCAACCGTATAAAATATGGTAAAAAATCCAAATGCCTTCATAAATCTATTAGAATCGAGAAAATATAAGATACTTGACCGACATGAGGATGACAGGGAAAATTGCGTCACCCATCACCTGCAGGGAGTATCTAAAGAGTCTCGCAGAGATGTCAAATTTACAATGTTGTTGCGTAAGCAATTTAGCCCCTCCAAGTATGCAGACAACTGGATGTGGCTCGAATTTAAAAAAAGTTTCAGGCAAGAAGGCTGGCTTTACGGAAAAGCAAACTTTATTGCGTTTGAGACAAGAGAGTCTTTTGTGATTGTATCAAGAAAAAAACTACTACAATTTGTAAACGCAAGCGGCAAGATTAGATATGACCAACCTTATGTCAAGGAAGCAAAATACGCAAAATATAAAATACTAAGAGATAAAAACGGCAGAGAGTCGACACAAATAAACGTTAGAGATTTGAAGAAGCTCGAAGGAACTCAAATGTGGAGTAAGTAATATGGCAGAAGCGCTCGAAGTCATTTTTTTTAGTTTTTGGAATTGGATGGGAACGGTTTTCCTTATTTTATCTATTGGGAACGCCTTAGCCCTCCCCTTTTATTGGTACTACAGACTCAAGCAGCAGCAATTAACAAAAAGCTACTGGGATTTAACGGGAAAGTATAACTAATGGCAACTCAGGCAGAACTTGACCCCGCTTATTTAAATATGGCCGCTATATGGGCACAACTTTCAAAAGCAAGGCGCAAAAAGGTTGGCTGCATCATCGTAAAGGATGGAGCAATCATCTCAGACGGGTATAATGGCACGCCCTGCGGGTTTAATAATGATTGTGAAATATACAAGCCTCGCGTTGGTTACGGCATGACTATTGACGACGAAGGGAATCCAGTTGAAGGAACGTATGAGCTTGTAACCAAAAATGAAGTTTTACACGCAGAGAGCAATGCCATTACAAAACTGGCAAAATCCACACAGTCAAGCGAAGGGTCGACAATGTACATTACAATTTCTCCTTGCGTTGACTGTGCAAAACTTGTAATCCAATCTGGCATCAAAAGAGTGGTGTACGGAGAACTATACAGGGATGACAAAGGAATAAAACTACTAAAAAAAGCCAAAGTACAAGTAGATCAAATAAACAATGAAAAAACTAATAAGAACAATAATCGGGCGATACATTAAGCTCAACCCATCTCTATCCGATAAAGAATTCGTAGAAGTATTATCTACCGAAATTGCTGATGAAATAGAATTAGCAATGAAAAAAAGAAAAGAAGAAAAAATAAAAGAAAATTATGAGCAAGAAAAAACTTAAACAAACTGGCGGGGCGCAAGCAATTATAGACTACTGCCTTAATCGATTTTGTCCCCCATTAATTATAGGGTTTCTTTTGTGGAGTCATTTTGCAATTGATAATTGGAAGCCGTATGCAATTATGGCGATGTATCTTTTTGCAGAGAGATTTCATTACAACGTGGGCTATGCGGTTGGATATTGCAAAAGAGAAGGCATTGCTTTTGAAATAGAAAAGTGAAGGTACGGTGCCTCATAGATCATCTAGAAAACATAGACCCAAATCTTGAGGTCTGCGCTGCTGATTTTCAAGGGGATGTCGCGCCATTCCATGATGCATTTAAGGGGACAAAACAAATATACTTAGTAAGAGAGCCAAAACCATGGAACGAAGGAGAAGACTACTATGAGTATTGGACGTTGTATCCCGAAAAAAGAAAGATTCTAGACGAGAGAACTGTATTCATCATATGGTAGAAAAATACATCATCACAAGTATAATAATCATTATACTATTTTTTCTTTTCGTTAAAGAAAAGGCTTCTCGAAGAAAATCAGAGGCTCGATATAAAAAACTTTTATCACAGAAAAAAAGCAGCGAAGTAAGACTCGGCCACATCTCAGAAACAATAGCTCCATTTCTTGAATCATTTGAATTCAATCCAGAGGAGTGCTCTTTTCTAGGAAAGCCTATAGATTATATTTCATTCTCAAAAGAAGCAATTACCATCGTAGAGATTAAAAGCGGTCGGGCTCAATTAACAAAAAAGCAGAGACAAATTAGAGATTTAATAAAAGACGGAAAAGTATACTGGAAAGAAATAAGAATAGAATAACTTTCACAAACCCTAAAATAAATAACATATGAATAACGTAGTAAATACAGTCAGGACTGCCATCGGCGGTCTATTCACAGTGCTAATCTCAATCGTTGGATTACTTGTGCTCGCACAGGTGGTATTCGGCGAAGCCGCAGGCATGAATGTCATCGGCAATCTACAAGCCATCGTAAATGGTTTTGTTGGAGAAGGGGCCAGTCTCGCTGGTTTAATCACCCTTTTATTGCTTGTCGGGCTGCTTCAGAAGCAGAGCGACGGCACTGATTAAAAAACACTAACAAATCGAGGCGTCGCACCCGATGGGTGCGGCGCTTTGTATTTTAAGAAATGTGTACTTCATATACAATAGTATATGGAAGACGATTTCTACATTTCAGGTCCAAGGGATTACGACGAACAAACAGATGCATTTCGTTTTGAATTAGACGACATGGTGGAGCGCTACCTGCACGAGTTTGACATTAACACCTTTGTTATGATTGGCGCCTTACAGGAAAAGGTCCAAGAATTAATTAATTCTGGTAACGGAGAAATGGACATAAGGTTAGATGACTAATCGCCACCTTAGCTCAGCTGGTAGAGCACTTCACTTGTAATGAAGATGTCGTCAGTTCGATCCTGACAGGTGGCTCCACTTTAAATAAATAAAAAATCAAATATAATACAACATGAGCGATGACAGAGACAACGACGGAAGCACTAAAGAATTTTCAAAATGGTGCAAGAAAAAGAAACTTGGAATGAAGGGCGGCTGCGGGAAAGGCGATTCGCCCAGGCCAGTTGACGAGGACACATACAGATCTAATTACGATAGAATTTTTCGAAAATCGAAAAATCAGAAAAAAAATATTCGAAAAAAGTCTTAACTAGTGGACGATAGACAAAAGAAATACGCCAGTACCCCCAAAGGAGAAAAAGCCGTACATAATGCGCGTAAGGCTTATGATGCCCGCGATTTAGAGCGCCGCCGCAAACAAAAAAGAGAATACATGCGACGAAAGCGAGCGGCGGACCCGAGCTACTGCAAGTGGAAATAGCTTGACTTTTCCTATGCATTATGGTAGTATTGTAGGAATTATGAGAAAACACCCACAAGACAAAACTGGTTCGTGCAAATTTATTGGAAATCAAGCGGAGCAGGTTTTCGCAGAGACAATGGAGGGGGAGGGTCACGAAGTGGCCCATTCATCAATGCACGAAGACTGCAGGAAACATATAGACTTCTTTTTAACAAAAGGCGGCGAAACCAAATCATATCAAGTAAAATCTATAAGAAAATTCCTCAGAAGAAATAAGGGTTATAATAATAGTCACGCACTTTTTGAAATATCTAAAAACCAAGGGAAGCGAGACGGGACTGCATTTAAAACGCAATCTGATTTTATGGTTTTCTTTAGAAAAGGAGAATTTCTTGTTTTTCCGACGGAAGGGCTCAAAGAGGTATGCACGAAATATGTTGAGTTCGATGAGCATACGGGAGAAAATGATTATGAAAACTTTAAGCTGAAATTGAGGCATAGCGGCGGACCCAAATACGGAACAAAGGCAAGGGTTGAAGAGCTTACTATTATACCTTATGATTTCTTAAAAGAAAAACTCCCACACGAGAGTTATGCCCACGATCTGTATAAAAGTTATGAGGCGGACGATAGATATGACGTTGAGAGAACTACTTAAGGATTGTAATAGAGACGAGACAGTAAGGCTTCTTCAAAAAGAATACTACAAAGATAAAGAAGAAGAATTCAATCTAATTCTCGACGCGTATGATGACGTTTGGGAAACCTTAACGCTTAAACCACAGGGGAAGCCGATTTACGGTATCGTTATCGTAGAAAAAAAAGGTGACCTTTTAGAGGACGATTACATTGACGTTTGCCTGCATAATAATGATGACGAAGAAATGTTTGCTGCAGATCTAGTTGCATGGGGAGAGTTAATTGATTGCGAAGTAAGGGTGGAGATTTCCATGGAAAACCAGATGGCACTGGCCCACATCTTGTGGGAGTTGACGTTCTGGAGTTTTACCGAAGAAGGAATGAAGATAGAAAAAGACAAGCTTAAAGAGCTTGTTGATCGTATAGAAAGCGGCGAGGAAGAGCTGGTTCCATTCAAGGAACTGGAGTCCGATGAGACAACTCCAACAAACACAACAAAACCTTAATTATGAAAAATTTTAATTTAAACATCGTCGGTCATAAAAAGACAGGGAAGACGTTAATATCAGAAACTCTTCTTTCCCATGGATTCAAGAATCACATTAATTTATGTGATTTCTTCGAAGGAGAACCCCCGTATAAATTTTTATCGCGAGAGGGTTGGGATAAATTCGTAGAAGCTGTACGAACGGCCCCCGTTGCAAGCGTGGTGGATTGGAAGGGCATAGGGGGAAATAATATAGAAGTTTTGGATTCAATAAAGAAATCGAAGCAAAAATGGAGGACAATATACTGTATAGCTTCCGCCGATGTCTTGTTAGAGCGGAGAAATGAAGGCGAGATGGGTTTAGATCGAGCGATCTCTGATGAATTGGTCATAAAGGAAACGGAGGAAATGGAGGGTTTCCACGAGTCTAATTTTTACGAAACGCCTTCTATGGTTTTAAACACAAGTGCTCCCATAGAAGCTACTATTGAGGAAATCCTAAAGTTTGTAAACGCTTAAAGTGTAACATAATATGTGATAAGGTTTTTGTTGCCGTTTCTCTTGTGTGGTTGTGTTACAGTACATGACCCTCAGCCCGCTGATACGGTTTTTGATGAAAGCAAGCGAGATTGGCTAGAAGTATTTAAGCATGAAATAAAAGTTGCGGTAGAAAATGACGATATAGATGCGTATAATTTCTACTTTGGAGAGTACCTTCGAGAAAGAGTTAGGCTCTGGAAGGAGAGTAAGAAGAATGCTGAGTAAGTATACCTGGAGGGGGAAGCTATGTATGATTATGACGTATATCAATATTTTTCTTGCACTTTTTCAGGCGGCGCTTCAGAATCTGGGGTGCATTTTTAGTTTTTGCGTTGCGTTATTTTGTTACTTTAGCACGCTTTTACCTCAATCAAGGAAAGACAGTGAAACATAAAATATTTATAGAGTTAGCCTACATAGCAATAATAATATACGCCATATGGTATATATCAGACATTCAGCATAGGTTAAGTGTTGCCCATGGGGCACTTATAGAACAAAGAGAAATGCTCAAGACGCAACAAGATACAATAATAAAACAGAAGCTCTTAATTGACGCTTTAGAGAAATACATAATTTTTTCAGAAAATGGACAGGTTCCGCTGTATATAGATAAGGGGAAGTCCCCAATATACAACGAACCTCTCTAGGTGAAAATTAAACGAAAAATATTAATTATGGGATTGCCTGGTTCAGGCAAAACCTCTTTAGCAGAAATATTGGTTCCTCGTTTAAATGCGGTATGGTTTAATGCCGACATTGTGAGGAATGAAATAAATAAAGATCTTGGGTTTACGAAAGAAGATCGAGAAGAGCAAGCTCGTCGCATGGGCCTGCTGTGTGATTGGGTTGCGGAAAGTGGTCAATATGCCGTGGCAGATTTCATTTGTCCGACGCCAGAAACAAGAAAAACCTTTAACGCAGATATTACAATATGGGTAGACAGAATCAAGGAAGGAAGGTTCGAGGATACAAATAAAATATTTGAGCCCCCCAAGAATCCTGATCTAGTTTTAACAGAAGGGACAACAAAGGAATGGTGCGAGATAGTGCTAGAGTATATTCGTGGTTCCGAAAGCTGGAATGATCAAGCTCCAACCGCATTGTTAATAGGTCGGTATCAGCCTTTTCATGACGGACATAAAGCGTTAGTAAAGGAAGCGATAAATAGATCTGGCCAATGCTGCATAGCGCTTAGAAATGTTGGTGGGGTTGATGAGGATAATCCTTATGATTTCGAAAAGGTCAAAGAAAACATTAAAGCTGCCTGCATAGAATTTGGAAATAAATTAAATGTAATCGAAGTCCCAAATATAACGGACATTTT
>NZCP01000009.1 GCA_002686465.1 Candidatus Woesebacteria bacterium | reverse complement strand
GCTAGGCGGAAAATCTTTCCAGAGCCGAAGGGTTTGGTCGGCCGCGTTGGCAAACTAATGGGGACCGACGGGAACCCCAAGATGGGCAAATCACTAGGAAATGTTATTTATCTTTCTGATTCGAAAAAGACTGTCGAAGAGAGAATAAAAAATGCTTATACAGATCCAAAAAGGATTCATCCAACCGATCCAGGGACTGTTGAAGGCAATCCTGTTTTTGCCTACCACGAAGCGTTTAATGATAACAAAGCGGAAGTCGAAAATTTAAAGAAGCGCTATAAAGCTGGGAAAGTGGGGGATGTTGAGGTGAAAGAAAAACTGGTAGTTGCAATAAATGAATTTTTAGACCCTATCCGTAAACGTCGTGCAAAGTTTGAGAAACAGCCAAAGTTAGTTGATCAAATCCTTGAGGATGGTGCAAAAAGGGCAAGACACGAGGCCCAAAAGACTCTTCAAGAAGTTAAAGTTGCAATGGGTCTGGTTTAGGATTGATATCCTCTGGACTTACACTTTTTATGTAGTTTCTCCAAGCAGGACTCTCAATGTCACTCCCAGAAAGGATGAATACTGCTGCTTCTGTCTCGTGAGATAAACTCCTGCCACCACGCCATCCTTGGCCATATGCGAATATATATGCTTGTGCCCTTTTGCCCACGGCACGTGCGTCACTGGCCAGTCTTACCTCTGGGTCGTTCTTGCGCTCTGTATATTTCTGCCACTTTTCTTGTGAGGTAAGTGAGTTCGGCAGTGAGTCTAGATACTTCTGGTCAGTTTTGACAAATTCTGCTGCTTCTGTTAATTGTAGAGCTAGTGTCACAGCGCTTGAGTTATTTAATACTTCGCCAGCATCTATAGCGATATGGTGATGCAACTGATTATTTTCCAGTTGGACTGATGTTTCCATTGCAGCTACTCCTTGAGGAGAAGCGATAGCAGGGTAGATACCGACTCGTAGAGCGCCCGCTCTACTTTGTGATACAAGCAAGTCTCCCGCCTCCTTTAAATGTGGATTCTCAGATTGCTGCATAAGCCCAAGGGTAGTATCTACACGTCGCAATCTTTCTTGAACCGTTGTTTCGTCTATTGATAGTTTGTTCACAGATCGGTTGTGTCCAAAGCGTTGCCAGCGCTCGGTTTCGGCTTGGTTTAGACGGATTCCCAAACGTTGAATCTCTTTTTGTATGATTTCTTCATCCACAGACATGGCCCGTTCTGCAGGCTGTAGATTTTCAACAACTTTACATGCAGGCACAGCTGGTGCGGTAAGCAACGCAGTTCTAAGAAGCCAACGTCTGGAATATCTTAACAACCCCTCTTTGTGGCCCATACCCTATAATTATACCAAAGTTAGGTTTAAAACAGAAATCGATTGTGCTATAATTCATCCTTGTTGTAGTCATGGCAGGCAGAAAAAAACAAAAAATCCAAAAGAACCCTTTAAACACAAAGAATATTAAACGTAAGTTCCAGTTGAAGTTCCAACTCAACTTGAGAACTATTTTACTTATCCTTTTTGCTCTCTTTTTCCTAGGACCACTCCTTTTTTCTCTAAATACTGTTCGCCCAGGACAAGAAAAACTTCCGCTTCCCCAAGTTTTGACGGACATTAAAGAAGAAAAAATTGAGAACATTAAGGTCGCAGACGACCGGCTTACTATTACTTATAAAGGAAGCAGCGAGGAAAAAATTGCGATTAAGGAGACCAGCGAAAGTTTTACCAAAATTCTTGAGGCGGCAAATATTGATCCAGCAGGTGTTCCATTTACAGTCGAGGATAGTTTCTTTTCTCGTGTTGTGGTTGATGTTTTAGGGATTCTTTTGCCGCTGCTTCTCATAGGGGCATTCTTCTTTTTCATCTTTCGGCAGGCCAGAGGTGCTCAAGATTCGATTTTTTCTTTTGGAAAATCGGGTGCAAAAATAGCACCGAAGGCGAAACAAAAAATTAATTTCGGCAATGTTGCAGGAGTAGATGAAGCTAAAAAGGAACTAGAAGAGGTTGTCGACTTTTTGAAAAATCCTGGAAAATACAAATCAATTGGTGCAAGGACGCCTAAAGGTGTCCTTCTTTTTGGGCCAGCAGGTGTTGGGAAAACTCTTCTTGCGCGCGCCGTTGCAGGGGAGGCAAAAGCTCCATTTTTCTCAATGGCGGGCTCAGAATTCATGGAGATGTTGGTAGGAGTTGGGGCAAGCCGTGTCCGCGATCTTTTTGCCAATGCAAAAAAGGCTGCCCCTTCTATTATTTTTATCGACGAAATTGACGCGATAGGGCGCCAGCGTGGTTTTGGCCTTGCCGGAGGACACGATGAGCGAGAGCAAACTTTAAACCAGATATTGGTTGAGATGGATGGATTTACTCCTAACGACAACGTTCTTGTTATTGCAGCGACAAACAGAGGTGATCTTTTAGACCCAGCACTTCTCAGGCCCGGCCGCTTTGATCGTCGGGTCATTCTTGATATGCCAGACAAAGAAGGGCGTGAGGCAATTCTTAAAATTCATGCAACCGGTAAAAAGTTTGCAAGAAGTATTGATTGGGATAGGGTGGCCTCCCGCACTGTTGGATTTTCGGGGGCAGATCTTGAAAATATGCTTAATGAGGCAGCGATTTTGGCAGCCAGGGATAGCAAGAAAAGTGTTGGAATGAAAGATCTTGAGGAAGCGGCAACTAAGGTTAAACTCGGGCCTGCTAGAAATAAAATCCAGTCAAAAGAGGACAAAAAGATTACTGCATACCACGAGGCAGGCCATGCTTTAGTTGCCCATGTTCTTGCTCACACGGACCCGGTTCACAGAGTCTCTATTGTTGCCCGAGGGATGAGTTTGGGACATACGCTTATTACTCCTGCTACCGATCGATCGCACGAAACACGCACCCACCTTCTTGAGCAAATTACTGCGCTACTTGGCGGACGTGCTGCAGAGCAGATGGAGTTTAGCGAGATGACAACAGGAGCTGCAAGTGATATTGACCAAGCAACTAACCTTGCACGGCACATGGTTGCTGACTTTGGTATGAGCAAGCTTGGGCCTGTTAATTGGGGGAGAAGTGTTGGCGACCCGACTGATTTTGGGAGAAGTCTTTTTGGAGGTCAATCTCAAGTTAGTCCAAGTATGCAAGATAAGATTGATGAAGAGGTGCAAAAAATTATAGATGTTTGCTATATTGAGGCAGTCAAAATCTTGAAAAAGACAAAGAGAGCCCTAACAAAAGTTGCGGATAGTCTTATCGACAAGGAGACGCTAGAGCGAGATGAATTTGAAAAACTTGTTGGGAAGCGCTCTACAATTCATCCCGCATTCGCTGCATTAAAGTCGTAAGTTCTGTTAAAATTAACCTCAGAGTGAGCAAAAAATTAATCCTCATTGACGGTCACGCGATAATCCACAGGGCATACCATGCACTTCCGGTTTTGACCAATCGAACAGGGCAGCAAACCAACGCTGTATATGGGTTTGTTTCTATGCTTCTTCGTGTGATCTCCGAGCTCAAACCAACGCATTTTGCCGTAACCTTTGATCTTCCCATTCCAACATTCAGACATGAGGCCTATATTGCGTATCAGGCACATAGACCTCCAATGGAGGAGGATTTAAGCTCCCAGATAGAACTCGTCCACGAGGTTGTTAAATCCTCTGGCCTTCCCGCCTATACTTCCGAGAGATTTGAGGCAGACGATGTTATCGGAACACTTGCAAAACAAGCAGGAAAGCAGAAGGGTACTAACGTAGTAATTGTTACCGGTGATCGGGATATACTTCAATTAGTAAACAAAAAGGTGAAAGTATATACACCAATTAGGGGAATTTCTGAGGCAAGGCTGTTTGATGAAAAAGAGGTGAAAGAATATATGGGGGTGAAACCATCCCAAATTGTTGATTACAAGGCTTTAATTGGGGATTCTTCCGATAACTATCCAGGAGTTCCGGGTGTTGGGCCAAAGACGGCCACAACACTTTTGGAAAAGTATAAAACTCTAGAGAGGATTTATGAGGCACTAGGTAGCAAGGGTTGGACAATGGGGGATAATGTGGCAGGTAAGCTTAAAGATGGACGCGAATCAGCTTTTCTTTCCCAAGATTTAGCAAAGATAAGAACAGACGCACCAGTTAAGCTGAACCTTAAAAAAGCAAAGTTGCCCGATTTAGCAAAGAACGAGAAGTTTATTGAGAAGTTGCAAGAGTTTGGATTTCGGAGTTTGATAACTAGGATAAGTGGAAAAGACCAACCCGTCTCAACTAAAGTTTCGCCGAGGCAAGGAAAGAAGGACAATGGACAAATGGGGTTAATTTAGTTATATGAGGGTTGCACTAGTTCATGATTTTTTGGTTGAGTATGGGGGTGCTGAACGCGTACTTGAGGCTTTGCACGAAATTTGGCCAAAAGCACCTATCTATACATCATTTCTTTATCGAGATGGGCTTGGACCACATAAGAACAGGCTCGCCAGCTGGAAAATAAAGACGAGCTGGGCTCAAAGCATTCCGTTTATCCATCGTCTTTACAGCCCTTTGAGGTTTCTTGCTCCTTTCTTTTGGAATTTTGATTTTTCAAAGTATGACGTTGTGATTTCCTCAACGAACATGTATTTTGCGAAAAATATCAAAACTACAGGCAAGACAGTCCACGTTTGCTACTGCCACACCCCTGCCCGTTCACTCTACGGATTCCCAACCCGAATGAACTGGAAGAAAAATTTGTTTACGAGGATTTATGGGTATGTAGTAAATCATTTTTTGCGCATTGTCGACTTTCAAGCTGCGCAAAAACCGGACCATTTTCTTGCAAACTCAAAAGAGGTACAAGCAAGAATCCAGAAGTTCTATCGCCGTGATTCAACAGTTGTTTATCCACCAGTGGATCTTCCAAAAAGCGGAGAAGTGGAGGCAAGGGGTGGGGATTATTATCTAATGGTTGGGAAGCTTGCTGTAGCAAAAAGGGTTGACGTTGGGGTTAAGGCAGCAAGCAAGGCAAAAGTTCCTTTGAAAGTTGTAGGGAAAGGTCTGGAAGAAGGATATTTGCGTTCAATTGCCAAGAGTAATGTTGAATTTCTTGGGGAGGTATCAGATGCAGATCTGACGAGACTTTATGCAGGTTGTAAAGCTGTTCTTTTTCTTGCCCAGGACGAGGATTTTGGGATTGTTCCAGTTGAGGCGATGGCCTATGGGAAACCAGTTATTGGTGCTGCATCCGGTGGGGTAGTGGAATCCGTTGTAAATGGAAAAACAGGAATTCTGCTGAAGGAGCCACCAAGTGTTGATGGGTTAGCAAAAATTCTTGAAAGCTTCAATCCCAAAAAGTTCGATTCCAGCAAAATCAAAAAACACGCTCAGGGATTTTCCAAAGCAAGGTTTAAAAAGGAAGTTAAAAGCTTTGTGGGTAAACATACATGAACTGCCAAAAGTAAATGGTGATTAGAAATTTAAATCTTCAGGATTTCAGAAGTTTTCGTAAGAAAAAGATTAACTTTGATGAAAAAACAACAGTGATTGTTGGGTCTAATGCGAGCGGGAAAACCAACATTCTTGAGTCTGTAAATTTACTTTCGACTGGCAAATCCTTCCATGCCGGGCGTGAGGAGGAAATGATTAGAAATGGACAGGAGCTGGGTAGGGTCAGCGGGCAGCTTACAGTTGACAGCGAACGGCAAGACTTGGAAATTATTCTTACACGAGGTGAGCTTAACGGAGAGCGGGTGGCGAGAAAGAAGCTTTCTGTAAATGGTGTCGGAAAGATGCTTTTTAATTTTGCAGGGGTTTTAAAAACTGTTCTTTTTGGACCTTGGGATTTGGAACTGGTCTCAGGTTCCCCGGGTTTTCGGCGGCGGTTTTTAGATACAGTTCTTTCCCAAGTAGACAGAGAATATCGGCGAGCAATTCTTTCCTACGAAAAGGGTATTCGGCAAAGGAACAAACTTTTGGAGCGCATTAGAGAAGGGGAGGCGTCTCCATCACAACTTCTTTTTTGGAACCAACTTGTAATTAAAAATGGCGATTATATTTCAAGTCGTCGCGCTGATCTAATTGGTTTTTTCAATGACACAGGGTCTTTGGGGAATGAGGCAATCAATGCCGAGTATGATAATAGTCCAATTTCGGAAAAAAGGTTCGAGCAATACGCTGTGCAAGAAATTGCCTCGGCAACGACTTTGGTAGGTCCACATCGCGATGATTTTATCGTTAAAACAAGAAAGAGGAAACAAAAAATAGAAAGAAATTTGGCAATATATGGGTCAAGAGGAGAACAGAGAATGGGAGTTTTATGGCTTAAACTTGCAGAGCTTTCTTTCGTTGAGAAGCATTCTCAAACGCGTCCAGTACTTCTCTTGGATGATATTTTCTCAGAATTAGATCATGAGCACCGAGACGTTGTTATATCAACTGTTGGACGCCAACAAACTATTATTACAACAGCGGATCCACATACAGTCCAGGGTTGGAGAAAGATTGGCCAATTTCTGGAGTTATAAGATAGCCTATTTTAGGCGTTCAGTCTTGACGCATTCTACTTCAAGGTCTTTATCAAGAAATTTAATTGTGGGCATTCCTGGAGGTCTGACTAAAGGAAGCCATAGTGGGGGACTTGCTGGCTCTTGATTGCTTAACTCATCAACTGTATATCGATCTCTTTTTAAGAAAAATGGTAAGTTTGTTTGGTCGTTAACTCCAAATATAAATTTGCACCCCATTTCTTTTAATATTTTTTCGAAATTATCATAAAAATTCCAACCTAATTCTCTCCTTTGTAACTCTTCTAATTCAATATAGCTTTCTACAGTAATACCATCTGACCCGATCTCGTGAGCAAGTAAAGAAATTAACACCCTATCCTTGGGGGAAATTTTTCCTTGAGATATGGCGATATTACGATTTGCTTTAAGCGATCGCTTCCAAGCATCTTCGCTATCTTCTGGTACCCCTTTTATTGCGCCAGTTTGGACGAATAAAATTGATAGAGAGGGTTGGTATTCTTGATCCATCCTGCCTAGCCATAGAGTAAATGGGACTGCGCGGACTTCTTGAGGATCATCGACTAGTTCTAATAGGCGATTTGGAATTAGCACACTAGGATCTTCCTGCAAAGTATGCAGTATATCGTATGTTCTGATTCTTTCTGCTGTAGATTCTGGGCTCATTTTCAAAAAAAGGCTATTGACACGTATTATACAATCATGTTACAAATTGCGCAATGGCGCCATTATAGTTCAGAAGACGATGGAAAAAGAAAGAGTTTCGAAACCACCCCTTACTTTAATGACTATTGTTACCTGGCAGAGGCTTAAAGGTGAACTGGGAAAGGCTGAGCAATCTCTGAGGAAGGCAAACCTTGAGGTTGGAGAAGCTGCAGGACCGACTCATGATTGGCATGACAATTTTGGTTACGACCAGGCGATGCGTGATTCACATATGTCTTCATTGAGGGTAAAAGATTTAAGAGAAAAGATATCCTCCGCAGAATTTATCAAACCCAGAGAAGATATAAGAGACATTGAAATTGGAAACACCGTGCATATACTTTTTGAGCATGAAGATGAGGTGGAAGAATTTACATTACTTGGCCCAGAAGATACCGCTACAAATAAAAATTGGATTTCTTTCACCTCTCCTTTAGGGTCTAGGTTGATCGGAGGAAAGCTAGGAGAGTTATTGGAATATAACGTAAACGGACGAGAATTTCGGGTGACTATTGCTGGTATATTTCCCGGACGTTTCGAATGACTATGAGTAACGAAAGATTCCTTGCTGTAGAAGGACTAGATGGAGTTGGTAAGTCAACTTTAGTAGAACAGCTTCGTAGTACAGGTTATTGTGTTCTTTCAACGCCTCCAGACTTTTTTAAAGGCGCAAGGACTTTTTTTGAACGCGCAGACTTGAAGTTACGATTTATCTACTATTTATTAGGAGTAATGTACGTTGGTAAACAGGCCAATAAAATTCAAACTGATCACTGGGTTATTTCAGATAGGTATCTCTTAACAACATTATCTGCTCATGAAGCAATGGGATTACCTCAAGAATGGTTGTCGTTATTTGAACCTCTAATGGAAACGATAGAGAAACCAGGTAACACATTCCTTCTTGTCTGTGATGAAGGTGAAAGAGCCAGAAGATTGTTAGCAAGAGGAATGAATGATGTTGATATAAAAAACACAAAGATCAACAAACAGATTATGTCTGGATATTTTAAATGGTCGCAAAAATTAGGATATCAATTGACTGCTATAGATACTACAAATCTGTCTCCAGAGACCACAGTACAGCTAATAGAAGAGTTTCGACAATGAAAACAACTATAGCAGAAATTTTGGACCCGAATAGGTCTTGGTTTGGAAAGGTAAGCTCTTTTCTTAAAGTTTATCAGCAACTTTATGGACTGTCGTATATCAGAAATGCAGAGGAAATCTCCTCCACGTTTTACGACTATTGCTTAAAAGGAAAATATTTTGTTGTTATTGCCCTTTACAATAGCAAGAATGAGTTTTTTGTTCAGAGAGACTTTGCAAAGGGAGGAAAGGGGTGGGAATTTATTGGCGGGTGGTTACGAAAAGATGAACTATTTGACCAGGCATTAGACAGAATTGTCGAGCGAGAAGCAGGTAATAGTTTAATGGAAGCTATACCGATATCGATAGTAAAAAACTCTTACTTTACCGCGGATGGGAAGAAAGTTAGTCATCTAGGCCTAGCCTTTTTAGGCCGAGTTATACACGATGTCGTTACAACCCAAGATGGAGTTTTTTCGAGAAATCCAGAAAAATTTCTAAATAAGGGAGATGTCAAAATACTCACACTAGGGAAGAAGGTACTTAAGAAAGCAATTCAGAAGGTACCCATGGAGGAGGTAACAGTTTCGAAGTCTAAGCTTGTAAACGCGATTGATAAGCATATAGTCAAACCTCTCACCTTTAATTTCAGTTCCAATATCCTTTCCCATCGTATTTACAAGCATGCAACATCTGTCGGGAAAAATGATAAAAGATTGTTAATTGATGTTGCATGCGGTGACGACGCATCTATTTTGAAAATTGCGGGGGCATCCAAGCTGGTTGTGGCAAATGATATCTCGAGAAGAACAATGTCCGATCTTATTAAACACTCTCTAAATAAGAGGGTTATCTTTACGAACCAAAATCTTTTAGGATTGAATTTTCAAATGAAATTTGATGTCGTCATATGTAAAAATACCCTTCATCATATGAGGGATTCCAACGAAATAGAGATGTTGTTTGAGACACTAAGAAATTTAGGGAAAAGGATAATAATTATGGATATCGAAGATCCACAACGAAATTTTATAGCAAAACTTTGGAATGGTTATTACGTTAATTTCTTAAAAGACCAAGGTGACTTTTTTGTTACATTTCAACAGTTTAAAGATATTATAGAGTTGTTTTTTGTAGATAATGAAAAGATTCTTTTTGAAAAAATTAAAACAGTTAAGGGTGTTTATATGCTCGCGGTTATCGATCAGGAGAAGGGAAGTGGAGATATAAATTACAAAAATTGATTCTATGAGAAATAAAAACAAAAATGATAGAGAAATAGAAGTACGGTTTTTAGATGTTAACGTAAATATTTTTCTCAAAAAACTCAAAAGTTTTCAGGCGACTGATCTTGGAGAAGCTCTCTTAAAAGAGATTATATTCTACGATATGGATAAAACTTGGGGTGATCAGGGTAAATTTGTTCGCCTTCGGAAAATCAAGAAAGAATCTGTTTTAAGTTTCAAACATCACCAGAATGATGTTATAACGGGAACAAAAGAGATAGAATTTAAGGTGGACAATTTTGAGCGCGCCAAATCTTTTCTAAAGAACATTGGTTTGGTTGCAGTCCGTGAACAAGAAAAGAAACGTCACTCATTTATACTGGAAGGTGTCATGATCGATTTAGATACCTGGCCATCTATCCCGACATATATAGAGTTGGAGGGGAAATCTCGTAGAAAAATAAAGTCTGTTGCGCGGATTCTTGGGTTGAATTGGAATCAAGCGGTTTATGAAAATGCCAAGATTGTTATCGAAAAGTATTACAAAGTTCCCGTCTCGTCATTTAGATATTTTACTTTCAGTAGAATAGGATAGCTGTAGTTTTTGCAACCTAAGACGTTACTGTATAATATCACGATATGAAAGTTTATTTTGCAGCCTCAACATCAGGAATACAAAAGTTTGGAGGAAACTACCGATATATCTTACGAGTCCTTAAGTCTTTGGGTCCAGAGGTAATGGAAAATTGGTTTGTCGCAAAGCTAGGAGGAAAAGGTATTTATAAGAATTCTGACGACCTGGTGCGTGGAGAGACACATCTGCTTGCCCAAGCAGATTTTGTGGTGGCTGAAATTTCTGCGCCTAGTTTTGGGGTAGGATATGTTATCAAGCAGGCATTAGACCAAAGAAAGCCCGTCTTGTGTCTTTACCCAGATAATATGGATCCTGCGTCAGTCTCTGATGTGTTCCTGGGAAGCACATCAAATCTTCTACGGGTGGGGTTTTATAGCCGGAAAACCCTCCACCAAATTCTTGATTCCAACTTAGATGTAACACAATTCAAGGGTTTGGCAAAATTTAATTTTTTAATTACGCCAGACATAGCTACTTATTTAGACTGGGCAGTTAAATCGACCAAGCAGTCTAAATCAGAGTTCCTGAGAGACGCTGTTGTCAAGAATCTCATCAAGAATGACAAGGAATACAAGAGGTTTGTAAGAAAGTTAAAAGCCAGGAAATGAGTAGAACACAAGACTTTGTCGATTATGTGGCTAAATATAACCAAGATCTAGCAGGTACAACAGAAGCGTTCTTCCAAAGGGAAAAACTAGAAGCCTCTTTAATAGATTCATCGTTAGAACATATAATTGATGATTATAAAGATTTTTTAAATGGCGGAAAGAAACTAAGAGGAGTCCTAATAAAATTTTGTTACGAGATATACGGCGGTAGAGATGCGTCGTTGGCTCTTAGTACCTCACTGATAATAGAAATAATTCACTCATTCTTTTTAATCCACGATGATATTATGGACCAGGATGAAGTTCGTCGGAACAGTCCGACAATGCATGTTAAATACTCCAGAGAGTTTGGCAATCATTTTGGGATTGCCAAAGCGATAGATCAAGGTGATGTTGGAATGTTTCTTGCGTATAAGGCGCTATTTGGATTGGATATACCTTTTGCAGTGAAGGACCGTCTCGGCAGAATCTTAAATCAAATTCTTTTAGAGGTAGGATACGGACAAATGTTGGATGTAACCTATGAACAACAGGAAAAATTTACCGAGGAGGATGTTCTACGCGTCCATCGATACAAAACTGCTGAATATACGATTTCTGGACCTCTATCTATTGGGGCGATTTTAGCTGGTGCTCCCAAGAGCAAACTGAAGGCCTTAAAGGACTTTGGAATACCTGTGGGGATTGCTTTCCAAATAAAAGATGATGAGTTAGGTATGTTTTCAACTGAGGAAGAATTAGGCAAGCCTGTTGACTCCGATCTAAAGGAAGGAAAAGTTACGCTCCTTATTGTAAAGGCCTTGGAAAAGGCTAAAGGTGCAGATAGAAAGTTTCTACGGCATGCCCACGGGAACGACAAATTGACTCTCAAGGAAGTGGAGCGAGTTCGCGATATAATGAAAAAGTGCGGAGCACTAGGTTATTCTCAAAGAAAGAGTAGGGAGTTGGTTGAGGAAGGTAAGAAGTTCATTCCTCAAATAACACGGGACCCGAAATATCAAAAACTGCTTTCGCAGTTAGCAGATTTTGTAATTGAAAGAAAGAGTTAATGCAAACCTTCAATCCTGACCAGCTAAAGAAACTCAAAAGGCGAGTTGAGACGCCGGATAATGGGCAAGTCACGATTATCGGCGGGTCGGATCTTTTCCATGGTGCACCAATTTTATCTCTCAAAGTCGCCTCCCGAATAGTTGACATGGTCTATTTTTCCTCGCCCGAACCCTCAACTGGAAAGGTTGCAGAAAACCTAAAATCCCAACTTTCCTCGTTCATCTGGGTTCCTTGGGAAGAGATTGGGGATTATATTAAGAAATCCGACAGTGTTCTAATTGGGCCTGGGATGAAACGTTGGCACAAAGAAAAAGAGAAGGATAAATATCAGGATAAAAAGGTTGAAGTTTTTGACCAGTCCGGGACGCAGACTAAGTTTGCAACCGAGAAATTCTTAAAACAATTTCCTAACAAGCAGTGGGTTATTGACGGTGGTGCACTCCAGGTTATGGACCCAAAGCTGATACCAGAGGGTGCAATTATTACTCCGAATACGAAAGAATTTGAGCTGCTATTTGGCAAAAAATCTCCAAGCGAGGTGGCAAAAGAACATAAATGCACAGTTGTTTTCAAAACTCCAAAAACAGTTGTTTGTTCAACTGACGAGTGTGCAGAAATACAGGGTGGTAACAATGGGTTGACTAAGGGCGGGACAGGAGATGTCTTGGCAGGATTAACTGTTGCTTTGTCGGCTAAAAATAACCCGTTTCTGGCGGCAGCTGCCGGAGCTTGGATAGTTAAAAAAGCAGCGGATGATCTGCTTGAGAGAGTTGGAACAGTTTACAATGCAGATGACTTAGCTTTTGAAGTTCCTAAAGTACTTGGCAAATACCTGCGTTGAGGTAAAGGTTAGTCCGTCGCTTCTTTCTCAAACTTCCTGGAGAGCCTTGCAAGCTGAAGTGTTATAACTACTGCTAGGACGGTCACGATGACGGCGTAAATCACGAGGGAAATAATACCTGAATCGCCTCCAATGTAGGGCTTTATATACTCGTTGATGGTGGCCTTTATTGCCTCGTTCCAAGCCAAAGCTGCAACCAATCCAAACCCAGCGGTTGCCAGTTGTAACATTTGTTTTACAACTGCCGCTGCTATCTTCTCGTGCTCTCTTTTTGTTACTTTTTCTTCTGCCATTTTGGTCTTGATAATTGCCGCAGAATTAACGTACTATTGACGCAGTGTATTCTCCTAAATATATCATATCAAACCAGATTCTCAAAAACATAGGTGTTATAGAGGCTTGTCGCGAGGTCATTGAAAATGCCCCACTGATTCCTTCATACGAAAGACAATTCCAAGAAGAAGCACGCTTGCGAACAGTTCATCACGGCACACACATTGAGGGAAACGAGTTGTCCTTTGAGCAAGCAGGGAGATTATTTCAGAAGTTGAACGGAGAGACTAGTGCTGAAAAAGCAGCCCAAAAAGCAGACCTTGTTGCCCGAGAGAGGGATATCCAGGAAGTTATCAATTATAGAGCTGCAATGGATTACGTCGATGGTGTGTTTCGTGATCACAAGGATCGTGGGATTGGCTATGGTGAGGAGATGATTAAAACAATCCACAGACTGACGGTTGACCGAGTTGTGCCTGAGGACGTGCAAGGGGAGTACCGACAAACTCAAGTTGTGCTTCGTGATTCCCGATCTGGCGAAGTAACTTTCCGACCTCCTCCGGCAGTTGAAATTCCTTATTTAATGTCCGATTTTATCGACTGGTTAAATAGAAAGGGTGGTGCCGAAACTCATCCTGTGATTAGGGCGGCCATTGTTCATTATGCCCTCGCTGCAATTCACCCCTTTGTTGAAGGGAACGGACGGTCCGCTAGGGCATTTACAACCCTTATTTTGTTTGCGGAGGGGTACGATACTAAAAAGATCTTTTCTCTTGAGGAGTATTTTGACCGCGATTCAGAAGCTTATTACAGAACTTTGATTGCGACCTCAGACCAAGCCCCAGAGCTTTCCGAACGCGATTTAACAGGTTGGATTGAGTATTTTACTGAAGGTTTAGCCATTGAGCTTGCCCGAGTACGCGACAGGGTTCGCAAACTCTCTATTGATACTAAAATTAGACGCAAGCGTGGAAAGCAAGTTGCGCTTTCTGAGCGACAAATCAGAATCGTTGAGTATTTATCGGAAAATGATTTGGGTGTCATGGGGGAGTTTAAAGGGCTATTCCCCATGATTTCAGACGACACTGTACTGCGGGAGTTACAAGATCTTACAAAGAAGGATATAATAAAGAAGAAAGGACAGACTAAGGGATCACATTACGAACTTGTGAAGTGAACATGGATGTCAGCGACCCAAGGTTTATATATCTACTTGCTGCTTTGCCGATTATTTTCGGTATCACTCTAGTTGGTGATGGGATAAGCAAGATTATCCATGAGAAGCACAAAGGTTGGATTAGCCTGTCTTTTGGCATAGTTTTCTTACTTGCTGTCCTTCTCGGGCTCGCAACACTTCGACAATGAGACTGATATACATCCTCCGCCCACCTTGGGCGGGCGGTTTCACTCCTGAGAGAGGGTGATATGTCAGGTTCAATTCCTCCACGGATTAGGAAATCCGTGGTATCCTTGAAATTGTTATGACTTTTGCAAAGCTTTCCGGCTATCTTGAAAAACTAGAAAAGACAGCATCCCGTAACCAGATAACAGAAATCCTAGCCGATCTTTTTAAAAAAGCAGATACTTCAGAGATAGACAAGATTTGCTACTTGGTTTTAGGGCGAATCTCTCCTCAATACGCAGGGATCGAGTTCAACCTAGCCGAGCGTATGATGGTTCGAGCAGTTGCGCTTGCGTATGACAAAGACCCCAAAGATGTAACCAAAGAATACAAGCAGGTGGGGGATCTTGGGGATGTAGCTGCTGCCCTGGCGGCTCACAGCAGTCAGCGAACAGCAGTCAGCAAGCAGTCTGTACAGAATGTGTATGACAAACTACACGAGATTGCAGTTGAGAGTGGAGAAGGAAGTCAAGAAAGGAAACTTGTTGGAGTCTCAGACCTTCTGAAAAAAGTAGATCCACTCCCTGCCCGGTATATTGTTCGGATTCCGGTAGGTAAACTCCGCCTCGGGTTTTCCGACATAACTATGCTGGACGCACTCTCTGTGATGGAGGTGGGAGACAAAAGCGCGAGGGCGAAAATCGAGGCGCTTTACAACGTCACGGCCGATATTGGAGCTATTGCAAAGAGGGTTAAAAAAACGGGGTTAGCCGGGATTGAAAAGGTAGATGCGGTTCCTGGGGTCCCAATTAGATCGTCGCTCTCGGATAGGCTTCCAACCGCTGAGAAAATCATAGAAAAAGTAGGGCCAAAGTTGGCAGTTGAGCCGAAGTTTGATGGGTTTCGCACCCAGGTTCATATTACCGGCAAGAGAGAAGTATTTCTTTTTTCCAGGAATCAGGAGAATGTAACAAGCATGTTTCCTGATACGGTTGAGGCTGCCAAAAAACTTAATGTAAACGATGCGATCTTTGACGGTGAGTCGATTGGCTACAACCCCAAGACTGATAAGTTTGTTCCCTTCCAGGAAACAATCCAGAGAAAAAGAAAATATGGGATCTCGGAAATGTCAAAACAGGTTCCCCTTAAAGTCTTCGTCTTTGATGTGTTGCATCTCAACGGCAAGACTCTCCTGAACAAGCCATTCTCGGATCGTCGCAAGGCGATTGAGAAATTGTTTAAAGGAAAGACTGGTACATTTTTGTTGACTGAACAAGAGATAGTAGATGACCCAAAGGCGTTGACTGTGATATTTAAAAAGTTTGTCGGCGAAGGACTTGAGGGGATTATGGCAAAAAAACTAGATGCGCCTTATAAGGCGGGGGGGAGAGGATTTCACTGGGTTAAATTCAAGCCGGGAACAAAGAGCATGCTCAAGGATTCAGAAACCCTAGACACAATAGATTGTGTTTTGATGGGAGCCTTTCGAGGTAAGGGAAAGAGGGCGCAATTTGGGGTTGGAGGATTTTTGCTTGGAGTACGGGACGGGAAAGATAAGTATTATACGATTTCCAACCTTGGGACGGGTCTTACCGACACGCAATTTCGAGACATGTACAAGCGTGTCCAAAAACTTGAGGTTGCAGATAAACCTAAAGAATATATGGTTGATAAAATGATTGATCCCGACATTTGGGTTCGGCCAAAGGTGGTATTGGAGGTTTTGGCAGACGAGATAACTTTGTCTACCAGGCACACTGCGGGGATGAAAAAGACGCGAGGGTATTCTCTAAGGTTTCCAAGACTGATTAAGGTTCGAGATGACAAGAGTCCTATGGACGCAACAACAGTTAGGGAGGTAGAAAAACTCTACAAGATTCAGAGTGGGTAGATGATATACTGATTTAATGGTGCTAGTTGCAATTATTGCGATCGTTCTTTCCTCCCTTATTCTTATTAAATCCGCAGATTGGGTAGTAGACTCGACTCGGCGTCTAGGTAAAGACACAAAAATAGGAAATTTTGCATTAGCGTCCATTCTTTTGGCTTTAGCTACCTCTCTTCCTGAACTTTTTGTGGGTATATCTTCTGCTCTCAGCGGTCAACCTACGCTTTCTTTGGGGAATCTTCTTGGTGCAAATATTGCCGATATAGCGCTTGTTTTGGGGGTTGTTGGGGTCTTTGGAGGAGTTATTGTTCTCCGGACCCATCAAGACGAGAAGATTAAATTTACCATGCAAAGGAATTTATTAATTGCTTTGTTTGCCGGGCTTTTACCCATTGTTCTTCTTTGGGATAGAAGTCTTTCGCGGGTTGATGGCGTCCTCCTGCTTTTATTTTATGTAGGATACGTTTCCGGATTTTTCCAGAAACGAGTTTTCAGCAATGCGGAGGTCGACGCAGGTTCCAAAGGGAGTTTTTGGACACGTCTGCTCGAGGGGATAGAAACTGGTAAAGGTGGTGTCCGGGGCGACCTTTTACGTTTTCTAGCCGGGATTCTTGTACTCATAGTTTCTGCCCGAGTGATTATTTTTGCCGCCTCATTTATTGCAACAAGCTTGGGTGTACCTCTAATTTTAGTTGGATTATCTATCCTGGCAATTGGTACAACTCTTCCTGAGATTGCGTTTGCCTACCGTTCAATAAAAGAGAATGCTCCAAATTTAGCTTTAGGTACAGCAGTCGGGTCGGCAGTCACCAATGCCTCTCTTATTTTAGGAGTAGTTGTCCTTATCTCTCCTATTACTGTTGCCGCGCGGCGCGAATATCTTTTAGCGGCAATTACATTCGCCTTAGTGGTGGGGATTTTCTGGCTTTTGATTCGAACAGGGCTAAAAATTAACCGGTTGGAAGCCGGGGTTTTGCTTTTAGTGTATATAGCTTTTATTGCTCTAGAATGGTTAGGATTTAGACTGTTTTGATGCACCATCCATGTTTTGTGCAGATTACGGTCGGTTTTTAAACATCGTATATCTCGTCTAGAGCAAGTGTTTTTGAGTATTAAAAGTTAACAGTAGGTTTAGAGATAGAGCCCAGAATCTTAATGCAAACTAAACCCGAAGGGAAATGAGGTAAAGATATCGTATATGAAAATAATAATAGGGTTAGGGAATCCTGAGGAGAAACACAAAAATAATCGCCATAATGTGGGGTTCTTAACAGTTGATAGGGTACAGCAAGCAGCAAGCAGCGAATGTTCGTGGCAGGAAAATAAAAAGCTGTCAGCTGTAATCTGCAAGCTGAATGTTGATGTCATTCTTGCCAAACCCCAGACGTTCATGAACGCATCCGGAGAAGCAGTGAGAGCTCTCATACGAGAGTTTAAAGGAAAACCTGACCAGTTGTATGTAATCCATGATGATTTGGATATTCCAATAGGGAGCTATAAGATCCAGAAAGGAAAAGGACCAAAGCTTCATTATGGTTTGGATTCTATAGACGAGGTACTAGGCACATCTGATTACTGGCGCGTGCGTGTTGGAGTAGACAATAGAGATCCAGAAAATAGAACCAGGGGGGAACAATATGTGCTTCAAGACTTTACTCCCGAAGAGCAGGAGACTGTTGACGAGGTTATTGATAAAATAACAGAAGAAGTGAAGCAGTTAATCAAATGAAGGCTGATTCTAGAGACCAAAAAGCAAAAGACTTTACAACGCTAGGCGATGTTATGAAACGGTTTGACCCGACCGAGGATCGCTATATCTCTCGGGAGTTTCAAAAGTACGCGTATGATTTAGCAGAAGAACTTGGAGATCTGGATCACAGAAGTCTGTATATGCGCCTTGCAAAGATTACCCCCCGACATCTTTTAGAACAGGCCCGTTATTTCGTTAAAGACCAAAAGAGTGTTCGTAGTCCTGTAAAGTTATTTATGTGGAAGTTGGCTCAGCTTCGCAAAGAACATAAAACGAAGGGTAAAGTATGATAGATTTTTCATTTTTGCCGTTTAACTACATTGACCTGATTATTTTGGTCATTATTACCCTCTATGTTATGGAGGGTTTGGAACGTGGGTTTTGGATCCTTGTTGGAGACCTTGCCTCTTTTTTGGGTGCTTTGGCAATAGCACTTAAGACATACCCTCTTGTTGCAGGCCTTGTCGTTGCCAACTTTACTATTCCCAATTCTTTTGCCAATGCCCTTGGATTTATTCTGTCTGCCCTGGTGGCACAACACGTCTTAAGCTTGTTACTTGGAAAACTAGTTGCATTAATACCTGACTCATGGCGGATGAATCGGTGGAGTAGAGTGGCATCGGTAGTTCCAGCAGTAGTGGATTCAAGTATCCTAATTGCTGCTTTTTTGACACTTCTTGTTGCGATTCCTATATCTCCAAAGCTTAAGTCAGATGTTGTCGAGTCGCGAATAGGAGGTTTTTATATTGGAAAAACGATTGGTTTTGAGAAAGCCTTAGCAGACGTTTTTGGTGGGGCATTTGAAGATACTTTAACGTTCCTAACTATTAAACCGGGTAGCAGTGAGCGAATTGATATTGACTACAAACCTGGTGTTCTTGCAGTTGACAAGGAATCGGAGCAAAAAATGCTCGAGTTGATAAACGAGGAACGAAGTAAGGTTGGTCTTGCCCTACTGGTAGCAGATCCAGAAGCTGCTGAAGTTGCCCGATCACATTCACGAGACATGTGGAAGCGAGGCTATTTTGCCCATATCAACCCGGACGGGGAAAGCCCCGCTGATCGTATGGAAGAAGGGGAAATAGCGTTTGTTGCTGCCGGTGAAAACCTTGCTCTTGCACCGACTGTAGGGTTGGCACATCAAGGTTTGATGAATTCTCCTGGCCACAGAGCAAATATTCTAGATGGTGATTTTGGTAGAGTTGGAATTGGTGTAATTGATGGGGGAATATATGGAAAGATGTTTACACAGAACTTCGTAGATTAATGGACTATAAGCAGAGGGTTTATAGGGTAGTGAAGAAAATTCCAAAAGGCAAAGTTTCTACTTACGGAAGTATTTCAAAATATATCAAAGGTGTCACTCCAAGAATGGTTGGCCGAGCGCTTCATACCAACCCTGACCCTGCTAGTATTCCTTGTCACAGGGTTGTGGATAGGGATGGGAAAGTTGCAGAGCATTTTGCCTTTGGTGGCTGGCGCGAGCAGAGGAGGAGACTGATCAACGAGGGAGTAGGATTTATTGATCCAACCCATGTAGATTTAGGGAAGCATTCGTGGCAATCAAAGAAGTAGTTATATACTATTATATATAGTGTGATGCTTTTGAATAGTGGTGTATAATAATTTTGATGGAAGAGCAGGAACAGGAACTAACGAAAAAAGAGCGCAGACTTCTAGCAAAAGAGCAAAAGAGGGAAGAGCAGGAAAGCACCGAGCGAAAGAGTGGTTTAACAAAATTTGTTATTGGTTTGGTAGTTGTTGGACTACTTGCTGTCGGAGGCTGGTGGTTTTGGGGAGAAGCCACAAAACCTGTTCCTGGTGTCTCGCAAGAGACACAGGTCTCACAGATTGAAGAAAATGATTGGGTTAAAGGGTCAACTGATGCAAAAATAACCCTTATTGAATATGGAGATTTTCAATGCCCAGCCTGCGGAAGCTACGCACCATTGGTTAAGCAGTTGGGGCAGGAATTTTCAGATGACTTAAAGATTGCCTATAGGCACTTTCCACTTACCAATATTCACCAGAATGCTATGCCTGCAGCCCGAGCCACAGAAGCAGCAGGGAAACAAGGCAAATTTTGGGAGATGCATGATTTGTTGTTTGAGAGGCAGACTGAATGGTCAAAGAAACCTAACCCAGAGGTTTACTTTCTCTCACTTGCAAGTGAGCTAGAGTTGGATGGTGAGGTATTTTTGGAAGATTACAAATCAGGGGAATTTGATGACAAAATTAAAGGCAATATTGCCTCAGGGATTGCCTCAAGAGTGAATGAGACACCCTCGTTTTTCTTAAACGGGGAAAAGATTCGTGTAGCGGTAAGCTATGAGGCGTTCAAAGCCTTGGTAGAAGAGGCTATGGAGTAAGTCCTCCCCGAGCACGAAGGCTTGGGGTTGCCTTGATACAACGTAATAGAATATGGTTACCTCTGTGGAAGTTGACTTTGGCGCCAAAGAGATTGTTGATCAACTTTCTTCTGGCTATGCATGGCATATTGAGAGTAAGGCTTTTAATTTTGATGACGATCGTGTTAGAAACGGCCCCTTGGTACCTTTGATCGAAGCGCACCTTGTCTTCTCAAGAGAGACCTGGCCAACCGGACAGGGTAGAGTAGCCGCCTTTTACGATCCATACAAATGGTCTCGCGAGCTGATGCATATTTTAGTTGGCAGGGTTGTTAGGAACGACGCCGGGTGTTTGCAGTATCGAGGACTACGCTACTCTAAGCGTAGGAACTCCATTGCCCAATTTGATGTTTGGTCACAAGGATTAGGAACTCGTAGTAGACCAGCCCGGTCTTCCTTTATGCCAGTTTTACACTTCAGCCGTAGCTTGGGTATTCCCGATCGCTTGTCTTCAATAGATTCTCTATCGACCAAATTTCCTTCTTGACCCCAGGTGACTTTTTTGTGTAATCTGAGACCTGTGGCGATAGTTGATATCACAGACAACGAATTTGACGAGAAAGTTTTGAAAAGTAAAATCCCGGTTCTCGTGGATTTATTTGCTGTTTGGTGTGGGCCTTGTAAGCTTGCCGAGCCAGTTTTAGAAGAGCTTTCTGAGGAAAACAAAGGTAAGGTTATTATCGCAAAGCTTGATGTTGACAAAAACCCTGATACAGCTCAAACCCTGGGTGTCATGTCTATCCCTACAACAATTCTCTTCAAGGACGGCAAAGAAATTGGCCGTCAAGTGGGGTTTGCTGGGAAGAAACCATTCGAAGATTTGATTAACGAAGCTTAGTTATTAAAGAAGGGAGGTGATTCTCAAAGATATGGATCCAAAAAATCCAAACAATCCTTCACAGCCGGATAGCGGTCAAGGAGGTGGAACAGGCGCCCCTGGCGCTGGAGTCCCTGGACCGTCAGTACCAAAACCTGGTGCTCCGGCCAGCGTACCGACACCACCAGTGTCGACACCGGGCAGTGATAAAGCACCTCTTAGTGAGGTACCGCCAAAACCCGCTCCTGCGGGTGATCCATCAGCTCCGGCTGATGATAAACCAGCAGGTGATTCTGGTGGAACTGGTGAAGGAGCAGGCACCCCGTCTTCGGACGGGGATGCTCCTGTAGATATCATCCCGAAGGGACAACCTTCATTTGTTGCCCCAAAGCCAAATGAGGGAGATCCATATGACGTGATCATTATTGGCTCCGGACCGGCAGGATTGACTGCAGCTACTTATACAACTCGCGCTACTCTCTCGACTTTGATTATTGGAGGATCAAAGTGGGGTGGGCAATTAATGCTTACCACAGACGTTGAGAATTACCCTGGATTTCCCGAGGGAATTTTAGGACCAGATCTCATGATGAATATGCGAAAGCAAGCAGAAAGATTTGGAGCCGTGTTTCTGGAGAAAGAGGCAGATAAGGTTGAATTGAAAAAAGCTCCTTTTTCGGCAAACGCTGATGGAAAAACATATACAGGGAAGTCAGTCATTATTGCAACAGGTGCCGAAACTCGCTGGTTAGGACTTGAAAGCGAGAAAAAGTATATCGGACGTGGGGTATCTTCATGTGCCCCTTGTGACGCGCCCTTTTTTAAAGACAAGAAAGTAGTTGTTGTCGGTGGAGGGGATGCTGCAATGGAAGAAGCACTCGTTTTAACAAAATATGCACAAAGCATAATTATTGTTCACAGACGGGATGCTTTTCGCGCATCGGGAGTTATGCAAAAAAAGGTTCTTTCCAACCCAAAGATTAAAGTTGTTTGGAATAGTGAGGTTCTGGATATCTTAGGCAACGAAAAGGTCACTGGGATCAAGACTAAAGACACTAAGGCGAACAAAGAGGTAGAGATAAGTACCAATGGGGTGTTTGTGGCCATAGGGCACACTCCAACTACTAAACTGTATGGTGACCAAATTGAACTTGATGAGAAAGGGTATGTCGTTGTGCACGACCACACAAAGACTAATATCCAAGGAGTTTTTGTTGCAGGAGATGTCCACGATTACCATTATCGCCAGGCAGTGACTGCTGCGGGTTTTGGATGTCAGGCTGCGATGGATACGGAGAGGTGGTTAGAAGAACAAAAATCTTCGGATTAACAGATCTCGGATCTCAGTTTTCAGATTTCAGGTTCCCAGGTTTCAGATCTGCTGTCTGACTATCTAGCATCTGAAGTCTGACATCTGACAATCTGAATTATGATATACTTCAGGCGATAGATGGCGATTCAAGGGAAAGCTCCACAAGTCCATAAGTTAGTTGTCCCAGCGATGGTAGCAATTCTTGTTGTGGTTGCCTTCATGGTCGGTGTCCTTTGGCAGAAGGTTTCGAATCTAGAGAAACAAGGTGTCAGAACACTTGGGGAAACCTCCGGAAGGGTTAATCCGCTAAGTGCGGATGCCCTAAAAACGTATGCAAAGGATTTGGGATTGAATGAGGGGGCATTTGCAACTTGTTTTGACGAGCGAAAGTATAAAAGTGCTGTTGAGGCCGATATCAAGCAGGCCAATGACGTTGGTGCTTTTGGAACTCCTGCATTTATCTTGAATGGCAATATCATAAGTGGTGCACAACCATTCAGTGTATTTCAAGACGCAATTGAGTTTGAGCTAAAAGGTGGGGATTGGAGTAGGCCGGATGAGACAGTTGCAGATTTAGTCGACGGCGATATTAACAACGGCGAAGTGGGGGTAGGAGACATAGTAGTAGAGTTGGGGAATGCCCAAACAAAGGGAAACAAAGACGCAAAAGTTGTCCTAGTAGAGTTTTCGGACTTTGAGTGTCCTTTCTGCTCTCGTTTCTATTCCACAACCTTGCCGCAGATAGAGCAAAACTATGTTGATACAGGAAAGATCTTATTTGCTTACAAGCATCTACCTTTAACTCAAATTCACTCTAATGCGCAATCTGCTGCTGAGGCGTCTCTTTGTGCTGCAGATCAGGGGAAATTTTGGGAGTACCACGACAGAATCTTTCAGGCAACCTCCGGTTCGTAGCAAACTCCCGCCTAAACTTCTGGAATTTCGGCGAGTTTAGACATTATCATATCCAGTTTGTGTGTGTGCGAATGTGTCAATAGACCGTAGCTTATAAAGTTTTTAACATCTTGAGCGTTGCTAAAATCCGCAAAGATTTGGAAGCCATTTTCTTTTTCGATCCTTCTTGCTTGCTTCAAGGCGAATGCCCAAGCCTTCCTTTCGGTGGCTATGTCAGCATCGTGCTCTTTCATTATTAGCCAATCTGGCCATAGGGCTTGTGTGGGTAATTCCCCTAGTTCTTCTCTTCTACCAGAAACACGCACACTCTTAGATAGGACTTGGACTGTAGATCTTATTTTTTCAAATAAAGAATAATGGGCGTTGGGTGGCCCGAAGTGTGCGTGGCCTGTCTCGTGGAGCAGTGCCAACGCGGCGCCCCTGTATTTTAATTCACCTGGAGGGAAAGTAATGACACCTTTTTCAGGGTAACATGTGTATCTGTTACCAGCTTGAAAGTTAAATCCTTCAGGCAGGTAAGATGCTAAGTCTAGAGATTCCCCATTATCTTTTACTAGAAAAACAGATGTCCTGCCATCACTTTCTTTAGTTCTTACTTCGAAGTTTTGTGCTTTAGGTACCACTTCCCGGAAACGAATACGGAGTTTGTTGAATGTTTCTCGCTGGTTAGAGAGCCAAGTTTCTAGTCTGGGAAACTGTTTGGGTTCTGTATCCATTTTGCTGCGGGACTTGGATTCGAACCAAGATTGACGGTTCCAAAGACCGCTGTCCTACCATTGAACGATCCCGCAATGGAGCTTGCATCGAACGAATGTGAGATGTGGGCCCAGGAGGACTCGAACCCCCAACACAGAGCTTAAAAGGCTCCTGCTCTACCATTGAGCTATAGGCCCGCGAGTATACGCGAGTGGGGCGCACATGGTTCTGCGCTTACGCAGGTTCATATGGTCCCGTGGTGACCCCGGCGGGATTCGAACCCGCGATTTTCAGGATGAAAGCCTGACGTCCTGAACCACTAGACGACGGGGCCGTGAGAATCACAATTTTACCCACGCCTGGCGCGGGCCATAATTATGCCTTATTTTAACACGATTTTATTCGATTTAACACTATTTAACACGATTTTAGTCTACTTGGATGGTCTTATATAGATTTCTCCTTGTTAGATAGTTCTTGTTTCAGACGTGCTTACGTACGTAATTACGACCGTAATTACGTCTGAGCCATCTCCTTGACACTTCTGCCTTCTTTTGGTATCCTAAGGCTGGATTTATGAGATAGAAAACTGACCAGATGGCCCTTTGGGCATTCAGTACAATCCGCCATCTAGGCGGATTTTTCGTTTCATACACCTGCACTTTGACATTCAAGATGTGACTGGAAGCAGATCTCGCCTAGTCTGTATAGACTAGGGAGCAATTTTTTTGAGGATTTGATCCTGGTCCAGGACGAACGCTAGCGGCGCGCTTTAAGCATGCAAGTCGAACGATCTATCTTCGGATAGGGAGTGGCAGACGGCTGAGTAACACGTCGGGACATACACTTTAGTGGGGAATAGCCCTCCGAAAGGAGGAATAATTCCGCATAATCCCATCACTGGGGAAAGCGAGTAACTTCGCGCTGATGGAGTGACCGGCGGCCTATCAGCTTGTTGGTTGGGGTAATGGCCCACCAAGGCTATGACGGGTAGGGGGTGTGAGAGCATGGCCCCCCAGAATGGGACTGAGACACGGCCCATACACCTACGGGTGGCAGCAACTGGGAATCGTGCGCAATGGACGAAAGTCTGACGCCGCGACGCCGCGTGGGGGATGAAGGCCTTCGGGTTGTAAACTCCTTTTGATTTTCCGTATGGAGAGTAGAATAAGTACCTGCTAACTTCGTGCCAGAAGCCTCGGTGATACGAAGGGTACAAGCGTTGTCCGGATTTACTGGGCGTAAAGGGTTCGTAGGTGGTTTGGTGCGTCTTGTGTTAAAGGCTCGGGCTCAACTCGGGTTTGCGCAAGATACGACCAGACTTTGAGAACTTTCGGAGGTGCTAGAACTGTTGGTGTAGGGGTGAAATCCGTTGATACCAACAGGAATACCGACAGCGAAGGCGGGCACCTAGAGAGATTCTGACACTGAGGGACGAAAGCTAGGGGAGCAAATGGGATTAGAGACCCCTGTAGTCCTAGCCGTAAACGATGCTCGCTAGTCCGATGGGTTTATTCTTATCGGACGTAAGCTAACGCGTTAAGCGAGCCGCCTGGGGAGTACGGCCGCAAGGCTAAAACTTAAAGGAATTGACGGGAGAGCGCACAACCAGTGGAGCATGTGGTTTAATTCGAGACAAACCGAAGAACCTTACCCAGGTTTGACATGCAATGTTTAATGCCAGACTAGAAACAGATTGGAATATTACTTTATTGTAGTAGACGTTGCACAGGTGGTGCATGGCTGTCGTCAGCTCGTGCCGTGGGGTGTCCTCTTAAGTGAGGTAACGAGCGCAACCCCTGCTGTATGTTAAATATTCATACAGGACTGCTCCGCCTTTGGCGGGGAGGAAGGAGGGGACGACGTCAAGTCCGCATGTCCCTTATATCTGGGGCTACACACATGCTACAATGGCGCTGACAATGGGTTGCCAAGCCGCAAGGTGGAGCTAATCCCATCAAACAGCGTCTCAGTTGGGATTACAGGCTGAAATTCGCCTGCATGAACTTGGAATTGGTAGTAATCGCAGGTCAGCTATACTGCGGTGAATACGTTCTCGCTCTTTGTACACACCGCCCGTCAAGCCAGCAAAGTTGGAGGTACCCGAAGTGTCGCCATTGGTGACCCTAAGGTAAACCCAGCGATGAGGACTAAGTCGTAACAAGGTATCCGTACTGGAAGGTGCGGATGGATCACCTCCTTTCTAGGAGTGTGAATATTACACCCCGAGCTTTACGGAAACCGTTGCTCGTCCCCGAAAGGGGAGCTCTTTGAGCTAAAATCAACGGAACCGAAGTTTTCAGTCACTTCTTGGATGTTAAGGAAGAAAAAAACCACCTTTAAAAGGTGGTTTTTTTG
>NZCP01000008.1 GCA_002686465.1 Candidatus Woesebacteria bacterium | reverse complement strand
CCCGAACTACTGGCACTCTTTCGACAACAGTTGATGCAAAAGAAGATGGTTTTATTGTTGGAGCAGCAGTCCAATTTTATTCTGATGCTTGTGCATGGACTGGATTAACGGAGGCACAAGACGCTGTAACGGCAAGTGTTACTCACTCGTCAGCTTATGTTGCACCTACTAGTGATTCAACTTTGACAGTGGAGGCAGATTTCACAAACACCTACAGTTTAGCAAGTGCTTTGGCAGTTGCCTCGTGGCATCCAACTTGAGGAATTAAATTATGTGGTTACATGATGGTAAACTTATTGCAGAGAATAAAAGTTGGGTTGATACGAATGGTATCCGGCACCCACCGAACTGGTCTGCTGTGTGGTCAGACGAAGATAAAATCGCGGCTGGGATGGAAGAAGCGTCTGATCCTGAAAAGCCTTCAGGCATCTTTTATGACTTTAGTCGTAATGAAGATGGTTCCTATACCTCTACAGAACGCGATTTGAGTTTACTTAAAACGCAATACATTGAATCGACAAAGCAGACTGCCAATCAACTACTTGCAATAAGTGATTGGCAAGTAATTGCTAAAGCAGAACGGGATCGTACTATCGATGCAGCAGTAGCAACATACCGCGCTGCGGTCATTAGCGCTTGCACAACAATCGAGGCAGCGATTACAGGTGCAGCGAACATGGCTGCTTTTCAAGCTCTGTTTGATATTCCGGTAGGTGGAAATGCTCCGGTACACGATTGGCCCTCTACGGATTAGTTAATGCCTTTAACAAAATTACAGTTTAAGCCCGGGATAAATAGAGACATAACCTCATATTCGAATGAAGGTGGCTGGGAAGATTGTGATAAAATTCGGTTTTTTCAAGGTTATCCTGAAAAAATAGGGGGATGGGAAAAATATTCTGGTTCTACTTTCCTGGGAACCTGTCGTACTTTGCATAATTGGGTATCATTAGATAGTAGTGACTATTTAGGGCTTGGAACAGAAGTTAAATTCTATATAGAAGAAGGTGGTGGCTTTCACGATATTACGCCTATCCGTAAAACTACCACGGGGGCGGCTACTTTTTCCGCTACAGATGGCTCTTCTACAATTACCGCAACAGATTCTAGTCATGGAGCTGTGGCCAATGATTATGTAACTTTTACAAGTGCTGTCAGTTTAGGAGGAACTATTACGGCTACTGTTTTGAATCAAGAATACAAAATACTTACAATTCCAACGGCAAACACATATACGTTTACGGCGAAAGATACAGATGGTGATACAGTCACTGCCAATGCTAGTGATACAGGCAATGGGGGTGGGAGTACAGTTGCCAAATATCAATTAAATGTGGGTTTATCTACAGGGGTAGGGGGTGCAGGATTTGGCGCGGGTATCTTTGGGCGTGGCACATGGGGTTCAGCAGCTACGGTTAGTATTTCAACGGAATTGCGCTTATGGTCGCAGGATAACTTTGGTGAAGATCTTTTAATAAATGACAGAAATGGGGCCATTTATTATTGGGATGAAACAAATGGAACAGGTGTGCGTGCTGTAGAACTTAGCACATTAACTGATGCCAGTAATACTCCTACCATTGCCAAACAAATCATGGTTTCTGACACAGATCGTCATGTAATTGCTTTTGGGTGTAATGCTTCAGGATCAAGTACTCAAGACCCTTTGTTAATTCGATTTTCTGATCAAGAATCTGTTGTGGAATGGACAGCAGCGGTTACCAATACCGCAGGAGATTTAAGAATTGGTGCAGGATCTATCTTTGTACGGGCTATACAAACAAAAAGAGAAATTCTTGTTTGGACAGATATGGCCCTTCATTCAATGCGATTTATTGGGCCACCTTTTACTTATGGAATTACACAATTATCAGCAAATACAACGATTGTAGGGCCAAATGCTGCTGTTGCTGTGGAAGATGTTGCTTTTTGGATGGGAGATGGAGCTTTCTACATTTACAGTGGACAAACGCAACAAATACCCTGCACAGTAATTGAAAAAGTATTTGGTGATTTTTCTTCTTTACAAGCTGCTAAAGTATATGCCGGAGTTAATTCTAAATTTGGTGAAGTAATCTGGTTTTATTGTTCTAACACAAATGATATTCCAAATGGGGGAACTGGAGAAAATGACCGATATGTGGTGTACAATTACAATGAAAAAGTCTGGTATTATGGTGCGTTAGAAAGAACAGCATGGTTAGATCGTGGGGTACGAGCTTATCCTTTAGCGACTTTTTCTAATAAAGTTTATAACCATGAACTTGGATATGATGATGATGGTAGTGCTTTATCTGCCTTTATTCAATCTAGCCCTGTAGATTTAGGAGACGGAGATCAATATGTTTTTATTTCTAGAATAATACCAGATGTTAGTTTTTCAGGTTCCACGGCTGAAACCCCTAATGTAGACCTTACAGTTCAGACACAGGATTTTCCTGGGAAAACAACTGCAGATACTACAACAGATGAGGTTAGTAGATCGGGTACTTCTAGCACAGTTCCTTTTGAGCAATTTACAAGTAAGGTAGATATACGCTTACGAGGAAGAGCTTTTGGGTTCAAACTTCTTTCTGGAGATGTGGGTGTGAATTGGCGGCTTGGTTCTCCAAGATTAGAAATGCGGCCTGATGGGAGAAGGTAATGGCGTCCAGAGAATTAATTTCTCCGAGGCTTCCCAATCCACCTTTGGATTTCGATCATCGGTATATGGTGGATTTAGTTCGGGCGCTGGAACTTTATATAAATCAAGAAGCCAATCCTGGACAAATGCGGGGGACAAAAATTACACTAACAAATCTACCTACGAGTGCGGTGGGGTTGGAAATTGGAAATTTATACCGAGTTATAGAACAAGTTAAGATTGTTGTATTAGATGTAGCTGCTCCTGATGGGACCAGTGGAACAGGAGCAGTTGGTTCGGTTACGGTCACAACAAGCTAACGAACGAGGTTGCAGATAATAATGATTCTAGGTAAGGTACAATTAGCGTCAGCTCAGGATTTCGCTGCCCCTGCCTTTTATCAGATGCAAATGGTGGAAAAATGCAAGGCATAGCGACGCTCCCTTATGAAGTAGTAGAAGTACCCGCTCCTTTAGTTCCAGATAATGGGGTGCATACCCTCAAAAATGCCGCAGATATGTTGGCAGATTTTGGTAGGCATGGTGATATTTATATAGCTCATGTAGCCGAAGGCGAAACAGTCATCCCCTTAGAAGTTTTAAATGCCAACCCCAAAATGAAAAGTATGATTTGGCAGCAATTTGAAGAAATGGGGATAGATCCAGAGCAGTATATCGTGGGCAACGAATTTAATATGACAAACCCTGCAACGGGCGTTCGCGAATTTGGTTTTAACCCCTTTAAAGCAGTTAAAAAAGTCTTCAAAAAAGTCACGAGAACGGTCAAGAAAGTATTTAAGAAAATCAAGCCGTTTCTTAAAGCAGTTGCGCCAATACTTATTGGCATTGCTGCTCCATATTTATTGCCAGCGGCTCCGTTATGGCTCTCAGCTGGTATTGGTAGTTTAGCTGGATCTTTCGTTTCGGGGGTGAGAGATCCAAAACAACTTGCGTTATCCTTCGGCATGGGTGCGATAGGTGGAGGCATAAAAGCAAAATACTTTAGTGGTCCTGGAGGAAGTTTCTTTGGGAGTAAAACAAATCCGGGTGCCGCTTTCACGGACTTTGGTGGTGCTCCAGGAAGTGGTATTAGCTCTCTAGGAGCAGGACTTACCAATGTTCAAAATCCTCTGAACCCACAAACATGGGGCTTAGAATCGTTTAATCCATTAGCAGACCCAACAGCACCACCAGCTACTTCTCCGACTTTGGCGGGGAATTTTGAACCAGGAGTTGGTGGTGATACGTCAATTCGCCAACTCGCTGGGGGGGTAGATCAGCCAGTTATGGTACAGACGGCGGACGGGGCTGCTCAACTAATCCCTCCAGACCAAGCCTATGCGCTTGAAGCGAGTGGTAATTTAGTCGATGGCCGACTAACTACGCAGGGAACTGATTTAGTCAACCAGCAAGCAGCGTGGAGTTCTGGTGCTCCTAGTATTACAGATCAAGCAGTTGGAGGACCATCGGGTCCTCCTAGTGTTTTGAGTAGTGACTTCCAAGGCGGTCCTCCAAGTCAATTAAATACTGTGCCTTATAAAATGCAAACAAGAGCACCAACTTTAGCTGGAGATCCCCCGAACTGGTTCGAGAGAAATATTTATGACCCAGCTCCAAACATAGGTGGGCAGGGTGAAGGCATTCTAGAAAGTTACATTAGCCCCCAAAGGTCTGGTATCCAGCCTGATTATGGGGATGTAGCTAGTCAAATTCAGGCTCATGAACAAGCATGGAATCTTGCGAATCCAGGAGTAGAAATACCTGCTGCTGTGCAAAAATCTATAGTTGATCGAACATTAGCAGCCGCCCAACCTGGAATGTATTCAAGATATTGGCCAGCCGCCACTATCGGAGGGGCTGGTGCTGTTGCTGCAGATTATGCAACCGAAGGTCAGGTTCTTGGGCTATTCCCGCCAGATACTACGCCAGAAGATACAGATGGCGATGGTCAAATAGACCAATGGCGTGATAACCGAACTGGTGTGCTCTATTACGAAGATCCAGCGAAGTACGGCTATGGTTCAGATTTTTATGGGGAAAACCCATATTATAGTCAACAGCATCTACCTACCTATGTTGGTGGAACACCGTCGCCGACCACTTTCCCGCCACCCCCAGTTACCGTAGCAGGAGGTGGTGAAATCGTCGGTCCTGGAACAGCAACCAGTGATTCTATTCCTGCCTTGTTAAGCGATGGAGAATTTGTAGTAAATGCTGGCACTGTTTCTGGAATTGGCGGGGGTAATAGAAGGGAAGGTGCAAGAAAATTGTACGCAATGCAACGTGCTTATGACCAAAGGGCAGCATAGTTATGGCGACTGAATCACAAGAAATTATCCAACGAGAAGCGCCTGATATAGAGGCCTTAAAAGTTGGCTTGATGGAGCAAGCCAAGGCTTTAACAAGTGCAGAACCTGTTGGCGGGTTACCAGATTTAATAGCCGCTGGCATAGATCCACTCCAAGCACTGGCTGCAACACAGGCACAAGCCGGAGTTGGTGCATATCAGCCATTTATAACGGCTGGGCAAGAAGCACTTACAGCGGGTCAACTTGCATCACAACAGGGTATTGGCGCATACGATCCTAGCACCGTTGCCTCATTTTTCAACCCGTTTGAACAGGCGGTTGTAGAGCAAACAGAAAGAGATCTAGCAAGACAAGGGCAAATTCAGCAAAATATTTTGACTGCTAAAGCAGGAGGTATGGGAGCCTTTGGGGGTAGAGCGGCGTTAGAACGAGCAGAAATCGGTCGCAACATATTAGAACAGCAAGCTCGCAGTACGGCTCAACTTCGTCAGCAAGGTTACTCACAAGCACAACAACAAGCCATGAATGCTTTTGAACAAGCTCGCCGTAGAGATTTAACGCAAGCTCAACTACAAGGCAAATTTGGAACCCAACTTGGCGCACTCGGTGAATTGCAAACTAACCTACAAGGGAAAGATATAGCTCTGTTATCTGCATTGGGTAAAGAGCAGCGAGGAATTGAGCAGCAAAGATTAACGGCCGAACAGGGTACGGCCTTACAAAATATCTATGAACCCTACCAGCGACTTGGGTTCTATAGTGATATTTTGCGTGGTGCTCCCTCTACTCAGCAAACTCTTAGCGTGGCCACAGCACCAGAACCTAGTTTGCTTAATCAAATAGTTGGCGGTGGTATCGCAGGGTTGAATGTTGCGAGTGCTGCCTCAAAAGCGGGGATAATTTAAAATGCCTTTATCAGATCCTACTTTATCTAGATCTATGTTTGCAGGAGGTGCCACAGGAGCTCCTCCTATACCAACAGGGGGTATGGCCCCGCCTGTTAATCCAATGCCTCCTCCGACCCTTCCCCCATCGGTTGGAACAGGGATAACTTCGGGGTTAGAACCCCCCGTCGATATGGCTACTCAACCCCCCATAGCTGCCATTGGGCAACAATTCGTTCAAAATATGATCAATACAGATGCTAATATTGACGCAGCAGAAGATGCTGAGGGGATGATGAATGCCCTTCGAGGAGATCAGAAATCTGTTTCAGATCGCAGGGATGAATTGGCAGGGATTGTAGGAGAAAGTGATGCAACTAAAACCCCTGAATCAGTGTTGCTACTAGTACAGCCTACCATGAGTATGATGGAAGCAGCCCAAGGTGCTGTACCAGAAGGAGGATTGGGAAATGTTCCCATTGCTGGTGGGCCGTCTGAAGTTGCGGGTGGTCCAATGCCCATCGGTATGGGAGCGCCCCCCGTAAATTTTCCTGATGCCTCTTTTGTTCAAGCTCCAGGAACAGAAGAGGCTTCCGCACGGATACTAGCAGGGGAAATTCCAGTAGCTCGCCAAGTTGGAAGCCCTGAAGAAGGAGAAGGGCTACAATCTTGGCAAGAGTATATGGACGCAAATTCTTCCCCCTACAATGTTCCCATTCCACAATTCCAAAAATTTGACCCTTCAGGGGTACAGGCAAACGTCGAGGCATTTTTAAACGTGGCCAGCCCCCATACGGAAAAATTAAAACCTGCTACACTGGAAAAGATATATCAAGAAAGGCGAGGTCTATTAAAACCTTACCTTACTCCTACTCCTACTACAGCCCAGTCTAGAGCAGAATTGGAAGCCCTTTATGGTCCAGGATTAGACAAAGAATTAGGTGTTCTTTCTAACGTAGCCTTTGCTAGATATGGTCAACAGATAGCCCAATCTCCAGGAACTCTTCTACAAGCAATGATCCGGCCATCGGGAGAACTCGCTACTGATATTGGAGCTATTGCTTCAAAAAGAGCAGAGTTTGAAAGAGGTATTATAGGCACTGCACGGGCTGAAGAAAAAGGAGCGGAAGCAGAACTTCGTGGCCAAGAATTAGGAATAGTCCAATCGGCTATTGATCGGTACGATCTTCGGCAAGATAATTTCCTTGAAGTCCAGAACAGAGTTGCTCAAGATATGCTTGCTAGCGGCATTGCCGTAGGAAGAGATGAGATTAAAGATATTAACCATGCAATCGCTCTTTCCTACGGTGCCAAACATGATTTAACCATGTTGGCTACCGAAACTTGGGGCAAGAAAAAGTCTGATGGTGGATGGGATATCATCGGTGTCCGTAGGGGATCAGATGGTATGTACATCTACTATGATGAAGTGACTGGAACAGAGAAAAAGGTCCCAGGAGGCTACCATCCATTAGATGCTACAGTCCTTAGTGCTTTGACTACAGGGGATCTTGACTGGGGCAAAGCTAAGATGACTTACTTGCTTATTCCTGATAGCACCGTTTTTGGTGGGTATAAAGAAGTTGCTGGTTGGGGAGTAGGAGGACAATATTGGTTAAATACATCGGGCGATCAAGTAGAGCTTGCGCCTCGTGGATTCATGCGTGGGAAATTATCAGAAGTCTTTAAGATGTTCCCACCCGACGACGTTGGCCGTGTAAAGATTGCCTTTTTGAAAGGAGATCTTGCAGGACAAACTCGTGTGGCAGGAGTATCTGTTACCGACAAACAGAAAAAGGTCATGCAGCTACAGCGCGATAATGCTGATGCACTTTTAAACGCTGGTAAAATTGATGAAGCCCAATGGCGAGAAATGGTCGAAGTAACAGAAACCAAAAAAGTAATGATTCCTATAGATGAAGATGGCGATGGGGTTTATGAGAGTCAGCAATTAGTAGAAATAACTTCACCTATAAGTTTAGACATAGCATACCAGTTAATTCCACCTACATATTCGGCAGATGGAGTTACCCTTTTGCAAGAAAAGATGAATCCATTGGTGAAGATGACGCCAGCATTAGGCATACTCTATGAAAATATGGCAGTGAAAGATATAGCATACAAACAACAAAGAATTCCACAAATGGTCGATGCTTTGGAATTTGGGCAACAAGTTCTGGCACAAATTCCAAAGGCAGTGGGGCCATTGGATGCAATTAAATCCTTCGTGAGCAACAATGTTGCTATATTTGCTCCTGACGCTAGTAGAGAGTTATTCACTTGGTCTGGAACTCCGAGGGGCAGACAAATGATGAATTTGTTTGCTAGGAAACTAATTGCTGCCATAGCACTCAGTGACCGTTATGCCGTAAAAGAACAAGAAATGATAAGACAACTTGCTGTGGACCCTGAAGGGTTCTTCCAAAATGAAGAAGTTGCAGCGGTAAGATTTCAAGAACTTTTGTTGGGGGTGCAAAATGAACTTGCGCGGCATAGAGCACAATTAGATAATAGACCGGTGCCTGTGCTTCAACAACTCCCAACTGGAGCTAGGAATGACCCCTTCAGGTTTACTGGGTATGGCCAATTTGCTTATCTTCGGAAAATACAAAATTATCCTGGTGTTGATCTAAAAGGGAGGTTTATGAGTATGACTGTAGGCCAAGCTCTTGATCCATCTAGAAATTTAATTGGTGTAACTTCTACGGGACGCAAACTAACAAAACAAGATATGCAGAATATGGATCCTAATGATGAAATTCTTATAGAATTAGGATTAGACTAAAATGGCGGATATTTTCAATATTCCTGGGCCTACTCAAGAAGAAATAGAAGTAGATTCTACTCGCCGCCTCCAATACACGGTGCCTCAGTTTGAGCATATAGGGGACGAGCCTCAGGAGTTAGAACCTATTGAGGGGAAATTTCCAAGACATTCTGTTCTAGAAACTGCAAAGGGCCAAAGTTGGTTTGGGGTAGGAGAAAAAGAAGCCTACTCCATGCAAATCCTAAAAGGGGCCAACGATATGATTCTTGGTGCAGGAGATTCTGTGATCAACGGCATTATAGATGGCACTAATTTTTTACGGGAAGATGCGGAAGAAAAGGGTCTAGATGCAGGAACTAGAAGTGAACACCCACAACTATCTAGAGACTATCTCCAAAGATATTTTCAACAAGGGGACTATGAAGCTATTAATTATCTCTTCCCAAAACTGGCAAATTGGTTTGTAAGAAATGTTCCTGATGTAGCTCCAGGGACATTAGAAGATGTAGGAAATGCTATTGCCGCTTGGAATAGGTATGGGGTAGGAGAAAAAATCGGGCCTCCTGAGAACTGGCAATCCCGCATGTTCCGCTCAGCGGGAGAAATGGGAGTAGCGACTATTCCTTTTGCAGGGGCAACTCTGAAAACTGCATCGGCAGTTCAAAAAGCTGGTCTTGGCTTTCGACAAGCCCAACGCTGGGCAACAGAAAAAGCAGCTACAGCCGGAAGCGGAAGGTTGGGTGACCTAAGTGGAGGCTTACCTATTCTCCAACAGGCAATAACTCAACCTTATCGGTCAGCTATAACAGGAGGAACTTCGTTAACTACCCCTCTTGCCGTAGAAGGGCTATACGGAACTCTGTCTGGTGCAGGTATGCAAGGAGAAACAGAAATCTTTGGTACCCATACTGGACTCGGTGCTCTTGCCCCTTTGGCTCTTCCTGCTTCTATGATGTGGCTGGCTCGTAACTCTTTAATAGGGCGAAGTTTACGAGCACTTGTGGATAAAGGGAAACAAATTGGCGAAAAAGGTAGAGAAAATAAAGCTCTACAGCAAGAATTTGATGCAGATCCTACGGCGGCGGCAACAGCTACTGATGCAGCAAGCGTTTCTGCACGGAACCAAGTTGTAACAAAAATTGAAGAAACGTTGAGTACTCCTGAGGCACAAGTTAACATAGATCGTGCCAAACAACTTGAGCTAGCTCTTGAGCCTTATACGGATGCCCCTATAGCTTTTAGCCCAGCAGAATCTTCACAAGCTCCAGGTCTCGTTGCAATGCAACAGGCAACAGAGGCCAGAGCACCAATGGGATCGATCTTTACTGAGCAAAATAGAGCTCGTAAGAACAATATCTTAGAAGCTACTGCAAGATTTAAGGAAGATAAATTATCAGGAAATCCTGAAACAGATGTTCCTACGGTTATCTATAACGTGGCGTCTAAAAAATATGAAACAACTATAGGAATACTTGATAGAACAACGGCTACAGTTGCTGACCAACTGGATATATTTTCTGCGGCGGCAGGAGATACGGCCCTTCTTCCTAAAATAACGGATGCTGCAAGAGCAAAACCTGGAATAGCGATTCGTAAAAGAATAGTTCAGGCTCAAGATGATATTAAAAAGGAAGCAACCAAACTAGCCAAAAAACTAAAGATTAATGATTCAGATCAACTTGCATCAGCCGATAATGTGAATGCCGCAAAAGACAGTTTACGCACTTTTCTTCCAAGGCAAGAAACAGAAGCTCTTGCTTACAAGAATATGCCAAGACTTTTTAAGAATTTTTTAGAGCATAGCTTTACTAAAGGCCAAATGTCTTTTCAAGATTGGAAATCATTCAGGGGACAAGTCAGTTCTGAACTTTCCATAGCTATCAGCCAAGGGAAAACTTCTGATATTCAAGCTCTTTCACACCTAACAAAAGTATTAGATGATCTTGCGGAGAAAGGTTCATTAGCTGGGACCAACAAAAATTTTGCAGAATACCGAAATTGGTACAAACTCAATGTTATTGAACCATTTGAACCTGTTCTTCATATTTTGACACCAAAAGTACAAGGAGGGAGTGCTTACGTCTTGCACGATGAAGGCGTTGCAAAGGCTTTCTTGGCAAGCAGAGAATCTGCAGGGGTTTATAAAACCTTGTACGGGGCTGATCCAAAAATGATGGAACATGTCCGAGCGGCTGCTTTAGATTCGGCAAGAAGTGCTGCTGTTAGAACACCAACGGCAACCGGAAGGCCACTAATTAATTCAGATAAGCTGAATAATTGGATAAGTAAAACCGCAGATGCTTTAGACGAACTTGGTTTCTTGCCCGAGTTTCAAAACACGCAAAGACTTATTCAAAATCTAGCTGACCGTAATTTGACCTTGCTCAACAGGAAAAAACGTATTGATGGATCTGCCCTCTACAGTGCTTTCGCAAAGGCTAAAGCAATAAATAATCCAGATAAACTGATTGCAGATATATTCAGCGGGGAAGGAAATGTGCGTTTGGCCCAAGAACTGCGGCAGATAGCAGTTAGAGAAGCGGGTAGGAGTAAAAATCCTGGAATATTAGAAGCTTGGAATCAAGCTGTTATTCGTAGAGTTTTCGCAAAACAGCCAAATTTTATGCAAAATCCTGAGCAATTCAAAACTTACCTCGCAAATAATGAACGTATGCTAGATGCAGCTTTGACCCCCGAGCATTTGAACAATATGTACTTATTGGCAGATGCTTATGAAAGAGCTCTTACTACTTCTGTGAAACAGGGGGCTACGGATATAGAAACATTTATGACAGGGTTCCAATCTGAACTAGGAATGACCCCTGCTAATGTTTCAAACAGAATTTTGGCCTTGCGTGAAGGTCGTCTAGGAATGAAGGGTATTGCCGCGTATTTCTTAGGAAGAGCTGTTAATGCTCAGAGTATGAAACGAGTAAATACTCTATGGCAAGCAGCTATTTTAGACCCAACCCTTGCGAAGACACTAACCCAAACACTGCCAGAGGGTGTACCCGCAGGCTCAATAACGCCTAAAATTCGCGATTCTATGAATTTGTACCTGTTTAATACAGGGGTACCCTTTGGTGAAGAATTTTATAGAAATATTGGAGAAGGTGAACCTTACCAACTTCGATTTGAAGGACCTGTTCCAGGATCTGAACGTAAACCTGACCCAAGAGTAACTGTGACACCAATAGGAGAACCAGTACCAGTTTCTCCTGGACCTCAGACTAGAGCTCCTACTACCCCCGCTCCTGTGCGAGTGGCTTCAGGACAAACCCCACCGGTCAACGTAGCAAGTGTATTTCCATTTGATGCTGATTTACAGGCGATCGAAGCACGAAGAAATGCGTCTGCTAACCAAGGGTTAGCTTCTCTAAGCTAAATAATCCATTCCTTGTGACCTTCGGCCATGATCTGAGTACTAATATTAATTTTGTTGCGTAGAGCAGCGAGTATTTTTTGGTCTACTGTTTTTTCCACTATGATATCTACATAGGTGACTTTATTGGTTTGGCCAATGCGGTGAGCACGGTCTTCACTTTGCAACCGTATTTCTAGATCGTAACCGTTGCTGTAATAAATCACAGTTTTAGCTTCTGTTAGAGTAAGCCCATATCCACCTGTACGGGGTTGACCGATAAAGAAACGAAGAGAACTATGAGCATCTTGAAATGTTTCTACAATTCCTTGCCTATCATTTGCAGGAGTTCCGCCATAGAACGTGGTGCATGATTCTTCCCCGTATATTTTTGCGAGTGTTTTGTAAATGAGCAGTAGGTCATGCACAAAGTTTGCCCAAATAATCACCTTGCCATTTGTTTCTTCAATAACGGACAACAGTTCTTTCAGTTTGTTTGTTGGAACTTCCTTTACGCTGCCATCATCCATATTGGCAAATCCGCTGCAAACTTGCTGCAACCTCAAAATCTGTGTAAGGACCGTAGAGGCACTCACCATACTTCCCTCTATAACCGCTAGGGCTGCACCCTTAAGAGTCCTGTAAGCTTCCCCCTGCTCCTTTGTGAGCTGAACAATTCTCTTAGTATAGACTTTATCTGGCAGGTCGAGACATTCTTCCTTTCTAACACGGAAACTGAACGGTTCTATGATGCCATTTAATTCTTCTAAATTTTGGTACCCAGTTATCTGATTAAAGGAATGTGTCCCTACACTTCTACGAAGCATTTTCGCGTATCGATTTTGGAATGCCCAATAACTAGACTGCCGTAAACTTTCTTCCTCCAAAAATTCGCACTGCGTAAATAAGTCCAAAGGAGATTTAGTTACTGGAGAGCCTGTTAAAATTCTACGATATACGGCCCTTTTCCCAAGCTTGAGCAGATTCTTGGTTCTGGCAGCATCTTTGCTTTTAATAGTAGTGCTTTCATCTACAACGAGTAAAGTTTTCCACCCATTAAGATATTTACGAGCAAATTCAACACCCTTTTTTGTGCTGAAAGCCTCCACATTCATGACCAGAATTTTTAGTTCTTCTGTAATTTGGAATAGTGTGGTCAGTTCCTTTTTCTTTTTTATCGTGTTTTCCGGGGTCCAGGCAACGGTGTGATACACGAGGTGCTCTGGCATATGGGTGGGAATTTCTTTTTGAATCCAGTTTTGATAAACCCCTTTTGGAGCAATAATCAGCACTGCTTCTATTTTGCCTTTGTCATAAAGCATAGAAGCAGTATCGAGCAAAACTTTGGATTTGCCCGTTCCCATATCCATGAACAAGGCGTAATACTCCTTGTCCCACGATTTTTCTAACGCTACCAACTGGTGAGCGTAAGGCTTGACCTTGAATTTATACCTCATTAACCCTCTTTCTCGTAGGGAATACATTATATTACAAAATTTGTATTTGTTAGACTAGCTAAAGTTGTTCGTAACTTTCNTATATAGGTGTGATATTGGGGNAACAGAGGGTAGAAAAAATATTTTTCGGCCGATATACAATATACGGCTATATCAATATACTGAACTCTTNTTCCGCTGGGTAGGTCCTGAGAATGAGAACTTTTTAAAGGTCTGTTTTGCCCAATAGCACTACTATAGTACAAAGTTGCGAATAGTGCTGATAGATATTCTACATTTAGAAATCTTTGACTACTAAGAGTTTGCTACAGGGCCAAGATATACTGTATACTTTATTATTAATTGCATGGGGAGAAAGCCATGACAGTTTTTATAGTTCAAGAAATGCGTGGCCGTGATATTACTGATGCTGCCGAGTTTGGTGACTTAGAAATATTACTCCCCGCCAAAGAACAGGCGAGTTTTAGCACACAGCCAACGGTGCGAAAAATGATACGCAAGTTATCCAAATTTACGGATGAGGATTATTTGTTGTTAGCTGGTGACCCTGCTGGAATAGCCATTGCAGCGGCTCTTGCGGCCCAAAATAATATGGGCCGTTTTAAAGTTTTGAAATGGGACAGGTTAGAACAACAGTATTACCCTCTAGAAGTAAATTTAAATTTTTAGAAAGGCACCACATGAAAACACGCAAACGAGGGGTTAGTTCATTTCACAAATGTTTCCGATTCCGAACTGAAGATCAAGAAAAATTAACCCGTGTTGTAAAGCATTTGAACAAGAAATATGGAATTCCTACGGAGGCAGGGGCTTTCCGCTTCCTTATGCAGGACTTTTTAGAAAAAATAAAGGAAAGTAAATGAGCGATTTTGAAGATATTGCCCAAGAACTTTCTTCTGTGGACGAAGAGGGGCTTAGTCGTGTCAGTAAACTTGCCAATCTACAATTGCGGTTAGAGCAAAAGGTGGCAGATTTAGACGCAGAGCATAAACAGGCAAAGCGTGATCTACGAGATATTTCTGATGATCAACTTCCTGCTGCTATGCTTGAATACGGCATACGAGAATTTAAACTGGAAGATGGTAGCCAGATTACAGTGAAGAATTTTTATAGCGCAAGCATACCAAAAGATAGGCAGGATGAAAGTTTTGCTTGGCTAGTTGACCACGGGTTTGGAGACCTGATAAAGAATCTGGTCAGTGTAAGTTTTGTGCGGGGGCAGGAAGATAATGCAAAAGCCCTTGTACAAGAGTTAGAAGATCGGCATTTGCCAACTTCTAACAGACAGTGGGTAGAGCCAATGACGCTTAAAGCGTTTGCCCGAGAGCAAGTGGAAGCAGGAAAAGAGCTCCCATTTGATTTATTTCAACTGTTTATTGGCGAGCAGTCGAAAATTACAAAACCGAAAGGGTGATACATGGCCGGAAAAGCCGTTGCCAAAGTCGATGAGACTAAAAATCAAATCACCGTTTTTGAAGGTTTAGAAGATCTTGCTGGGGAGGGCTTCTCAGAAGTCACCACTTCAGATCTGGCTATACCTTTCCTTCGCATACTCGCAAATGTTAGCCCCCAAACTAATAAGAGGGAAGGCGCGTATGTAGAAGGAGCGGAAGCGGGAATGATCTACAACACTGTACAAAACGAAATTTATGATGGGGAAGAAGGAATTCAAGTAGTTCCATCTCATTATAATCGTAGGTTTGTAGAGTGGACACCTCGTGAAAAAGGTGGGGGGTATGTAGGGAGTTATGACCCTGTAGACCCTATTGTAGGAACAACTACTCGTACAGATCGTGGTGAAGACTTATTACCAAACGGTAATATTCTCGCAAATACTGCTCAATTTTTCGTTTTGCTACTTCACCCTACTCAAGGGAGTCAACGTGCGCTAATAACAATGAGCAGTACCCAACTAAAAAAATCACGGAAGTGGTTGAGCCAAATGCAGTCTTTAACAGGCAACGGCAAAAACGGACCTTTTGTATTGCCCATGATGTCTCAAATTTATCGCCTTCGTACGGTGGAAGAGCATAATGATAAAGGCACATGGTTTGGTTGGGAAATCAGTCGAGAACGTAGCGTAGATTTAAAAAACAAAGATGAAAAAGCTATGTTTGAGACGGCTGTAGGCTTCGCTCGCAGTGTTAAAGCGGGAGAAGTACAGGTAAAAAGGGAAGCTGACAGCACTGGGGGAGGCAGTGATGATTCAGTAATGTAACACTACGCTGCTCGAGTTGAGGTAAGTGACACCTACTTTCCTTGTAGTGGTGCCTGTCACTTTCTGAGTTGGTGTAGTGTAGGGGTGGAGCAGGGTGGGTTGAATTACCTCCTCCTCCTGCCTTGTTCCATCCTATTTTTAAAGGGGGTTAGATAATGCAACAAACTAAAGATCAAGAACTCGCAGAAGAATTCTTCAGGCTCTTTGAAGGAAGTGATATTGCTCATGGCACCTATGAAGTAAAGGGGGGCGAACGAGCAGATGGTAAAAAGCACGGGCAAGCAAAGGTTTTGCGTGAAGCACCCACGGAAGAACATTGGGTAGAGCATCTTCGCGGAGGAATTGGCCTTGGTATTATCCCCATTCGTAGTGATAACACTTGTAAATGGGGGGCTATAGATGTTGATAGCTACACGGTTGACCACCAAGAACTTGTGGAAAAATTAGCGAGAAATAAAGTCCCAGCAATTGTAGGAAGAAGCAAGTCAGGGGGAGCACATATTTGGCTGTTTATGGAAGAAGCTGTACCCGCGATAGAAATGCAACGTAAGATGACCGATCTTGCCGCTGCCCTTGGATATTCTGATAGTGAAATTTTCCCAAAGCAAGCAACCATTTTAGTAGATAGGGGGGATACGGGTAACTTTTTGAACATGCCCTACCAAAGTGGGGACAGAACAGTCCGATATGCCTTTAATCATACGGGGGAAACCCTTTCTTCTGAGCAGTTTCTTGACTGCATTAGAAAAAATAGGCTCACCGTAAAAGATTTTTCCAAGCTGGACGTAAACTTTGGCACCAAGGAAAGCATTTTAGAAGAAGGGCCACCTTGTCTACAGCATCTTTGCAGACAAGGCTTTTCTGAGGGCAGCAGAAATAATGCTCTATTTAATTTAGGGGTCTACGCACGGTTATCTAACCCTGATAATTGGGAAAGTTTGGTGCAAGGATATAACGTCAAGCACTTATACCCCCCATTAAGTCATACAGAGGTTGGTACCGTTATAAAACAGTTAAACAAGAAGGAATATTTCTATAAGTGCGAAGACCAACCCATCAAACCCTTCTGTAATAAAGAAGTATGCAAAACTAGAAAATTTGGAGTTGGCCCTGCCGGAATTTCTAATGATTTAAGCAGCTTAACTAAAATTGATGGAGATCCTCCCATTTGGATATTAAATGTAGACGAACAACGTGTAGAACTTTCTACGCAGGGCTTAATAAGCCAATCTCAGTTCCAAAAGGATTGTGTATCTCAAATTAATAAGTTCCCCATTACTGTGAACCAGCGAGCATGGCAAACTCGTATTCAGACATTGTTAGATAATCTTACTATTGTAGAAGTTCCACCAGATGCTACTTTGGCGGGGGAGTTTGAAGATCTATTGAACAGCTTTTGCACAGAAAGAGCAAAGGGTAGTGAAAAAGAAGATATCCTACAAGGTATTTCCGTGTGGTGGGATAATCGTGTGTATTTTCAAGTTAAAGATTTAAGAAAGCATCTCACCGTTAATGATTTTACCCATTACACTTCCAATAAAGTGACTTTAAAGTTGCGAGATCTAGAGGCAGAAAAAACATTTTGGCGTATAAAAGGAAAAGGGGTCCATGTTTGGAGTTTGCCACAAGCATTCTTTGGCGAGGAAAATGAAGAAATTCCTTTTGACCTTCCACCGCTCAGTGTGGAAAAGGATGTGCTGTAGTGCTTAATATCCTGTTGGGGCCTCCTGGAACAGGGAAAACTGAAACAAGTATCCGCACAGTTGAATCATTTTTAGAAAAAGGGGTACCCCCCGATAGAATTGGGTATTTTGCCTTCACACGAAGGGCCAATATAGAAGCTAAAGAACGAGCAATGGCAAGGTTTAATCTTGCTTCTGATGATTTACCTTACTTCCGAACTCTCCACTCACTAGCTTATAGCCAACTTGGAATTAGCCGTAGTCAAATTATGACGCGCAAGCACTACGATGAAGTGAGTGAATGGTTAAAGATAGGGAGTTTCTTTGCAAGGGAATCTGACTATGGCCCATTCAAAGATATTGGGTACGGAGACAAGTTTCTAGAACTTATAAATATGGCTCGTATTACTCAGTCCCCTTTGCGAGAGATCTATAATTCTAGTCGGGTTCGGTACAAAGCAGACTGGCGTATGGTGGAATATGTTCAACGAGGATTGAATCATTATAAAGAAACATTACACTTGTTGGATTACACAGATATGTTAATCCAATTTATTAGAAGAGAATTAGCCCCTCGTTTAGAAGTGCTTATTATAGATGAGGCCCAAGATTTATCTTCTGTCCAATGGAAAATGGTAGAACTACTCGCTGAAAAAGCGCAGCATACATTTGTGGCTGGAGATGATGACCAAGCTATTTATAGATGGGCTGGAGCAGATATAGATAAATTCTTAGGCTTAACGGGGGAAATAACCGTTTTAAATCAAAGTTATCGCATCCCAGCAAAGCACCATCGGCTCAGCCAAAGACTTATTCATCGTGTGTTGCACCGCCATGAAAAAGAGTTCAGACCTAAAGATATTGAAGGGGAGGTTCTATGGCACAGACACAGTGAACAAATCAACTTGGAAGATGGAAAATGGCTCCTGTTATCACGAACAACTCGTGGAGCTAACCAGTTGGAAGAAGAAGTTAGGCAGCGAGGACACCTATACCGTTATGATGCAAGCCGCTCTACAGATAGTAAAGTCTTACAAGCCGTAATTTTGTGGGAAAAATTACGAAGTGGGAAAAAGCTACCCGTAGAAGACGTCAAAAAGATCTATAGCCAAATGCTCCTCCATAAACAGGTGACTTATGGGTATAAAAGTTTGTCTGGTATAAACGAAGAAGGATTTTATAGCATTCAAGATTTACAACAAGATCATGGCCTTTTGACCACGGCTTCTTGGGATACTGCACTGGGAAAAATATCAGATAGGGATAAACGATACTTGAGTGCTTGCATACGAAAAGGAGAAAGTCTTACAACTAACCCTCGTATCACTATTTCTACCATACATAGGGCCAAAGGCGCACAGGCAGAAAAAGTGGTTTTACTGACAGATACAAGCGGAAAATCTAATAGCCAATGGCGGTTTTCTGAAGAAGATAAAGAAGACGAAATACGGGTTTTTTATGTGGGCCTCACACGAGCTAAACAAGAGTTACATTTAGTTCATCCTATGTATTCGGCTGGATTTACTCTTCCTCAAGGATAAAATAGATAATTTAGTGCAAGTCTTCACTAACCATTGTTGGCATACTAATAGCAGTACAATATTCACCGATGGAGGTAATAATGGGTGATATTATAGAGTTAGAATACGGAGGGGTAAGAGAATGGGCAAGCCATTCTGGGCATCTTCCAGCTACCTTACAAGAAGGGATTTTGCGCTATTTAGATAAGGGCATACCTCCCGGACATTTCCTTACAGCCGTTATAACAAATAACTTGTTTGACGCTGTTAGTCATGCTGATAAAAATAGTTTGGAGGCATTGCCTGATATTGTTAAGTTTTTCTACAACCACACACCGTCCAGTTGTTGGGGTAGTGAAGAAAAAATGTTAAAGTGGCAACGTAGTGCAACGGGGGGGCTGTCTCATGTCTGAGCCAGGAAAAGCCTTCGAGGTAAGATACTTCACAAAAGAAGCTCTTATAGAGGCAGCGTTAATTGCCACTGAAACAGACCGTAATAGGCAACTGGATACGGATCTGTTGAAAGAGAATTTGGTGGAGGGCTATAAATATCCTGTTACAATGGCCTTTTCCCATAATGACGAAGAAATGCGTGTCAAAATTATGTTAGGGCCGCAAGAACATGAGGTCGGTTGGCTAGACATACCATACGGTACGTATGAAGATCTGCCTACGGACACTGTACTGCCAAATTAACCTCTTACAGAAAGGAAGAGAAAATGGCACATCAAGTAGAAACTATGGCATATGCGGGAGAAGTTCCGTGGCATGGTTTAGGACAAGCTGTTTCATCGATAATGACTCCGGATGAAATGGTAATGGCAGCGGGGTTAGATTGGAATGTGAGCAAACGTCCCGCCTATACCACTGAAAACCCAACTGTGACCAATTTGTTTGACCCAACTACAAGCTCTAAATTTTTGCATGTCCCAAACCAATATTTCTTGGTTAGGGATACCGATAATTCAGTGCTTTCTCCTGCTGGGAAAAGTTACATACCTTTCCAAAACCGTGAAGTAATGCAGTTTTTCAAAAAGTTCACGGGGGCTGGCAAAATGAATATGGAAACAGCCGGTAGCCTAAAAGAAGGGAAGGATATCTGGGGGCTGGCAAAATTGGCTCATGACTTTAAGCTCCCCGGAGGAGATGAAGTTAAGGGCTATATGTTGCTGAACAATAGCCATCAGGTGGGTAAGGCTCTAACGGTTATGCTAACGGCGATACGAGTAGTTTGCGCCAATACTCTTGGCATGGCGTTAGGGGCAGAAGGACAACGGTTCCGTGTATTGCACCTTCGAATGTTTGATGAAGAAATTATGCAAGCTGCGGAAGAAGCATTGGGTCTGAGCAACGCACAAATGCAACAGTTCCAGGAACAAGCTGAGTTTCTTAGCACGAAAAGAACTACTAATTCTGATGTTGAGAATTTTGTAGCGGAATTGTTCCAACCCAAACTTCTGGTAGAACGTGGGAAAACTACAAAGTTTAGTAGCCTACCCCCTCTTCGAGATGAGTTAAAACGCACCGCTTCTAATGTGTTAGAGGCGATTGAAACCAGTCCTGGAGCAACGCTTGCGTCTGCCAAGGGAACATGGTGGGGTGCATTAAATGGTGTGACTTATGTGCAAGACCACCAAAAACGTTCCATGAACCGAGGCAATGCTCTACATTCTGCATGGTTTGGTTCAGGAGCAGTAACCAAGCGGAAAGCCTTAGACAAGGCTCTTGAATATGCTCGCGCAGCCTAACTATCCTGGCCAATCTGTGTGAGTGATAGCAGCACGGTTTTTTTTACTCCTTTCCGTGTTGCGGCCCCTCTGGGTTTTGCTCCATCGCCCAGAGGGGTTTTTTTAGATAAAATACAAGTTGTCTACGAGGCCCCTCATAGTAAAATAGCCCTTTGTAACCCTTCCGTAGAATTGGAATCAAAAAAGGTACAGCCATGACAATCTTACAGGTACCCTCGCTTTCTGTGGTGGAGGAATTAACACTTCCCACAAAACAACCGGCAAAGAGAAAGCGCCTTCATCCGCAACTGCGTATTGTTTCTCTTTTAGAGACCCCACCTATTCGGGAAGGGACTGACCGGTACCGCAAAATGTTAGTTGTGATGTCGTGTTTCACTGTAGGGTCAGCTTTGCGGGAATTAAAGAATCTTGCTCGCCCTATCGGTGGTGGCGTTGATATCCGTTTGGCAGAAAAAGTTGGTGCAATCAGGCTAGAGTCATCATTAGAAGGATAAAGTTATGGACCCCGAAGCTGTAGAAAGTTTCTTCGGTTGGATCGACGAACGGCATAGCATCTACAAACGCAGGGTGGCGGGAGAACCGCCTCCTTGGACTACTGATCCGATCTTACAAGAATATAAATTCACTAACCCTTTCCGAGAAAATGATAGGGTTACAGTGTGGATGCGGGAAAATTGGACTTCTCCTAATGATGAACGGCCAAGCTGGGAAATATTTTTCAACTGTTGCCTGTTCCGTATGGTGGGGACCAGTGAATTTGCAAATGCCCATGGATGGGTAAACTTTGGGATGCGAGGTTGGGATCCGTCATTTACTAAAGACCTAATAGAAGAAAGACTTGCTAACGGACAAAAAACTTTTACCGGAGCGTACATAATTACAAACCAAGGAATTAAGGCTCCCAAATCAGAAGTAGTAGTAGAGTGTTTTCTAAAGCCTATTGACGAGGCAAAGGTTTTGCTTGCTGAAACAGCAGCTTCCACTAATTCTTTACAAGAAACCCATAACTCTTTATCAACATATAAGGGATGGGGCGGTGGTGGTTTCATGGCCTATGAAGTAATAACTGATTTAAACTACACTTCTGTTTTAAGAACTGCCCATGATCGTTATACTTGGGCTAATGCTGGTCCGGGAGCAAAGCGCGGTTTGAACCGTTTGCTTGGAAACCCTTTGACAAAAGGCATGAAACAAGAAGCAGCAAACTCTAAAATGCACTCTTTGCTTCAAATGAAAGCAGACATTTCAAAACTTCCATTAGAAACTCAAAAATCTATAGATATGCGAACTATTGAGCATAGCCTATGCGAATGGGATAAGTACGAACGAGTACGACTAAACCAAGGAAGACCACGAGCAAAGTTTAACGTGGATAATTATTTAAGCCGTAATTCTGTGATTGGTCCTATAGTATGAGATCAGATAGCTGGGATCCATATCACAATACAGATGGCACCCTTATAAATCTTGAAATTGATTCAAAGACAAGACTATTTTATCGCCCTGAATGCGGGGAACTTTTTGTCATAAAAGAGCAACCTCAATACAAGGCTCTAGACTTTACAAATAAGAGCGTAATGGATGTTGGAGCAAATATAGGAAGCTTCATTTATCTTGCTAAAAAGGGTGGCGCTAAAATTATCTGGGCTTATGAACCAACGCCTTCAACATATCGTATTTTACGAATGAATGTTGAAGCATTGGAAGATTTAAACTGTAGAATTATGACCAAAGATCTTGCCTTGGTGGGAGGAACCAAACAGGAAGTACAATTTTATCTTTCTAAAAAATACCCCTCTTGTCACACAACGGTACCTGTTCGAGGGAGAGATCGCATAACTGTTGAAGCGGATAATTTTTGGGACGCAGTTCATGACAATCGCCCTGACATAATAAAAATAGATGTAGAGGGGGGTGAATATGACTTTATGTTTGAAGACACAATGCCCCCTTGTGTAGAGCAGATAGCTATTGAACTTCATATGAAGAACAAAAAACAAATTGAACTTGCCAAACAGGTTGTTCATTTATTTGGTGATTGGCATTGCCACCGTAAATTCAAGTTTAATTGGCATGTGACAACTATGGTTGCCCATCGAGATAAACCGTCTGATTTTGGCTTAGTAAAGGATATTATGCCATGATGGATGTTTATGTTGTGAGCCGTGGAAGACATGAGCAGTGCTTAACATTAGAAAGTTTAGGAAACCTTGCGGCTCCTTATAAGATAACATTAGTGGTTCATGAAGATGAAGTTTCTCTTTATACACCATTGGCTATGAAACATGGGGTGAAACTTTTAGCTTTCAAATATCACACCATTGGTCATAAACGCCAACTTATTGGAGAACAAGCGTCTGACAAGTTTGTTATGATGGACGATGATCTTACCTTTTTTAAAAGAAAATCTTTGGCCGATTGGCATCTTACCCGCTTTGTTGAAGGTGACGCACGACGCATGTTGGATATTGTAGACAGACAATTAGATAAATTTGCACACGTTGGAGTGTCAGGACGTGAGGGCAATAACCGCTTGCCAGCTTCTTTTGTTCACAGTGTCCGTTATATGCGAGTTCTTGCCTACCGCAAAAAAGAATATTTAGAATGTGAACATGATAGAGTACAGTTTATGGAAGATTTTGATGTAAACTTACAGCTACTCAGAAAGGGCTATCCTTCTTCCATGCTAACAAACTTTGCCCATAATCAAAGAGGAACACAAGCTAAAGGAGGGTGTAGTTTAACTCGGACAAAAGAAACTCATGCACTCGCAGCAACCAAACTAAAACAACTCCATGAGAAATTTGTTTCTTTACACGAAAAGAAAAATAAAACTGGAGGCGAGTTTGGCTCTAGATTAGAAGTGCGTGTTAAGTGGAAACGGGCATTAGCAAGCGCACAATAATAAGACCTACTTAAAAGGCCCCTTAGATAGGCTACAAGGGGTCTTAAAAGTTTAGGGGGGGTATAATGCCCTATACTAACAGCACATGTCAGAGAGGCTTATATGCACCCAGCACCTATCCTTACTTTTTATGCGAGGAACGTAAGTGAAGCCTTATTTCTTGGGCTACAGGCTTTGCAGAATTCAGGTGTTGAAGTACAAACTCGTAATGGCCCTGCTTTAGAATTTCCAACTCCTGTTTGCACAACGTATACCCACCCACGAGAAAGAGTACTTTTTTATCCTACAAGGGACGCGAACCCCTTTTTCCATTTATTTGAGTCCCTTTGGATGTTGGATGGTCGAAATGATGTTGAGTGGGTAGCAAGATATAACCGTCAGATTAGCCAATATAGCGATGATGGTGTTACCTTTCACGGGGCATACGGACATCGCTGGCGAAAGTGGTTTGGGTTTGACCAATTAGAAGCAGCCATCGATAGATTAAACACCTTCCCTAATGATAGGCGCACTGTTGTTACAATGTGGGATCCAAGTGCTGACTTTCAAGTAAACGATCATTTAGCTGATGTCCCTTGTAATACACAAATCTACTTTAGTGTGAGGGAAGGCTTAGTAGAAATGACCGTTACAAACCGTAGTAACGATCTAATTTGGGGGGCGTATGGAGCAAATGCAGTTCACATGTCTATTTTGCAGGAGTACGTTGCCGCAAGATTAGAGCTGGGGGTTGGAAGATATCACCAATTTAGTAATAATCTACACGCCTACGTCGATATTTTTGAAAATATGAAGGGTATACAAGCAGAATATGATCCTTATCTCACATTGGGAAAAGAGGGACTATCCTATAACCCTCCACCATTAGTTGATGATCATACAACTTTTGATACAGAGCTAACTACTTGGATAAATGAGCACCACCTTCAAGAAAATAGTGACCACTATAGAACCCCCTTTAATAATTCATTTTTTGAATTGACCGCTACCCCCATGCGGATAGCTTGGGGGCTTTGGAAAAATAAAAAAGTAAAGGAAGCAATAGACTATGCACAAACAATAGAAGACAAGGCTTGGCAAAAAGCCTGTGTAGAGTGGCTAACTCGTAGAAAGGAATTAGAAGCATGACCGAATTACCAGAAAAAATCTACCTTAGTAAAATAATCCAAAAAGTATCAGATGTTGCAGAATCTGATGTAGAAGGGTTACATACTGCAGAAAAAAGTTATGGGGATAGTTGGAAAAAACGGGGTGGTGTGGGCGCATTTATGATGTTAGCCCGGAAATGGGACCGTTTAGAAAAACAAGTTAACGAATGTGGGTTTGATATTTTTGCAGCTATACTTACAGATTCTCGCCAAGAAGGGGTTTTAGACGATATACGGGATTTACGACGTTACCTATTACTTGTTGAAGCAGAGTATGTTACAGAAATGAGAGGTTTGGATGAACCAGAACCCGAATTATTCCGAGAAGATAGATGCGAATGGAAAACTAGATAAACAAGTAGAGGCAATTTGCTCATGCAAAGCAGAAAAGAGATTTATTACCTATCGCACATTAAAAAATAAATGGCCCCATTGTTCTTGTCGGCAATCAATGAAAGTGCTGGTGAAAAATGTCTCTTCTAATGCCTGATACTGAATGGGTTTGTCCCGAAAGTTACCCAGATCTAAGCAGCTATAAAGAAATTTGCATAGATTTAGAAACTTGTGATCCTCATTTAACTACCAAGGGTTCTGGATGGCCCACAGGCGATGGTCATATCATTGGTATTTCCGTTGCTGTGGAAGATGGCAAGTGGTATTTTCCCATCCGCCATGAAAACGGCTCTAATTTAGATCCAAAAGCAACACTAAAATGGCTACAAGATGTTTTGCTGGTAGAGCGGGACTACATATTCCATAATGCTTCCTATGATGTGGGCTGGCTTCTACATGAAGGGCTGACAATTTCAGGCCGCATTGTAGACACAATGGTAGCATCCCCACTTTTAGATGAAAATAGGTTTAGCTATGCCCTAAATGCTCTGGGCAGAGACTACTTAGGGGAAAGAAAAAACGAGCGCGAGCTTCGAGAAGCCGCCGCGCAGTTCGGACTTAATCCAAAAAGTGAAATGTACAAACTCCCTGCTCACTATGTAGGTGCATACGCAGAACAAGATGCCGCTTTGACTCTTAAATTATGGAAATTATTCCAACGTCTCATTATAGAGCAGGGAGTTCAGGATATTTTTGACCTAGAATTAGAAATTCTGAACATAATTATTCCTATGAGGCAACGCGGGGTGCGGGTAGATATTGATCGTGCGGAGATTTTAAAGAAAGATCTACAAAAGCGCGAGCAAGCTATATTAGATTCCGTAGTTAAAGAGTATGGAGTAGCAGCAGACCTTTGGGCGGCAGCGAGTATTGCGAAAGTTTTTGATGCAGCAGGGCTGGAGTATAAATTTACAGAGAAAACAGGCGCACCGTCTTTTACCAAAGGATTCTTAGCAAACCACCCGCACAAACTCCCGCAAATGATTGTTAAAGCACGGGAATTTAACAAAGCAAGAACAACTTTTATAGACACCATACTGCGACACCAGCACAAAGGGCGTATCCATGCTGAAGCACATAGCCTTCGCAATGATGATGGCGGGACGGTAACAGGTAGATTTAGTTACAGTAATCCAAACCTACAACAGATTCCAGCGCGGCATGGAGAAATTGGTCCCATGATAAGGAGTCTTTTTCTTCCTGAAGAGGGTACGCTGTGGGGATCATTTGATTACAGCAGCCAAGAACCAAGAATTGTTGTTCACTACGCGAAATTACTGGGCTTTAAAGGAGCCGAAAAGTTTTCAGACCAATACAATGAAGACCCTTTAACCGATTTCCATCAGATGGCGGCTGATATTGTGGGTGTCCCACGCAAACAGGCGAAGGATATAAACCTTGGTTTATTCTATGGAATGGGTACAAGGAAACTTGCTTCCAGCCTTGGGTTAGAAATAGATGATGCTAAAGAATTATTTGCCCAATATCATGAAAAAGTCCCCTTTGTAAGACAATTAGCAGACCATGCTATGAATCGAGCCAACAGCAGGGGCGTAATTCGTACTCTTTTAGGACGCAAGTGCAGGTTTGAAAAATGGGAGCCAACTAGGTATGGAATATGGAAGCCCCAATCTTATGAAGATGCGTTTGCGGAGCATGGCCCAAGTATTAAAAGAGCATTTACATATAAGTCTTTGAATAGATTAATCCAAGGAAGTGCCGCAGATCAAACAAAAGCAGCAATGGTCGCCCTGCACAAAGAAAATTTGCCCCTTCCGATGATACAAGTTCATGATGAGCTTGATATTTCTGTGCAAAGTCAAAAAGAAGCAAAGCAAATAGTAGAAATCATGGAAAATTGCGTAGAATTAGAGGTTCCCTCCGTAGTAGATGCAGAATTCGGGGCAAATTGGGGAGCCGCCAAGAAAACCTTTTCGGATAAGCCTTGGACACGAGGGCTAAAAGCAGACCATTCTGAAATGATGAGGTAAACATGACCTTTCTTCTTTCCACACGTTCCCGAAGTAAATTACAAAGGGTCGACGAAGACCTTGTAAATACAGTGAAAACCGCTATAGGAATAACAACGGTCGATTTTGGAGTAATTTGCGGATTAAGAACTCAAGAAGAACAAAAAGCATTGGTCGCAAAGGGGGCTTCGAAAACCTTTAAGTCTAAACACTTAGAAGGTAAAGCCGTTGACCTTATGGCGTATATCAAAGGAAGAGCTTGCTGGGAGCTGAATGTTTATGATGAAATAGCAGAGGCTATGAAACTCGCCGCCATTGATACTGGAACATCTATTCGATGGGGTGCCGCATGGAATATTCCGGACATAACACTCTGGGAAAGTTCTATGGAAGATGCTATGAACCATTATATTGATGAACGAAGAAATCAAGGAAGAAGACCTTTTATTGATGGTCCCCATTTTGAATTATCGGTGTAGTAGATGGATCTTGTAACTGATTATTGGCAGCAACTTCTTTTCGTTCTTAGCGTCGTTGTAATATCGGTTAAGTTGAATGCGAGCGTGGCTGAATTAAAAAAAGACGTTGAAGAAATCACGAAGAGAGATACGTATATAGAAACGACAAAATTAAGAGCACAAGTAGATATGCACGAAAAACAAATTTCGGCATTGTGGACTTTTATCAATAACTTGCGCGATCGTTTTAACGGCCATTCAAAATGAAACTTCAAAAGGTTTTCCCTATGGTAAATGACTGAGCCAGAACTTTTGAATAGACACGAAAAAGGGGCGTGGGCGGAAACGTGGGCGATTGCGTGGCTTTTAGAAAGAGGATTTTGGGTTGCACGAAACATCGCCGTGCAGGGACCATTTGATGTTATAGCTGTTTCTAAAGAAGGAAAAATTTTTATTTTTGATGTTAAGTATGTTTCCAAACCACCCAAGGATCGCAGTGATATCCGGACTTATCGAGTCAGATCTGATCTACAAAAAGCTCTTAGCATAAGGTTGTTTATTATAGATCATAAAAAGGAAGTAACAATAGAACCCCCCTTCGAAGAAAATGAATGA
>NZCP01000007.1 GCA_002686465.1 Candidatus Woesebacteria bacterium | reverse complement strand
ACCGATGACGGTCACAAGTCCGTATTTAAAAAGCAGAGAGAGGCAAGGTCAAAAATAACAAATAAAGGAATCGAAAAAAATGAAATTGATAGATGAGATTACTATTAAGGCGGATTGTGTTGAGATTTTCCTCCGTGATTTATGTAAAAAATATGACCAAAACACTTTTATTGTGGATGTGATTATGCAACCGCAGAAATTTCAAGGTGTATTTGATAAGTGGAGAATTGACAATGGATATGACAATCATCCAATGGATAGATCAAACAAGATTGGTTCGGTCAAGGATTTAATTGAGCCAGATGAATGTGATAAATACCATAAAGATGTTGACAATGAGGCAATGAGGAGGGCAATGAAATGAAGGATGCTTATTATTTTCCTCACGATTCAAATGCAAGAAACGATCAAAGGCTTTTAAAAGTACGATACAGGCATGGCACGGGTGGATATGGTGCTTTCTTTATGTTGTTGGAGATAATGCGAGATACGGGCGATTACAGGCTTAAAATGACCGATCTAGAAATGATTGACGAAATGGAAATACATATTGGGGTTGATGTGTTAATTGATATTGTTGAAAATTATGATCTGTTTGAAATGGAAGATGGATATTTTTATTCAATTTCATTTGATAAGCGAATGCAGAAAATGAATGATCTGCGGGAAATAAGAGCAAAAGCAGGGCGGAAGGGTGGCAAAGTTAAACCAAAACCCAAGCAAACCGTAAGCAAAAGTAAAGCATTAAAGGAGAATATATTAAAAAAGAATATATTAAATAATAAGAAAGATATTAAGAGCCTTGAATCGATCAATAAAGAGTTTTTAAATGAATTACAGGAAAAGCATCTGGATATTGATGTTTTTTTTCAATTTGATAAATTTAAAAATTACTTATCCGCCAATGGAAAGTCGTATAAGGATTACAGGGCGGGATTTCGTAATTGGCTTGTAAGTGGATTTTGTGAAAAGACAGATAAAATCCGTTTAAAAAAGCAAAAGATTCAAACCTTGAATAACAAAATCAAGCGGGATAAGGAGTTGGAAAATAATTCGGCAACACAGGAAGAAATGAGGGCGGAAATGGACAAGGCTATTGGCAAGATCAGTAGGAAATATACCGTTTGAAAATTATTGAGGATATTATAAAAAATTATGATTTATCTGACGCAATATCGGAATCCTTAAATAATGAACTTGAGGATGCTTTTTTAAAATGGTGGCAAAAACAATCAAGTGAGTGGTCACAAATGTTGTTAGTAAAGGAAAGCAGAATCAGAATATTGGAGAAAAAAATTGGAAAGCCTTAAGGATTTATTAGAAATCCACGAAGAAAATATCCAACTTAAAAAACAAGTTAAAGTATTACTTGAACTAATTAACAGGATCAAACATTACCAACCAAAAATGGTTGATATTCATTTGAAGGAGGCGGGATTGGATGTCTGACCTTCTGAAAAAGGGTGAAGGGGTGCGGGGAGTTCTCGATTCCACCCGCACCCGCCCTGTTAATTCTATTACGAAAAAGTGTACTCAATGCAAGGATGAGAAATCACTTGCTGATTTTATTAAAATGGGAATCTCCCGTCATAGTATGTGTGATCCGTGTCGTAAGGCTTATACAAAAAAGAACAATGATAAAATTCAAAAACTTAAAAAACAAAAAATCTGGTGATTAATAGCCAAGCAAAAGGCAAAAGATATGAACTCAAAGTCGCCAAATATATCAACAAGATATTGGGGACGTTCTTGCGAAGGACTCCTCTATCTGGTGTAATGGATCTAAAGGGCGATATATAAGAGATCAACCCAGAGTCACCGATTTACCCGTATCATATTGAATGTAAAAATCATAAGGCTTTGCATATTCCTAAATGGTGGGAACAAACGACAAGGGATTGCCCCGTTGGTAAAACCCCCGTATTAATATTTAATATGAAGGGCAGAGATATGATCTGCCTTGAAATAAACGATTGGCTTAGTTACTTGATAGCCAATGAAACAGACGAAAAAAAACAATAAGGAGAGAATCAAATGGCAGAGATGCAAAATGTTACTCGACCAAATATTAAGATTGTCAAAAGTCTTGATATGACTTTGATGCATAAATCAACCAGAACAATCAACGACACAATCAAGAAAGCAACGGGAATAAAAAAGACCGCTATCCTTGACCAGATTCGTACCGCAGAGTATGATCTTGACACTTTAAGAACTAATATGAAGAGGGTCAGAGTCAATCACCTAATTGACCATACCAACGGAAATGGCGGAGTTTCAAGGGGATACGAATCTCCAGAGTTGTTTATTGTAAACCACTTACAGGAGATTGGTTTGTTTCCTGTTCAGAAAGTTGAGGTTCTTACAGGGGTATTGACAACGGTATTAAAAGAGTTTGTTGAAACCAGCAAGTAAATGGATGTAAAAAGGCACGGGGCATCTTTCGGGATGCCCCAGATGGTCAAACAATATGAAAATTGATAATATAACATTCCCCAAAATATTCCTAAAACTTGCGGAGGAACTCGGAAAAACGAGGACAATGCTTTCAAAAAAGGTTTACAAGGAGGGGTCTGAAAAATATAGGGGGGAGGATGAGGTTAAAATCTCAAGGCTTGGCATATTGGGGGAACTTATTGCTTGGCACGATTTGACAAATAAAAATATTCTTTTTAAAGCAACCCCCCTTATTGATGAAAAGCCGATTGCAGAGCCAGACATTGAATTGCTTTTAGATAATATCAAGATTGATGTCAAGGGGGTTGGTTATTTTACAACTGAATTAATGGTCAATGAAAATGCTCACAAAAACATTGGGAAACGACCTAATCAATATTGGTTTATCAAAATTGATGAATATAGGTGCAGGGCGGAGTCTTATCTTGTTGATTCCCGTGATGTTGATGGGTGGGAACTTATCCAAAAGAAATACACTCCCGCTTATTGCAAGGATATTGAGGATATTTCCATTGTCTGCGAATTGCCAGACGTATTACAACATCAAGATTGGATGAATAAATGAAAGATATAAACGAAATATGGTTGGCGATAGAAGAACTACAGGAAAAAATCAGACTATTACAAGTAAATTCTCACCCGCCTATAAATTGGAACGAGATACTTGCCTCAAATGTTAAACGGATTGAGGAGTTGGAAAAAAAAGTAAAAAAATGAATTATAATAAGAGGCAACTGTGGAAAATAATTGAAAGCCTATTTGCACAACTGAAAGAAGAAAAAAAGGAAAATGACATATTGAGAAAAATATTAAAATGCCACCTACCAGAGTTGGGGAATGACAAGAATTAAGGTATGGTCATCAATAATAATATTTTGCATCGGGTTCTGGTGCGTGGTGCTTTGGACGGTTTTATAAAATATATTGGAAAAAGGTTCTTTAAATGCGAAAGATGTGGAACTGCTAAAACAACTAAACAATTTACATATCAAAATGCACAATATATTCCAGACCATATTCCGAAGATTTGGAAAGAAATTTGTGGAAAATGCCTCAAAAAAGAGGCAGGAAAAAAAAGATTCGAGAGGCTCTTATTGGGAGAGGGAACTTGAGATTGTATATATTAACAGAAGAACAGGGGAGAGGTCACTTGAACATAAAGGAAAGACAGATGACTAAAAAAACTCCGAGAATTGTCCCAAACCTACCCATCAAACCAAACCATCCCATTGAGCAGGATACTTTTGATTTAAATAAGGCTTATGATGTGATCCATCTGCGTAATAGTTTTATAAGGTCAAGATATAACTCTTTACAGGCTTGTAATGTTCCCTACAATGAGAGAATAAAACACCTCTCTTTAAAATATCACTCATCACCGCAGAACATTGAAAGAATTATCACAGAAAATACAGATAAATGAACTCTGTATCGGATTCGCAAATTAAGACCCATATCAATGAGTGGAAAAAGAAAGATTTTAAAGAAATATTAATTGTCGGAAATGGAGATGATCTACTCGATGCCCCTGTTGGCTTATTCTGGGATGATAGATATTTTAAAATCGGAATAAACCGTGCCTATCTACTTGGGATAATGGATTGCTGTGTCACTATGGACAAACCTCACCTATTGGAAAGGTTTAACGATTGGGGAGGGAGAACTCTGCTCATATATCCACGCACAAAGATACAGGGATCACAACTCCCGATCCACCGCATAGGCTCACTCGATAAGTTTAAAGAAAATATAAATGAGAACCTGCCCCTTCTGTACCGCAGGAAAAACAGCCTCTATCCCTGTCTTGACCTTGCTTGTCGCTTATCAGAGAAGGAAAAGCCAATCACAATGATTGGGGTGTCTTTTACCAGAAAATGGCATTTCTACAAGGACAAGTTTAATCAAGACGAAAAATACAGCAGTAAAAAGAAACTCTTTATGGACACAGGCTCTCCAAAAGAGAAAGAGATGTTGAATATTATTGATTTTATAGTGGATGAGGGATATGTTCTTCGATATACAGACACAAGCAAAGTATTAAGCAAAACAAAAGCAACAAAGATACAATACTCACACCTAAAATACAGTAAGGAGTGACCTTACTGATAAGTAAGTAATTTTATATCCTCGCCTCATTGTATAATACCCTCTAATCTATGGAAAAATACACCTGTTTGAGTTACTGTCAGAACTAAACGAGAAACGTGAAACCCTCTCGTTTGCTATTACTGAAATGAAAAAACGTGGACAGGCAAAAGCCAAAGCAGAGAACGATTATCGCATTGCTCTCGCAACCCAGATACTAAAAGAACGGGAAAAAGGGACACCCGTTACAATTATAAATGATATTTGTAGGGGAAATAAAATTATCGCAAACCTTAAAATGGAAAGAGATATATGTGAATCCTTATATGAGTGTTGCCTCCAAAAAATCTATCAGACTAAAATAGAATTGAATATCATTGAGAATCAGATGAACGCAGAGCGGAAGGGTCTTTGATGTCCTCTGATAAACAGAGGGGGAACAGAGAAAACCTTATACCCTTTAAAAAGGGGCAGTCTGGAAATCCGAAGGGCAGACCAAAGAAAGAAAACTGTATATCTGATTTATTAAAATGTAAGGGCGAGGAAATACAGGCTGACGGGAGAACAAGATTACAAACCATTGCGGACAAGTTATATGATAAGGCACAGGGAGGTGACTTGAGGGCGATGGAAATGATTTTTGACAGATTGGAGGGGAAACCAATACAGGCAACCATTACATCATTTGAGGAGTTGCCAGATGGTTTTGATATTGTAGATATTGGATAAGGTAAAAATTGGTGCATACAAGCACCAGAGATTATTCATAAGGAGTGATGCCAAGTACCCTGCTCTTGTTTGCGGGTACGGTTGAGTGCAGGGAAAACGACATCTCTGGTTTTGAAGGCAATGAGAAATTGCCTATTGAATCCAACAGGCACAATCTTATTGGCAGAACCAACTTATCCAATGATAAAAGATGTATTGCAACCAACACTTGAGAAGATGTTGGATTTGGCAGGATGGACATATTCTTATTCTGCCTCTGATTTAAGATACAGAGTACAATGGCGATCTGGGTATGCGGATATAATATTGCGATCCGCAGAAAATTACAGGAGATGGGCAGGACTTAATCTTGCAAGTGGTGGGATAGATGAAGCCGACTTATTAAAAACGAATGATGCTTGGATGATGTTATTGTCAAGGCTACGGGAAGGGAACACATTACAGGCTTTTATTACCACTACACCCGAAGGATTTGGATGGGTGTATGAGATGTGGAAAGAGAAGCCGATTGATGGTTATGAATTAACACAGGGGCGGACAGTAGACAATAAGTCACTCCCGCAAGAGTTCATTGAAAGTTTAAAGGCAAACTATGACAAGCAACTCCAAAAGGCATATTTGGATGGAGAGTTTTGTCATATCTTTGGTTCACAACAAACATATTATTGCTTTAATAGGGTCAACAATGTCAAAGAAAACAAATACAACTCAACACTCCCCATACGAATCGGAAACGACCAGAACGTCAACCCAATGTGTTCGGTTCTCTGGCAGAAGTATGACACCAATCCCAAAGTTCGCATCTTCGATGAAGTTGTTATACGTCATAGTGGGGGAAACGAATTGATGACCGAAAGGATGTGCAACGAGATAAAAGAAAGGTATCCCAATAACAGATATATGATGTACCCCGATTCTGCCTCGATACAAAGAAGAACGAGCAGTCGCAGAACAGATGCGACCATAATGAGGGATTGCGATATGGAGGTCATAATGGAAAGAAGAAACCCGCCTGTCATTGATCGAATAAACTGTGTAAACAAAGCGATGGAGAGTTTAATCATTGATCCATCCTGTAAGGTTATGATAAAGGATTTGGAAAGGGTAATTAACAAGGAAGGGACAAGGGCGGATATTGATAAAGGCAACAAAGAATTGACACATATAAGCGATGCGTTGGGATACTCGCTTGTGAAGACTCACCCAATAAAAAAAATAAACGTAAGGGCATTACAAAGATGAGCAAAGCGATTGTATTACAAAGCAGATATGATGCACAACAGCAAGAGAAAGATTTATGGTTGCAGAAGCGATTGGAGGCTCTTGATTACTATAAGGGCAACACGGATGACTATGTCTTGGAGGAATATATCGGGTCATCAAGGGACAAGATAACCCCCTGCTCAAGTGGTATTACAAAACGGATCATTGACCGTGTATCGCTTTGCTATATGATACCGCCAAAGAGAGAGGTCACGGGCAACCGATATGAGGAGTTTATCCATCCAAGTAAAAACGCACGATTGCAGAGATTTGAGAGGCTTGTCAATCTCTTGGGTCTGGTTCTCATCAAACCCTGTTGGAATGGGGAGCAAATAGAATATANTATTATTTATGATTTTGAACCGTCCTTNGATGGTTCTNATCCATTAGTGCCAACATCCTTNNCCTATCCCCTTGCAACCCGTTCATCTGTGTTGAATGATGAGGAAGAAACTTGGATGTATTGGAGTGATGAGGAGTCCTTTCAGTACCTTGCTAAAAGGAACCAAAAGGTATATAATGAGGAGAATCCAGAGAACATCAATATTTATGGAAAGATACCTCTCATCCCTGTTTTTCGTGATGGTAAGCCAGACACCTTTTATATGGACACGGATGCCTCACAAGAACTGTGTAGGAGTCATTTGAAGATCGTTGATTTAATGACTACCAAGCACCAGAATCAAAAGTTTCAATCATTTGGAATGATAATTGCTAAAGGTGAAATGCAGAACGATCACCTTCAGATTGCTCCAGATGTCATCACAAGAGTTGAGATTGATTCAGATATTCAGATACTATCGCCACCAGATACATCGCAATCCATTGATTCAAGTATCCGAACAATGTATAAGATGGTGGCACAAAATTACAACCTATCCACATCATTCGTTGATGAGAGTGAACAGGCATCTTCGGGTATTTCTTTGGCTATCAGAAACACGGAACTCCGTGACCGTAGGAAACAGGACATATCAAGGTGGCGGGAATTTGAACATAATTTACACGAGATGGAAAGGCTTATCATTTATACCCATACAGGGGTTGACATTGGTGATCTGGAGATGGTTGACTTTAACGAAACGGAGGAGGTTTACACACCAATAGAAAGGAGGCAGATTGAAAAGGCTGATTTGGATATGGGACTTATTGATCTTGTTGATATTGTTCTTTCTCGCAATCCCGATCTTGAGAGTAGGGAGGATGCTGAAGAATACTTGGCGGAAAGGAATAAATCGTCTAACAAGATAAAGCAAAAATCAGACACAGAAGGGAATATCTTTAAACTTGGAGGATAAAATACATAAATACCAAGACGGTATTGATGAATTGAAAGATCGTGTTGAAAAGAACAGCGAGAAGATATTAAGGCGATTGAATTTTGACAATGTTATGGACGACCCTCGTAAATATCTGATGATCTATGCGAAAGCCTTTTATGAAGGGCATAGCAATGAACTGTTAAAGGCGATTGATATAGGCAGGGATCACGCAAAGGATATGATGAAATGAGCAAGAAATGGTCATTACACCAAAAGCAAAAACAGTTCGATTTTAGGAATGTTCCAAAAGTCCACGATCTTATCAATAATGTGGCGGGAGTAATTGTTAAGGATATAAAAGAGGGGATCACAAGACTATCGCAAGACATACACGGACAGCCATTCGCAAAAATATCCAAAAAAACCGCAGACAGGAAGGGTCACTCTGCCCCGCTTATAGATTCTGGCAAGATGAAAGAGGTATATGTAAAAGAAAGGGCAACAAGTACCAAGCACAAGGCAGAAATAGGAATGAACATCCGTGACACTAAAACAAAAAAGGACGGGAATTATGGAAATATACATAATAAAGGTCTGGGAAAGCAGAAGAAACGAGAATGGTTTGGGATAGGGGAGAGGGTAACTGAACCGCTTGACAAAATGGTAAGACAATGGTTTAAAACAATATATGCAGTTAAGGGGAAATGATGCCACAGACCTATCAAGACGAAGCCATCATCATAGAGGCGGAATTGTCGGCAATGGCAGAAAAGATTGCTATTGATCTGGAAACCTTTATTTTAAGAATGAAATTGACAGGCGTGGGGGATGACATTATCACATCGACTTTATTTACAGACCTAAAAGAGGGCGGAGTTTTATTTGGTCAGTTTAAGAATGGTATCAAAAACATCACAAAGGATGCGATTCACAATGTTGCCAATATATCAGCAGAGAAAGAGTTTAGAATGGCGGGGATAGATACGTTTATGTGGGTCACGGTATCTGGAAAACCTTGTCCCGATTGCGATGGAAGGGCGGGGGAGGTAGGGACTAAAGAATATTTTGACGCAATAGGCAACCCCAAGTCTGGATTTAGCGTATGCGGAAGGCATTGCAAATGTCAATTAGAACCCGCAACTTATAAGGGAGATACTAAAATTTCGAGATGACCTTACCAATAAGTAAGTAATCTCACAATAAAACAACCCTTTATATTTAAGGGTTCATCACTCAACAAAAGAGGTCAAAAATGTCTAATATAGAATCATCTGCTCCAGATGTAAAACAGGACTCCACCCCCGTAGAGGGTGTAAATGAAACTGCACAAGACACAAAAGTCGCATCAAATGATAGTATTCCAAGAGCAAGATTAAACGAAGAAATCGCCAAGCGTAAAGAATCTGAGGCGAAAGTTCTTGAGTTTGAAAAAGCCAAAGATATAGAGGCTCAAAACAAATTGGAGGCAGAGGGTGAGTATAAAACCATCCTTTCCGACAAGGATGCCAAGATTGAGA
>NZCP01000006.1 GCA_002686465.1 Candidatus Woesebacteria bacterium | reverse complement strand
GGAGTTATTCTTTCAACCCTAACCATTGCATCATTAACAGCTTCAAAATCATCATCTTCCTCAAACAGCATTACACTAACATTCAAATCAAATTCAGTAAATGCCGGCAGAACCTCGGGAAGTACAGTAACATCTAGGTCTTCTCTCCTTACACTATTGAATGAAACAAATCTTTCAAACACTAACTGGTTGTCTGAAACAATCTGAACAAGCAAAGCTGTGTTTCCTAATTCCTCAGGCCTTAAATCAAACAGTGCATTGATTGTTTTATTTTGCCTGAAATCTCCCAAAGAAACAGAAGGCAACTCAAATGTTTCGTTTCCTGAAGAAAACTCCTGTGAATCAGCATTCACAATACTGTAAGACTGAATATTTAAACTTTCATCTGGGAAAACCCCGTTTACAGAATTCATTATTCGTATTTCCGCATTATCATGGATGGTTTCAGAATTATTTGTTATTGAAAACTCGAGCTGATAATTTCCAAAAATCCTAACATCAAAAGGAGAATGTATAAACAATCCTTCTTTAATATCAAGAAGTCTTTCGCTATAACAAAAGTCTTCGAAACACTCTTCAATTGCATTTTCATTGTAACCTTTTTCATAAGTTTCAGCATAAAGTCCTTGTTTTACTGAGGTTTCTTCTCCGGTTCCTAATTCAGAATCGAAAGGATCCCTTAAAACCTCTCCATTACCATTGATTGCAAAAACTCTGTAAAAAATTGGTAAATATTTTGCCGGTGTTGTTGAATCCTTTACGTTTATTTCCAGTTCAACATCATAAATTCCCTGTACTGTTTCATCCCACACCGCTACAGCCCACTTGGCTTCATTGTTGGTTAAGTTATCCTCATCTTCTCTTTCTCCTAACGGAGGAGTGTAAGTTTTGCCTTTCATAATTGATGTTGTGGGGGCATTAATTCTTTCAATATAAACATCATCTTTCTCAACAAGACGTTCCTCTCCTACTCTGAAGAAAACACCCAGTTGTTCGTATTCTGATTCTGTAGGAACACTAATTTTGAATCTTGCTTTGAAAGTTTTTCCTGCATTCAGACCATTTACCGGAGAATTAATTTCATTGAATAATCCGATAAATTCTATTTTTGGAGAATCTCCTAGGATTTCTTTCTGCATTTCTGCATTAATAGTATTAATCTCATTTGGATAAACCTGGAACAAACGTGAAGTGTAATTAGTGTATCCTTCAGCCTCAACTCTCACAAAAACTTTTTTATCTGCTTTAGTTACTAATGTTCCTTTTCCTTCAGCATCAAGAGGCAACCTTCCCAAAGAAGTTCCATCGCTGTTTAAAAATTCAGCAAACCCAAAAGGAATTGCTTTTTCTCTGGAATCAATTGTTTCAACAACGATTGTTCCTTCTCCAATAAACAGTTCAACCTCTATTTCAGTATCGGTATCCTGAATAACCTCAAAAGAATCAGAGGTTCCCTGTGCAGGGTATTTTTGAGCTATAACTGCATAAGTTCCGGATTCCAAACCTGCAAAACTAGTGATCCCCTCTCCGTTGGTGTATTTCAGACCATACTCCTGTAAGAAAAATCCGGTTTCAGGTTCAATCAAACCAACCCTTACATTAGAAACCGGAATATTATCTTCATCCTTTACAATAATTTTTAACAAACCACAAGTGCTTGGAGTACAAGGAGCTAACTTTAATTCATAAACTCCTGTTGCATTATCGGAGTCAACTTCAATTTCTTCGCTTATAATAAAGCCTTCAGCTGTTGCAACTAATTTATAAGTTCCTTCCTCTGTTATTGGAAATTCAACAAAATCTTCTGTAAATTCCTGTGAAATTTTTTCCCCGGAAGGATTTTCAATTGTAATCAAAGCATTGCTTATTTCAGCGCTGCTGCTTTTACTAATGGCTTTTGCTTTAATACTTCCAAGAGAAACTTCCTCCATGATTAGAGAAATACTTGTCTGGTTATTAGGGCTGATTGAAAAGATTTTTTCAGCAGGAGTATGCTCAGCAGCAGGGTCAAAAGCAAAAGCTTTGTAAGACCCAGAATCTAAAGAAAATCGTGCTTCTCCAAAACTAGTGAATTCTTTGTTTCCAGTTGATATTCCGAAAGAATCAGTAATAGAAACTTCTATTCCGTCCAAAAACCTTCCCTCAGAATCCTTAACTGTAATCTTTGCTGTTCCTTTTTCTGTTATTAGTTCCTGAAGCCTTACTATCTGTGTTTCGTTCAAGGAATAATTTCCCGGCTCATATCCTGTTGCGTTTACATTTGCAAGTAAAGTTCCGCAGCCGCTTGGCACTTCCACATCCAAAAACCCGGTAGACACTTGTTGTATTGATTCATCAAGAAGCATTCCCGTCGAGCAACTCAAATCAACAGTAATTAATTCTCCTTCAAGCCTTACTCCGCTTGGTCCGACAAAAGTAATTGTTTTTATGTGTGCTTGATTTTCAAGATTAGCAATAAGTTTCAGGGTAACTGTTTCTTTTCCTTGAGTAAGTGTAATGTTTTTCACTGCTTTTTCAAAACCGGAACCAGAAGCTTCTATTTTAATTTCTTGTCCCAGAGGAACATCCAAAAAAGTTGTCCTTCCAAATCTGTCAGTGCTGCTTAACAGAGTTTCTTCTAAACCAATTATTTTTACCTGTGCTTTCCAAAGCCCCTGAGATTCAGCATTTTCAACTTTTACAGTTAATTCTGAGTTTTCTGATCCGGGAAAAAAAAGAAAAACTGCAGCAATAAGAATTATTACTCCAACAACAGCTCCTCCAATGAGAATACGTTGGTCAATTCCATCTGGTTCTTCTGTGTAATCCTCTTCATATGCCATTAAAGATGCCCAAATACTAAGTGTTTTAGCCATTAATAAATATTACTTAATCATGGCAAATATATTAATTTTAGCCAATGCAGGTGCTTCCAGCTTCAAAACCATTGGTCATTTCTGAAATATTTCTTTTAGATCCCTCTGAATCATAAATAACTTTAGGATTCCACCAGAACTTTGTGGAATTACTGCTATTAGTCACACAAACCATTTCTGCTTCAATCAGTTCAAACATATCTTTAATTGAATCAATCGAACCAACAGTTCCTCCAATATTGCTGTTATAAGGCATTGATGAAACTCCTTCTAAATGAACCTTGTTTCCTGAAGAATCTGCTGAATAAAACTTCAATCCATCAGGCCCTCTTACCGAACTGAGTACTGTTTCCTTAAGAGGATCAGAATAATAAATTGTTCTCAGATAAGTCTTTCCTGTGAGGTTTGCATTCAGCCAGTCAACTGCATATTTATCCTGCCAGTCTAATAGGTCATCTTCTTCCTCTGCAATCCTGTCAGGTTTTTCGTAAAAACTCTGAGCTATTGGTTCTCCGGTAAAATCATAACAATTTCCAGCTCCATCCCAGTAAGTAGAACTGGTCCCGGTATTCAAAGCAACATCGTTTTCAATTATTTCATAAAATGCACTGAAAGGTTCATCGGTTGTGTTATTTTTGGTTACTTCCATTATGATTGGTGTAGCGTTTGCCGGCTGGAAGTTAATGCTTTTCCGTATTCCTGTAGGATTATTAATTTCAAGCAGCAGTCCTCTTGTGCCTGGAGAAGCATTTAATGTGTAAAGATCTCTGCTAATTTTTACATCTGCCTTTGCAACAGGATTGCTTCCTTCTCCAGGATAACTTTTTGTCGGAGTTGCAGCATTATTAATGTTCAGTAATTCTCCCTCAGTTTCATAAGTTGTTCCATAACCCTGCCTGTCATAAATGTTCCCTTCTTCAACTCCTATAAGGCCGTCAAACGGAATCCTGTAAAGTGCATTATCGATTTTTGGTTCTTCAATAAGATTTAATTCTANTTTTATATCTGCAAGTAAATNATCATTTGAATCAAAGAAACCCCAGCCTTCATCAAAGTCAATTCTTATGTGNGCCCTGTACTTTCCGGGAGATGATAATCTTACTGCTGTTTCATNATATCTCTTGTGGAACTTTATTTTTCCCTGTCTGTAATATTCATCCAAACCATAACTTTTGCCGGAACTATTCTGCCTTAACCTGTTAAAGAATTCCGGAGTCTGGAAAAACTCCTGAGTATTATTAAATCTTTCAAAGTCACTAAGCATATCTTCGCTATAACCATCCTGTATCAAATAAGTATTGAAAGTTATCAATTCCATCAGGTCCTGTCTGTTGTTTATTCCGTATTCAGGCAGCCACCTTACTTGTGATATATTGTCTTCCACATAGAAATCAAGAGCAGGTCTGTTGTCAACTAAAAGTGTTGTTCTTGGCATCCAGCATTCAGTATCAGGTTCAGGAGCGGTGTAATAACCGAAAGCGCCTAATTCCTGAGTCAGTTGATCTAAAATAACCTGTGCCGGATTTGTCGGGCAAGTTAATATATCCTGATTTACCTCAATGAATTCCCTTATTGCGTTTATTTTGTAATTTGTTTCCATATTAAACTGAACAGCATCACAGTAAACGTATTCTGGATTATCTTCATCACAAATATGTCTGCTGAACTCTGACCAATCCCAGTCAAGTTTTATTCTTGGTTTCATATCAGGGCCTGTGTAACCAACCCTGTTTCCAACAGAGCAGGATTCTGCATCAAATTCAGTATTAATCAGTTGTCTTTGTTCTTCTCCGGTCTGGAACCTTAAGTGGAATTTTTGGTTAACCGGCTGAACCATAAGATCAGGAACATTAAATTGCCCAAAGAATGCTAGTCCTCTTAGAATAATTGTTGGTTTGGCATGAATATGTTTTGTTGCTCTGAAATTAACTGTTGAGTAAACATATTTTTGTTCTTCTTCCAAACCAGTATTTTCAAATATTACTCCTACAGTTTGCTGATCAAACTGACCCAAGGATCTTGCATCATCAGTATTCCATTCAACTTTCAAACCGGAATTGTCTGTAGATATTGGTAAGGCATCTCCAAGATTAGCACCTAATGAGAATGCCCCGCTAAAACCACTCAGTAAATCCCCTCCACTCAGAATGCTTCGTAAAACATTTTCTCCCATGCCACTGAATTGAGGATTAATTCCGGGTGCTAAATTAATAACCCAATCCTGAAGATTTTGTGTTTCACGTTGGTCACAAGGATCATCATCATCTCCAGGGCTGAACAAGTTTCCAATTAATCCGCCTCCTAAAAAACCAAGCCCCATATAAGTTCCCATTACTCCTCCAAAACGACCCCAACTTAAATCAGCTGCCTGTCCTGTTTCATTGGCAACTTGAGTAAATTCACTGCACTGAGACTGGATGGAACCAATATTATCAATCAATGTATCCTGATTGTCAATCAATGTATCAGAAGCCTTTCCTGCTGTTTCTGCAGCATTTCCAACTCCACTAACCGAATCTCCAAGTTCTGAAATCTGATTTGCTGCATTTGCAATCTCACCACTTACAACTGCTTCTATTGCAGGAATCGCCTGTGCTTTAGCAATATTACAGTTCGCTACTATGTCACAGTTTATACACCCAACTGGAGTAATAATAGGCACCACAGTACAGGCTGTAATCGCTGTCTGCACCGCTTTTACTCCAGTTTCAGTTGTTGCCAGATCAGTTGATAATTCTTCCACTGCTTTTTTAGCTGCTTTTTGTGCAACCTCTTGTGCTTCATTCAATTCACTTGCAAGCTTTGTTGAATCTCTTAGGGAATCCTGTGCTGTGCCTTTTGCATCAGAAAAACCAGGTTGGGCATCAGAACAGGCTGTTGGTATTCCTGAAGTGTCTGGAGGCATTGCGGTTGTTGCTGACTCTCCTAAACCAGTATCTGCCTGATTGGATAAATCAAGTGAACTGTCCCCGAGATCGTTTGCACGACTAACCGTTTCTGAAATATCGTTTATTTGATCAAATGCACTATCTTTAGATTTGTCTAATGCTGTTCTTGCAGACTCAACTGTTCCGGTTGTTCCTGCTGCTGCACAAACAGCTCCAGGTCCTGTGCATGCTGCCTGAACAGCTGTTGCTTCTGATATTACTGTTCCGCTTACTGCACTATCAACTGCAGTTAATAAATTATCAGTGGTTTCTTTTTCGGCATTCATTGTGTCCCTTGTTGTTTCCAACTGATCTATCTTATCTACTGCCTCTTGTCCTTTATCCAGAACTTCTTTGGATTGATCAACTCCCTGATCAATAGCTTCTCCTGCTTGTTTTCCCGCTTCCCTTGTAGCAGTTTGAGCTGCGGCTAATGCTGGCTTTGCACCTAAAAGGCCTCCTGCTGCTGCACCCATACCTGCATTTGCAATATTAAAAGGACTTTCTTCCTCTGCTTCCTGTGCTGTTTTCCAATCACAAGCGCTTGCATTAACCGGAACCTGTTCACTCAAAAACCTGTTTGTTAAAGTTGTTGTATCTTTGGTTCCATTTCCTATTAAATCAAAATCATATCTTGTTAATGAAAACGGTTCTCCGTTCTGAGAGTAGCTTCCAGCACCACTGAACAGGCTTTGTGTATAACCGCCTCCGGTATTGTAAGGATTATTGTAAGCAGTGTTAGCTCCCATTGGGTCAAGTGTTACAAGCACTTCTCCGATTTTTCTCCATGAACCGCCCTCAGGCCGAACCTCAACAGTAACACCATAAATACCTGGAATACTTTCTCTTGTAACTGTAATTTCTTTAGTAGAATTTCCAGATCTTAAATTAAAGTTAAGAGGATTAACATTAATACCCCCCTCTATTGAACCTCCTTTACATCCGGAATCTTCATAACACAATCTTACATCAATAGGCAAGTTTCCGCATGAACTTGAATCAATAGTAAATGTTTCTGCATTACTTTGACCCATTTCAAGTATTTGTTCTCCTCCAAAACCATAATTTGACTGAATACATTCATTCAGATGAACTATCAGTATTTCTGAGCTGATTGAATCACTGGCTCCAATAAACTGCCACCCGGAATTAGTTTGTATCTGGCCATCAATCTTAACTGTGAATTGTGCTTTTTTACCCAAAGTATTCGGTTTTGAAACAAAGCTAAGCCTTCCAAGATAAGTTACTCCGGATTCTACTTTTGAAAGTAACTTGTTCCACAATGCAGGCTGTAATACTTCGCTTATAGATTCTCCGGTGGCAGGATTCAATAAAGTCAGCTCTACATTTCCTATTATACCATCAGTTCCCTGCCAGTCTATTGTTGATACAAGCCTGTCAATTTCTAATAATCCTCCATCAGCATTCACACAGTTATTTGTGACCTCAAATTCAATATCTGCTTGCCCTGTTATGGTTGATTCCTCCCAACTGCTTATTGAAACAACAATGCAGGAATCATTTTCCGGAAGCTCCCCTAAATTAATTTTTGTTGTAAACGGAATTTCATGTATCCATGAAGCCGCTTCATTTTCTATTGAACTGAATTCAATGAAAATCGTTCCATCAAGTGTCTGCGGATCCTGCAAAAAGCTGGCTTCACTTCCCAACACAGACATAAATTCTATTGCGCCTGCTTGTTGTGCCGAAAGTGTTGTTCCTGTAAAACTATTAAGGAAATTATCCATTCTTTCCTCATTCAAAAGCCCGAAGAATGAACCCGTTGTTCCTATTTTTTTGATAAAAATTACCTGACCTATAAGGTTTTCGATTTCCAGTAAAGTAACTTCTTCTTTTTTTGTATTCTTGGTTAGTGAATGCATTATTTTTTCAGGTGAAAACTCTGCTATTCCAGAGCCGATTCTAACTTCGACCACTTTAGGACTCAAACCAGATTTTTCAGCCCTTATGAGAAGTATTGTTCTTGGAGAAGAGGCAGGAATCTCGATTTCTGCAAATCCCTCAGCATTAGTTGTCCCGATTATTGTTACCTCGCTTAAATCAGGAGCAATTTTCTTGATCACAATTTGAGCTTCATCAATACCAAATCCTTCTTTTTCTCCCCCTGCATAAGTAACCTTAATCCTGAGAAGGTTTGTAACATAAGCTGGAAGAATTTCTGGTTCTATTGTTATTTCAACATCATTTTCGCTGAAAGCATTGAAGTAAATATTCTTGTTCATTACCTCAACCTGATCAGAAATAATTGTGAATTCCAGAGAAGAACCAGCGTTTGTTTTCGGTTCTATATTGAGTACTCCGGTAACTGTTTTATTGAACCTGAAATCCCCCAAAGCAAGCTGATCTATTTCCTGAGTTGTCTGGTCAGAATAAAATTCATCCGAATCAGCATTGCTGAACGAAAAAGAGTTTATTGTAATATCCTCACTTGTTGCTGAACCATCATTCGTGTTCCTGATTCGCAAAGTAGCATTATCATGGACGATGTCGCTATTGTTGGTAATACTAAACTCAAGGCTGTCCTGTGAAAAGGTCTTTATTGTGTAAGGCTCGCTTATGTAAACCCCGGTTTCCTCATCTAATAACCTGTGGCCAAAGCAAAAATCTTCATAACAAAGTTCATCAATTCCCTCAAACAATGGTTTTTCATAAGATTCAGCATACAGTGCTGTTTTTTCATTTGTTTCTTCTGCCGTGCCAAGCTGATTATCCACAGGATCCCTCAAGTACCTTGAACCATCAAGACCCCATGACCTGTAATATAAAGGCAAAAAAGTCCCAGGAGTTATTCCATTTTCAGTCTGGAACTCTATTTCAATCTCATACTTTCCTGTTTCAGGTTCATCCCAGACAATCGAAACCCATTTTGCCTTTTCATTTGTCAGAGTCGGATAACCATCAGGCGGGTTATAAGTACTGCCTTTTGTAAAGCTTGCAATAGCAGCATTAATTCTGGTAATGCTTATTTTGTCCTTTTCAACACTTTCCTTTTCACCAGCCCTCATAAATACTCCGGCTTCATCCAGTTCAGTTGGAACAGTAACAAGAAACTGTGCTTTGTATTTTTTTCCTCCTGCAAGCTGATTAACATAAATTCCTCCATCATTCTCAATTCCAAGAAGTTCTATTGTAGGTTTGTTTCCGATGAGTTCTGTTTCAAGTATTGCGCGGAAAAATATCAACTTATCTTTCACAACCTGTTGTGCAATAGTAATGTATGAGGTATAACCTTCTTTTCTCACAACAGCATAAACTTTTTTGTCTGCTTTTACATCAGATAATGACCCAAAACCGTCAGAGTCAAGCGAAATCAAACCTAAACTTTTCCCGTAATCCGTAAAAATTTCAGCCTCTGCAAAGTCAATCGGATCTCCCAAAGAATCTTCTGCTGAAATGCTTATTGTTCCAGAACCAATTTCCAGAATTACTTCCAAAAGATTCTCTTCCAAAGGATTAATTTGAATGTCTCCGGATGTGCTTTCCGCAGGATACTTCTGCACCAATACTTTGTAGGATTTTTCCGGATCAAGATTAGTGAAAGGTTGTGAAACACCATTATAATCGGTAAACTTAAACCCGTAACTTGTTTGTATAAAACCATCATTGTTTAGTATCATTACTTTTGCATTCTCAACAGGCAGTTCATCTTCATCCACAACTCTTATTATAAGCGAACCGCAGTTTGTAGGTGTGCATTTTTCAAGTTTTGTTTCAATCGTATTCTCTGAACCTTTTGTATAATCATCCGTGTTGAAAGAAACTATTTCTCCCGGAAGATAATTTTCTTTCGAAGCAATAAAAGAATAGTTTCCCCTTTCGGTCAGCGCAAACCTTGCTTTGCCGTTTTCAGTCTGCTTTTCTCCGATAATCACATCTTGTGAATTGAACAATTGTACTTTCGCATTGCTGATTTTACTGTTGTTTTGTTTTTCTTTTGTCTCAACCACAAGAACCATTTGTATTTCCTTAGTAAGCCTTATGTCTCTTTTAGTTCTCGTGTTTTGAGTAACCTCTATTGTTATGCTTTCAGTCCCATACTCAAGATCAGGGTCATCCAAGATAACAGTATAAGTGCCGGTCTCAACATCATTGAACTTAATCTCGCCAAAATAGGTGAATCCTTGCTCTATAATAATCCCAAGATTATCTGCAAGTTTTACTGTAATGCCGTCCAAAAATTGACCTGATTGACTGTCAATTGCGGTAATTTCAGCGCTTCCACTTGGAGTTCTTATGCCTTCCAGCTTTATTGTCTCATATTTTCCAAGTATAGTAGCTTCTTTAGTACTGAAGCCATCAGCATTTGCAATAACATTTATGAGTCCACATCCCTGAGGCGGCTCAACTGTTAATTCTCCATTATTAATATTATATTCATCCTGTTCAAAAGCAACATTATTAGAGCATTTAAGATTAACAATAATTTCTTTGTTAATGATTTTCTTGTTATCTGCTCCGGTAAAAGTTATTGTTATTTCCGTGGATTCAAACAAAGGCTTGTTAAGTTTCATTATTACAGATAATCCTTTCTTTGTAGTAACCGTTCTTTTCTTATCATCATAATCTTTTTTTGAAACAGTTATTTCAATTTCCTTTCCTATCGGTGAATTAAAAGAAACTTTTCCGTTTTGATCAGTTTTTAGTTTCAGAACGCTATCAAGACCGTTTACTTCAACATCAGCAGCTCTTAGAGGAACTCCTACTTGATTAGAAACCTCAACAGTAACAAGAGCAGTATTTTCATCA
>NZCP01000005.1 GCA_002686465.1 Candidatus Woesebacteria bacterium | reverse complement strand
CCTTAATCTTGAACCGCACCTTGTACGGTTGTGTCATATCTTGAGCAGCTACTCCCCTGCTTGCGTCTACATACGGTTCTTCGCGTTGCACCTCGACAAGCTTCTTCCCACCAATTTTCTTTTTAACAATTGCCATAGTTTACTTCTTTCTCCCACTTGGTGGGCTTATTTGTAGTTGTTTCTAACACTCCTAATTGCTCTGCGGTGCATCCTTAACGCAGTGGAGTGTTCCCTGCACTCATTGTTCTCAAGTTTTGCCCCGCATACTTCACACTCCTCGTCAGGCGAATCAATTTTTAAATTCTCTGCCTTGGTAGGGAATTTACATACTGATTGTTCCAATTCTAGGATTGTTTTTTTCCTTTCTTCCTCAGTCATTCTTTCCTCCATTCATTCTAAGTTTAACATTCTCAAAACGTTCTCTTACGTGCCTGTCATACTCCATCACTTCAGTTATTCTACGAACGCCATGCTTAATCGTTGTGTGGTCACGTCCGAACGGTTTACTAATCTTAACCAGACCGAACGGCGCGTCCCTTAAGAATTTCCATAGTACGAATCGCGCTTCGGATAGGTGGTATACTCTACTCCTGCCCATTAGTTCTTCGCGGGTAACGTTGTACTCTTCGCTAACAGCGGGGAGTGTTTTATCGATTGCTTCTTTGATTGTCATAATTATCAAATTTATCTATTATATATCCCATTCGGTTAGTGCTTCCCCCAAGACATCGTCTATTGTCTTGCCATGCTCATTCGCCTCTACTGCGGCGGTAAGCGCACTATACATAACCTCTGCCTCAAGACCGTGTGGTCTGGCAGCTTCAAGTGTTTCGCGAACTAATTCTAAGTTAGTCATTTTTAGAAAGTTCTGGTTTTGCTTTTTTAATCATGTCTAAAATTCTAAACAATCTCTGCTCAGGTGAAGCAATTCTATTGGACGCCTCATTATATATTTTCTCAATTAATTCGTATTCAGTCATATCTTTCTTAAAGTTGCGATTTATGATGTGAGAAAAAGTTTCGCTTCATATTCTCTTATCTCAACACATCGTTTACATTTGCATCCTTCTCTAGCGGCTTCACCTATCATTCCTTCTTCCCAGATGTTGCCCTCTGAGTCCTCGTAAAACCCGCTTACTACTGATTTAAAGTTATCATCGATATGTTCTTCTGTGGCTTCTACATTCTTACCAAATGCCTTGTTAGAAGTATCGGTGTGGCCTACTGTAATTACTTCCTTATCGCCGTGTTTTCTATGCCAACGTTGTAATGCCCACTTATCGCCCTCGTAATCCTTGCGGAATCTCACAACTCTCTCAGAGCAGATGCATCCTTCATTACTTGGCGGGGTCCACCACCTTGACTCGTCGCTTAATCCTATATCCCAGTCATCAGCTAATTCCTGAGCCTCTTCCCCTGCGTCGAATGGGGTTTCGAAAGGGCCAACGTATATTTTCATATACCTGTGCTCCCCCCAATAACTAACATAGTATCCCTCTTTGATAGGCAAATCCCTTCTGGGGTTCCTGCCGCGAAATCGATTCCAATATTCGATCTTAAAATTTTTTCCCGATTCAGAATGAACGTCTAGTGATTCCAAATGGGGTTTGCATCCTTCTTCAAGTAATTTTCCTTCTCTATCTCTAAACATATTATGCTCTCGACTCCTCTCTCTCTCCGTAAGCAATCACTTCATCAAGCGAAGTAGAGTGATACAGATGATCAATATGATGACCAGAATCATTCCACTTGTCCCTACATGCATGGTACTCGCCGTTTTCTTTCACGACCCAAATACTACTCCACCTGCCACTCCACAAAATCTTTTTCTCAGGAGCATCCATTTTAGTTTTATGCTTTTCCATTTTTATTCCTCCAGCTTTTTAAAGTTCTTCTCCACGATCTCACATAAGTCATCCGTCACTGATCCGACGCGCTTATTAGAAACCGATTTAAAACCAGCCATGAACGATTTCACATCCTTTAGAATCTCGCCTTTTACATCGTCCAAATCAATTTCGAAAATAGTTTCTGCATCAGCTTCGCCATCCTCATCACACTCTGCTATAAAATATCTTTTCATTTTAATTCTTTCTCCAATCTGCCTTTAAAAGTTCATTGCGGGAATGTTCCCGAGCACGATCAATCTCATGTTGCCAATTGTAATCGTTGTCCTTTTCCAAGTTATCCCAAATCGAAACAACAAAATCATCCAATGGCGCAACGCATTCGTCCTCAATCTGACACTTCTTAGCTTTGCTGAAGTATCTAAAGTACATAATAGCGAGAGGGACGTGGTTGTTTTTAACCCAATTTCCGAACTCGTTAGCTTCCTCTTCTATGATTCGGTTACTCATTTTAAATAATATCCGTTTCGATTTTATCCTTGTGAAATTCGTGATCCAGCACGTACCAATCGCCAGAGCTAACATCTATAGCCTTTTTCTCTGCGATCTCTTTTGCTTGATCTTCGTTAAGAGCTTTAATTTTAAGCACGGCTCCTACCATAGCATCTCTTGATACTTGAACGTAAAATGTACTCATGTTTTTCCTTTCTAGTCTTGTGTGCCGCTCCACATTTCCTCGTTGGAGTTCATGTGTACTACATCCTGTCCCTTCTCAAACATAAAAAATACAAATTTATCAAAAACACACATTTCCTCGTCCTCTACGTCCTCCGTGTCACCCGAGAACCCTCTATAATCCTTAAAGAGACGTTTAAGCGTGGAGAGATTTTCCGCAGCCCATACGATAACTGATTCCTCACCCGTCATTTTTAATTCCCTTTCCATGCCCAACATTATATAGAAAACTTATGTAAATGTCAAGCACTTTTTTTTTTAAATTATATCAAATAATTTGAGCAAAATAACAACCTGTAATACGAGCGTACATACCGCAAAAGCTGTACGCATGAATTCCATCAGATGATTGCATTTATCCAATCTCTCTTCGATTTTTCTTAATACTCCCATACTATTCCCCTTTGTATGCCCAAACACTTGGCCTCAGTGAACCTCCTTTTTGGAACATGGTTCCCGCATCCATCATTACCTTCTCAGCCTTTTTAACAGGCTTTCCGGTATCTTTAAATACGAAAGTCTTGTGCTTGTAGGGATTGTAAGTAACCTCTTTCCAATTTGACGGTAAGTCGATTGAATTGGGTCTCGATAAGCATTTCCTGCCGTTCTCCAAATCCATTATAACTTGCTCACCTCTAACAAAAGCGTGGACACTCTTTCTCTTCTCTCGCCGCACACGCGCATTGCCAGCGGGTTGCACGTCAAAGCTCACTCCATCTAGCTCTACATACCTACTGTGCTCCAGAACCTTGCCCTTGTGCCGCACGGACCAAATCTTTTTATGAAGGTTGTAAAATACTTCCAGTCTCCTTCTCTTGTCTTTTCCTTTCATATTAATCTTCCACTCTGCTCATATTGTCTAATACGATATTCTGCAAATTCTCTGCGTGTTTCAAAATTTCCTCCTGAGCACAGTAGACTAGAATGTCTGCCGCAATCATTTCCATTGCTTGATTATGATCTATCTTTTCCATGCCCCAGATTATAGTATACTTTATATAAAGTGTCAAGGATTATTTTATAAAGATGAGAGTTCTCGTTGCTGCGCCACGGCTTTGCTCGTTGCCGCCCGACAGGATTCGGTAGTCAGGACCATCCGGTGGAGGCGCAGGTCTAAAGTAAACTTGAGCAGCACTCGCCAAGGAGGTAGGGGTGGAGACCCCAATAGAAAGCGATGTGCTGCCCAAGCTAAAATTATTCTTTCTTGTAAACCTTCATAGATAATACACTATCCATGAAGACGTCGTCAAGCACTTCTTTTACGATCTTCCAGTTGCCGCCGCCGTCTCCACAACACATTCCAAACGGGACGGCCACCACCAGAACATGCTCCTCCGCTTCTATAATCATGTCTCTGAAGCTTTCCAGCCCACGGTAGAGTGCTTCGTAATTTACTTGGCGAGTACCCTTCTTCTCCTTTTCAAATTGCGCGTATAAATTTACGATAAATTTCAAATTTTCGCTATCTTTTATTTTAGCAACTGAAAACGTCCCAAGCTTGGAGTAATCGCCATCCATTGTCTTTCCATCTGCTTCTGATGTCTCAGGAAAACGGCTAGCAATCTCGCCAGAGAATTTGCTTTCCCTCATTCCATGAAAACAGTCAGTAGAATGAATGATTACATTTACTGGCGGTTCAAAGATATCGCCTTCTACAATCTCTACGCTCATTAATTAAAAAGAACCACTGAAGGGAGGCAAATGATATAAAACTCCCTCCAGTGGCTCATTGCTATGATGTACCTACGCACTTATAACTAATTGTTCATCACTGCGGCTACTGGCACGTCAGCAAGTCCAACTGGAATTAAATCCTGTTCGTCACCAACGTATGCATCAGTGTATTCCTTATCCTCGACCTTGGTCGCGATGGCAACCACACTGTACTTACAGGTACGCAGTTTCTGGTATCTGCAATCCGAGGGAATGCTTACCACGTCTCGCGGATCAACCTCGACCAACATGGTGTGTCCACTACCGAAACTACTTGCGTAGTCATAGCTGCCAGCATGGAAGCCTTCGGAGCAACCAACGTCCTTATCGTCGCAGACATTGTTGCGCGGCATCTCATGAGACTGTCCTACGCTATTATCAAACGTGCCACCATAATGGTCCGTATAATCTTCCCGTACACCCTTGTAGGCAAGAAAATTACCCTCTGGTGTGATGGGCATGTTCTTGTGTTCCAAGAACGAGTACAACTCTTTCGTGGCACGTCTTGAGGGGTTCTCCATTAACTTGTTCAAGAAGCGAATCATTGGTTCGAATGGAGCACCCTCGCGCATAAAGCCGAGAATCTTGTCCACCACCACGTTATGAATGGGCTTGCCCTTGTAGCGGACAATACCATCCTTCACCTCCACATTTTCCTCCGAATAATCTTCAATAGCGGCACCAATGTCGAAAAGGCGATTTACCTTCTCTTCGTCTCCGATCTTGACTGCATCGATAGCATCATTAAACGAGGGATGATCACTGGTCATAACATGGGCTCGGCCCTTGTTAATTACTGTCAGACTTCTGTCTGTTAGAATATGTTTTAACATGTGATTTTCCTTTCCCTTATTGTTGGGAGTAGTTTATCACATATTGAATGGTTTTGTCAAGGATTAATTTTGACCAAACTGATGATGATGAATGGTTGCGCCTTGGCTGTGCCCCCCCTTACTGTTGACCGCAATCCATTTGCTAAGGTCTGTTTCTGTTGGGATATTGCCTTGGTTTCCTAGCCACAATTTTTGCGAGTCTTCTTCCAACCATTTTGCATCTTCGTTCGCTTCGTCAACCAGTGTTTTTATAAAGAAGTTCACGTATCTAGGCAAGACTTCTCTGCTACCAGTTAAACTATGATAGTATTCCAAAAAGTGTTCGTCAAAATCGAAATCAATTCCTCCCTCCAGAATCTCTGGGTGATCCATCGCCATGATGACTACCCAAAATGCAGCACCATTGTTTAGGACGACCTTGTTTAGTTTCCTATTATACGATAGGGATGGTTTTTCTTTACCGAATTCTGTGAATGAAAGCATTTAAGTGTTCCTCTTGCTAGAAAAGGGACACCAGCAAATCTTAGATTATTCATTAAGTAATCCATGATCATAAGGATTAATAGCACCAATATCGAGATGCTTAAAACCCCTTCTCTTCGGTTCCTTTACACTTTTTTTACTTTTTTTGACGGTTTTATTGACTTTCGAGGGCGTCTCTTGTCGTAATCTGTTGTAATCCTTTTTTTCCTTAATTTCCATATTTATCCTTAAATTACATTTCAAGCGGTAGTTAATCCCCCCGATATTTTTTGTGGATTAATCCTTTTCCACATTTTGAGACGTAATCAACCATCTCATCATGACTATAAGACTTGGGGGCGATGGTCCCGCCTACTTGTTCTATCTCTTGCTTGTTGAATCTATCCTTTACAATAACATAACGCCCGTCTGGTTTTTCGGAAATTACGACATGAGAAAGCCAACTAAGTTTCTCACTGTTTTTTTTTGAATTAATTAATACTATCATATTGTTATAATACTCGTTACTTTGTTGTTTTTAAACACCCAAGGGAGAAACTAGGAACAAGACCACTCAAGCCCTAGCTCCCCCTTGGGGTTGTTCTCCGTCGCTGCTAGCAGGTGAACTTAATCCCAGCACCGCTAACGACAGAAAATTACTTTACTAAGTTGATATATCCAATAACGTCATCCATCTCAGAACGGTTATCGACGTAGCCAAGCATTGGATACTCTTTCAATACCTTCTCCCATCTTTTGCTAAGGGCATTGACACTCTCTTCAAGTTTGACATCGAACAAGCGAGCAGTATTCGCAAAGCCACTCAGCTTCTCTTTCTCATTCTTATGAAGTGACATTTGATACTTCCTAGCGAATTTCAAAAACTTGTTGTCCTTATTATCAAACTCCTCTGGAGTTTTGTCACGTAAAAACTTTTCAATTGAGAAATCAAGATCAAGATTATCTGCGTCATTCTTCTCTTTGAGTTTTCTGACAAGATTCTCACTTTCGATTTTATCATTAATCGCCTTCTCGGCCCAATCCCAAAAGTTGGTCCAGTTGGGGCTAGCATTAAACTTGTCATGCTCCTTAATCTTAACGCCGTAGATCGTTGGAAGCGTTACCCCAAGAGACTCCAAAGCCTCTTTATAACGCCAAAGACTCTTTGGCTCTTCGCCAGTCCGCCAACTTTGATTCTCCTTGTTTCTATAAAGATACTTATCTATAACGAGATACACGCCACTGTCCTTCTTAATGTCGATGGAGACATTATTCCAATACTCCGATTTGGCTCGCGGTCCCTTCCAGTAACCATTATACCTCTCCACTTCAGCCCAATCCAATTCCAGAATCTTGGAAGCAGATTTTTTGGAAGCCTCTGGATTATAAGAACCCAAAGCAACAGTACCGTAACCAGTGAAATCACTCAGCCTACGCTTCTCCAGTTTGGAGAGGTAAGTAACCTCGCCATCAAAGCTAGAATTTTCCTTGTATCCATCCAGAGAGGGAGTATCCCCATCCCCATTCCGTGTGCCAAGCTCAAGAAGATATACAACCTTTTCCTCTTCAAGAATCAAAGACAAAACACGTCCCATTGAACCACGCCTATGTCCAAGATCATTAAACACTAGAACATGGTTGTTGCGGCAATTGAATGCGCCCTTCGATTGTGGGCGATATTTTCCACCGCGACTACCCTTTTCATACTTATAGAGATCGTAATTTCTTGGGGTACTGAACGTTCCGTCCTTTACCTTCTCCCCATTCCACTCCAGCTTGGAAGCGATTATGCCCCTAAGAGAATGCAATCCGCTAGTGGTATCGAACACCTCATTCCACAGGCACTTGGCATCAAACAAGGTCTTGCATCCTTCGAATTGCTTTTGAACCTCCGCAATAATTTCCTTCTCAACCTCGACCAGCCTCTTTTTAACAGAGGACTTCGTATAGTCAGTAAACTGTAATTTCTCGCGGCTGGCAGCAATATCCAGATCCCCAATGTCAAACTCCATCACAAGGTTGTCCCTAAGTAACTCACCCTGCTCGCCTTCATGATCAGTTTCGTATCTGTCGATTGGATAAGCAACGCCGCCCATCACCGCAACGGCATCACCACCACGATAACTGTCTTCACCCTTGCGCCAATACCAATTATCGCCAGAGAAAAGAACTTCGTCTTCAATGTTGATAAAATCTTCACCAACTCCTTTTATGATCGGCTTGACTTTAAAATACCTAAAGAGGTTTTCTGCTTTCCTCTGGAATTCGTCATAGTCCTCGGGACCAACAGCAATGGTAATCTCAATACCGTCTGGTTCGTTGGTATCCTCGACATGCAGTTTGGCAATCTGACCGATCTGAGAAGGATCGATAAAGGCATTATACGAATGTTTCTTGCCGTCAATATATGAATCAATTAGGAAATTATCACCGTATGAAAACGCTGACTTGCTGCCAATGCCCAACATGCCGACTTGGTCATTGGTATTCCTCTTCGTGGATTCGCCGTAGAAGGCGTAGACGTCCTTGATTTCCTCGTCGTTCAAAGCTTTTCCATAGTCGCGAACCTTAAATAAGGAATTCAATTGGGTTGGAAGGGTAACTTCGATTGGAGTATCTACAATATCCGCTTCGACATGAGCGTCGAGGGCATTTACAGAATACTCACGGATAACAGCAGTAATTTTATCTGAGTAAAGCTGGTTCCGGAGAACGTTGAAAATGTGCGCTAGTCCGGAAGACTTAATTCCAAAGCTAACAGAATCTTGAATACCAAATTCTTCGAATGTCTTGTTTTGTGGTCTTGTTTTCATGGGGAGCATTATAGCGGTTAGCTATAATGTTGTCAAGTACTTTTTATAAAGTCATGACCACTCTTTATTGTGTCGTGCTTCCAACATGGCATTAAACTTGGCCTGTTTTTTTTGGCGATACTTTTTTTCGCTCGGTTTCTCGTAGTGTCTACGGTTCCTAGCTTCCCGCAAAGTGCCTTCTCGATCCAGCTTTTTCTTTAGTTTCCTTAGGGCTCTTTCTACGGACTCTCCTTTATTTATCCTTATTTCTGTCATTTATGAATTTTTACGGTTAAATTTATTTGATTTTAAACCCCTTTTCTTCTCCCACTTTGCAAAGGCTCGATTGAATTCAGAAGATAACCCTTTTATTTGCTTATCGCTGTACCCTGCCGATGAAGTGTCCGATACTGCTTTATGTGAGCTATCGTTCGATGCTTTTACCTTATTGTTTTCTTCCATAATTTGTTTCCTGTTTAGTTATTTGACAAGATAGTTGTCTTATTTGCCTCGTCAAGCTTCACCCTTAGCTTGACTAGTGCTGCCGCCTGTATTTGCCTCACCCTCTCGCGAGTAATACCATGCTTCTTGCCGACTGATTCTAATGTTTCTTCCTTTCTCCTATCAAATCCAAAACGACGACGGAGGATATCTTGCTCCCTTTTATTCAATACGGACATGCACTTCGCCAACGTTTTATAGCTATCCTTCTCCTCTAGGAAAACGAAAGGAGATCGAGCTTTCACATCCTCAGTTATGTCACCTCTCACCAGTATCCTCCTGCTGCTGTCGCCTTTAGGAATCACTTCATCTAGAGAGGATGGATTGGTAATGCTAGTATTCAAATAAGTATTTGCGATAATATTTGAAACCTTTACGCCCTTTTCTACTTCCTTTACAGAAGGTTTCTCGCCATTTTTTTCAATGAATTTTTCAACAAAATCAGAAATCTTGCCAAACTTTTCGTACACATGCACAGGGAGACGTATTGCTCTCCCTTTATTGCTAATGCTCCTGCGAATACGCTGTTTAATCCAATAGGAAGCGTAGGTCGAAAACTTAGCACCTTTGCTTGGATCAAATCGGTTCACGGCTTCCACCAAGCCGATGTTCCCTTCATTAATCAAGTCAGTTAAGTCGAGTGAAAGACCGTAGCATCTATTTGCATAATCGTTAGCAATCTTAAACACTAACTTAAGATTAGACAAAATGAATTTCTCTTCTGCCTTTTTTCTTGTTTTGCCGCCACGCTTAATCTGCTTGGCTAGTTTTATCTCTTCCTCTCTTGTGAGTAGGGGATATTGAGATATATCAGTAGAATATTTATCAAGTATTTTAGTACTCATACGTTGTAACCCTCTTGGGAATTTATCCTTTCTTTATTACAAGTCAAGCATTAATTTCGTATCATAAGTTTATCAACTTCAAAATGATCACGTTCAATGAATGATGTATTAATAAATTTAAGTATTAGATTGGGCTCATCTATTAGGGCGTCCTCAATAATCCCAAACAATAAGGCTTTTTCTTCTATTTGCGTGAGATTATTTGATTCTACTATTTTTGTCGCAATTATCTTTGCCCACACTTGATGTTCTATACCGGAAAGTATCCTGCTTATTTTCGTGTTCTTCACTGTAGAAACAGTGTATCAGCCTTTTCTTATAAAGTCAAGAGTTTATTTATTAACAGGCTTTTCAGAGGTTATTCATATAGTTGTAAGCGGGGAGGAAGGCGAGAGTTTTCCGCTTTTTATTCCAAATCTTTTAAGAAGTCTTCCATCGAGTCATCACCGTTGTCGTCATCATCATAAGTAAAATTTTCATTCCCCTCTCCGTCTTTCGGGGGCTCCGGAGTGAATTCGACAATGTATTCATGTTGCTCGGCTTGAATTACGAAAGTCACGTTCTCACTCCCAGCAATTGACTTAGCGGAATCTAGAAGGCATCCGTGACAAAGGGAAATGGAGTCGCTTGAAACTACGAAAGTACTTTGAACCTTAAAATACTTTATTTTATTATTGTCGAATAATATTTTGTAATCTTTGGTGTTGTAACTGCAACTACAGGAATCACAAGAAAGCGTTCTGAGAGCTTTCTCGGGATAAGTTATTTTCGCAATATACATTCATTTTTAATTACACCTATTCTTTCGATGAATCCGATACTTCTACTTCTTCGCTAGAACTGTCTTGCTGCTGCTTCTGTTGCGGCTGCTGTTGCGGCTGCTGTTGTTGGGTGGGAGGTTGCCATCTTTGGGGGACAGGAACCTGCGCGTGAGGCGGCATACCTTGTTGCGGTGGCATACCACCATACGGCGACATACCTTGCGGTGGCATACCTTGAGGTGGCATACCTTGAGGTGGCATACCCATGCCTTGAGGTGGCATACCCTGTGGTGGATAGGGCTGTTGCTGCTGTTGCGCGAGAGCAGCCATACGTTGTTTTTGCTGATCTTGTTGTTCTGCCATTTCTTTCTTTTGGGCTAGAACATTAAATTTTGTTTCTTCGGCTTTTTTTAAGAGAAACTCCCTATCTTCCCCTTCTATTTCACCCGCTTCCTTCCATGAAAGATTTAGAAAAACCATCATTTCCCAATTTTCGTCCTGTCTAGTCATATTATTTCTTTGACTCCGGAATAAGACTTTTATTTAGAAATTTTGAAAAAAAATGCCACCCTCCACAAGGACAGATAGAAAGGAAGGGCACATGAGTGAGAGCCCCAAAACACCTATCCATAGCAGAAGATGGCCACCCAAGATAGTCACTTTATCGTGAAATAAGGTTTTCGTCTTGTGTGTTTAACAGAGGTTCACGCCCACTGTGATGTAAACGCTAATTACTCCGCCAAATTATTAGTGGGTGAGGAGAGTACCAACACTCCCATCGTTTCGGGGTCAAGGTTTGGTTTTCTTGGTTATACCCTAATTTGAGCCAGCCCTCCGTAACCCCAAGGCTGGTAACCCTGTTACGTCGCACTGCACCTTAACTGCCGTGACAGCAGCTTATTCAGTCACACCCTTTGTCAGCAGCATACTGACAAAATCTTATCAAAGAACAAAAATCTTGTTGTCTTCTAAAAACAACTGANTTACNTTACTAACTTCTTCGCCTGTCTTTATATCAACAAACGANTCTTTTTCTCCNTNNAAAACTATCCTCTGCTTTGTCTTNGGNCGAGGTAGNTTNTTTTCCTCTAGAGTTGGCGTCTTCTTAAAATCAGTTTTTCCTTCAAGTTTGTACGCGCCAGTTTTACCGAAATGCTTCTTACCTAACATTTCTCTGCTGTAGTCTTTTAAACCGTACAGGCAAATTGCCCCTAGGCAGATAGTATGAGTTTTCTTAGTGACTCTATTATGAACTTTATCTTGTCCGTCAACAAATATATATTTGCCCTTCGGATTATATGTCACTGTTACTTGCATTGTAGATAAGACACTAGCACACGTTATATCTTGTGTCAACAAATTATTTCAATTTAAAAAATTTATGATTTCCCACTGTTTTTGTAGGCTTTTTTCCTTTCGCCCAGTAAGGATTGGTCTTTAATGTACAATAATGATTCGCATAATTTATATATTCGCGTTGGACATCTCCACCACCTATCAAGTAGCGAGACAGGCGAATGGCATATGGAGCAGACGAGCTCTTAAATAAGTAGCCTAAGTCTTTTTTCCCATTCCAACAGGAAAATTGCTTTCGCTGTAGACAAACTTCCGATAAGCTTAGATCCCTTTCCATTGACCTCTGCTTGATAACGCAAGCGACTACGTACATTCCAATATCACCTTCGCCTCGAGCTTCGCCCAATAGAGTCAATGCTACAATTTCCGTCTCTGAGAATGTGTCGCGACCCTCACTCGCCTGTACCAACAAGCAGCACGTCATCAATATCGCTATAAGTATTTTGTTGTAATTCTCTATATTAATCATGATTTGTATCCCTTTCTTTGTTGCTTGTCGTAACCCTCTACAGTTTCTGTTCTGTCTCTCTTACGTTTCTCATTCCAAGGGTGAACGTCAAGTTTTTCTAAAATTTCCTCTATGGCTTCAACTTTGGCTGAAGCAACATGCTGGAACATACTTTGCGGAGGAAAAGCTCCAGCATCTTTCAAATATTCTTTCCGCGTATCTTTAAGAATATTAACAACGTGCCTCGCATAGTGATCATCTCGCATAGAGGTTTTATAGTATCATTATACTTAAGTGAATGTCAACTCTTTATTATTTCTTTTTAAATTAAAGAAAGTTAACGCAGCGTAAATTTGATATTTATGGATTATTATCTCAAATCTTCCCTTAATAATCTCCATCTATCGCTATCTACCTCAACTTCACCGTTATCAATTCTTTTAATTATATCTACTATTTCTTCAGTCGAATTATAAATGTATTTGTGGGGAAACATGCCCATTATCCATGCTGGAGTTTTGCTTTTTCCGCCTTCCATACTCACAAAAACTGGTTTTTTCATTCTTACTGCGGTGACGATTTCTTCCGCACTGCCCCAACTTGCAATAGGGGGCTCTAGGTGGGCAACGATAAAATCGCTCCTATCAACAAGATTTAGATCGTGAATGCGAATGTCTTTCATCTTCTCGGCTGCTCCGTCATAGTGGCCTAACGCCATCATCCTATCTACTTCCCTTCGGGTCTCCTCACCCTCATCTACATCCTTAACGAAAGGCTTGTCGAAAGGGTTAAAGACGGAAATATTTAACTTCTCTAATTCGTATTCCACATCTTCTCGCCAACCCCTGCCATCGGCATACTGCATGTGTCCCACTAGATAAGTCTTGGTTTTATTAAGAAGGTTCATTGAATTCTACCCGAATAATGCTCTCTGATTCTTTTTTTTACCTCTCGGATTACGCTTACAGCATAAAAATTGTACTTTTTTTCGTGGTGATTGTGTGATTTACCCGCCTCGACGTATTTGTCTGCATATTCTTGTTCTATTTGGGTTACTAGCTTCACAAGATTTTGATAATCTTTGACGGTCACATAATATATTACAGTTATTTTTCATATTCATACCTCCTTTTTTTCAATCCAATTGAGAGCTTCGCTTGTATTCGGGAATTGTTTAACAAAAATATCTTGGATGGCGCAAGCCACGTCCCTGTGTTCTTTTTGTGTATTTTCTTCTGTTCTCAAATTGATGTAATGAATCCAACTGCGAACTGTTCCATTCATATACATGGTAGTTTTCGTATTTAATGGAAGCACTGCCCTTGCACATTCTTTGGCTACACCAGCATCAAGTAAATCTTGATAAGCTACCATTGCCCCCCTCATCGCTCTATTTGCAATATGGTAAACAGATCCAAGTCCTTTATTCTTAAATGCTTCACTACTGCTTTGTCTATTCTTCTCCGCAGGTTTGCGTAGCTCATAATCCTCAAGCTCTGTCGCTTCACTATAACGCTGAGAGAACTCTTGGAAGGAAAAGCTTCTATGACGTAGAATCTGAGTAGCAATAGCTCTACTTGTTTTTATTTCGACGCACATGCTCGTAAGCTCAAAGGGCGACCAGTGTTTGTGCTTAATTAAAAATTTAATGAGCTTCGGAGCAGTAGCAGTATTCATTTGATTCTTGGGGTTAGAAACCCTAGCGCAATACGCTATTAAGTCCTCCGCATCCATTCCTCCATGTGCTGCCGTAATTACGGTTCCATCAACTGGTTTGGTAATCGATATTAAATTAACATTCATCAATTTTTTCCAAAAACTTCATTAGATTGCTGAGATACCCTCACAAAAGTAGCGCATTTCGGCATATCTTTTAATTTTTTAGCACCAATATAAGTACAAGTAGAGCGTAAGCCACCAAGAATACTCTCCACGGTATCTTTTATAAGTCCACGATGTTTTACTCTTATTGTTTTTCCTTCTGACGAACGATAACTTGCAACTCCGCCATGATATTTATCCATAGCAGTATCAGAACTCATACCGTAAAAAGCTTTATATTTCTCTCCGTCCACTACTTCTTCTTGACCAGCAGATTCCTCATGTCCCGCCAGCATACCGCCAAGCATAACAAAATCAGCACCAGCGCAAAAAGCTTTGGCAATATCACCAGCGCAGACACAACCGCCGTCAGCCATAATGTGGCCACCAATACCGTGAGCCGCATCTGCACATTCGATAACTGCTGAGAGTTGGGGATAACCGACACCAGTTTGCGTACGAGTAGTGCAAACGCTTCCGCTACCAATACCCACTTTAACAATATCTGCTCCACTTAATATAATCTCTTCTGTCATTTCACCAGTGACAACATTTCCCGCTATAATAATAAGAGCGGGATGCTCTTCTCTGACTCGTTTAATAAAGTCACAAAACCTTGACGTATATCCATTAGCTGCATCAATACAAACAAACCTAGTATGATAAAAATTCCAAGTAATATTTCGAAGGTAGTCTAAATCATCTGTTTTTTCTGGATCGTATTTGAT
>NZCP01000004.1 GCA_002686465.1 Candidatus Woesebacteria bacterium | reverse complement strand
TAATATTATTATTCTATGTTGTTAATGACGATAATTTTTATAAATAGAATCAAGTGAACGAATGTAAATTATGAAAGAGGTTAACGGTCCAGTGCTTATGAAAGCAACTTACGATGAACCGTTTGCTGAGTTGCTTTCGAAATATTTAAATGAACCTATTTGTAAGGTCAAATATGAATCTTTTCAAGGGCCAGGAGACCCGATGCCTAATTCTCCATATACTTTTGGCTGTGAAACTAAACCAACAATTTTGGAAAGCGTAAGAGGAAGACATGTCTTTTTGGTCGGGTCTGTTTGGAACACAAATCACGAACTTTTTCAAACCATGCTGATAGCCTCAGCGGCAAAGCATACAGGGAAGGCTAAAAAAGTGACTTATGTGCCGTTATATTTACCATATTCTAGAGAAGAAAAGACTGATTCAAGAAGAGGTCCGCCGTCTATGAAAACGGTCCTGATGTGTTTGAAGACTTGTGGTGTTGACGAAACGTTAATATTGGACTTACATTCTGAAGAAAGTGAAGGGACCTTTGGTGGAAATGATGCACCAGATGCTGAACTATTGTGGTCCGAACCATTAGCTGCAGATTACATTAGCCGAAAACATACAGAAGGTGTTCCGGAAAATAAACTAGAAGAAACTCTATCACAGTTGAAAGTGCTTGCACCGGATTTTGGAGCGATGAAAGATTGTACCGATCAAGCGGTAGAAATTAACAAATTGCAAGGGTACACAGATAACCCTGAAGATGGACCAGTGCAGGCGATGCTTTGTGGGAAAACACGATCAAAAGATGATAACTCAACTCACTCTAGAGGTGTTTATGATCAGGGTAGAAATAACGATGAAGACGTAGGTAATGTTAAAGATGATATATTAGCAAGTGCAGGGACTCTGATTACATCTTCAAGTGATTTTAAAGCATCTGGGTTTAGCAAAATTAATGCCTTTATTACTCATGGGTTTGGGTTTGATAAATGGGGCAATAGCTTTTTTGTAAATTATGAGGACTCAGATATTGATTCATTGACTGTTACTAATTCACACCCCTATTTTCAAGAACGTTTTAGAGTACACCTTGCGTCGATGGAGGACAGAGCTAGAGCTCAAAGCTTAGCAGAGAGAATCGATATTATGGATGTTTCGCCTTTTATTGGCGAAGTTATGCGAAGAATTTTAGTCGGGGGACAGACCATTAGAGAAATGATAAATGAATATCCTGATAGAAGAAGTCTTTATAATATCATCAAAGGAACCGATCTTCTTTAAAACAGCCCAATATGTAACGTAATAATCAAAGCGACTACTACTACAATTAAAATCACAACAGTTGTTGGTTTTATCATAAAACGACTTTTATATTCGTCATGATAAGACACTAAACCGCCTTGACTTGAGGGCATTTGTATTTTGTTGTCTGCCATTTTTTTTGTAAGTTGTAGATAAGACGTAAGCCGCCTTCTGTTCGACAGTCCTTGACAGGAATATGTCGATCCTAACATTTAACTAAGCACCACAAAGGCTTGCACACCCGCTGGACCTGGTCGTTTCATCGATCCTGCATCCGTATAGCTCGGCTGGTCTTAGTCTAACACTCATTACTGAGTGCCTCGCAAGCGCTCATCGCACCAATGCAGACGTTTCGTCTCTGAACCGTTGCCCGTGTTTTCACACGCACTGTTGTGCAGCAGTTGATATGTGGGCGGACTTTCCACACGCATAAATGCGCGTCAGTTAGGTGTCTACCTACAAAATAGATAAAGAACTACTGGTTTATATAAGTGTTGGATTTGCGAAAATGTTGTGATTTCAAATCCTTAATTTTTAAGCGTATATCACTATTTTGGTGAAGTATCTATACGTATAGTAAAACAATAACATAAAACTAACCTTAGAAAATTCTTCTATAATAAAAAAAAAGATGATACATACAAAGGAGCACAATTGTTTCTGTAAAAAAAGTCATTGAACGATTGGGAACTGCAAGCTAAACATCTCGTTGCCTTGATGCGTACACTCCAGTCCCATTAAACCTGTCTTTTACAGGAGTTCAAAAATAGTGTCTCGTTTTGAGAGATCCTTCGAGCTTAGATGCTTTCAGCTCTTATGATCATATGGCGTAGCTGCTCGGCCTACCTTGCAAGATAACCGATCACCAGAGGCCACGAACCATTGTTCCTTTCGTACTAAATGGTCCTTGCTCGCAGACACTCAACACCTCTAGTAGATATCGAACAAACTGTCTCACGCATGAGAATCCATTCCTTTCGAAATGGCATGGACTATACCATCATCCTTTTCTTGCAAAAAGGAGATCGGCGTATTAGCCTCGCAACACTGTGCGAAACTCTCAGCAAAATGCTTCAGTCTCTACGGGGGTAAAGATCAATGTTAATGATAGGATAATGTATTGTTACAAGCATTATTACCTACCCACTAATCTCACCTTCCCTCGGTATTGCCTTGTCTTTAATGTATGCAGGTACTTAAATCTTACGCGCACACTTGTCCACTTGTCCGTTGTTCGATCGGACAATGAACTAAAGATTTAGGTTTCACCGATATGAGCCGATTTTATTATTCATAACCTTACGATTATGCAACGCCTGTAAGTTGACGTTCTGAACCCAGCTCACGAGCCGTTTTAATAAGTGAACACCTTCACCCTTGGCTGCTTCTGCACAGCCAGGATACGGCGAGCCGACATCGATGTAGCAAACCGCGCCGTCGATNTGAGCNCTTAGGCGCGACCACTCTGTTATCCCCGGAGTAGCTTTTCTGTCATCTCTAGCCCTCAAAAATAGGGGCATAGAGGTTCGCTAGACCAACGTTTCCGTCCTGCGTCCCGTACTGTGAAGGACACAGTCAGACCAGCTTATGCTCTTGCACTCAACATCCGATTTCTGACCGGACTGAGCTGATCTTTGGGCCCTACTGATACCATTTCAGCAGGGTGCCGCCCCAGCCAAACTACCCACCTATCGCTGTCCTAAAGAGTAATTCTTTAGTAAGCAATGTAAATTAAGAAGGGTGGTGTCTCATCTTTCGTCTCAACCTGATTCTGGCGAACCAAGCCTCGAGCGACTCCCACCTACACTGCACATCACAATTCACATCGCAACAACAAGCTGTAGTAAAGTTTCACGGGGTCTTTGCTTCCCACTAGAGGTCCCTGGCCTTTGCACCAGGATGGTGTGTTCGGGGGATTCTAACTTGGGACAGTGGGGATCTCGTTACGTCATTCATGCAGGCCGTCATTCAAACGGCAAGGCATTTCGTTCACCACTGTTACTTTCCCTTCATTTTGAAGGTACAAACCACAATTGTGGCGGACAACCATTTCGGATTGTCTCCTCATATCGCTATGAGGGTCGGACCATATCTTCACGTACTACGTGTTTGGCGTATGGTCTCTGAGGATTCTAGATAACGTGACCGAACTTTTCGATTCATTTTTGCTGCTATTTTTGCAATTTCTGTTAGTCCATCACGTGTTAGATGTTTTTTCTCATTCATTGCTAAGATTATTTTCTTAAACAAGATGAAGTTTTGATGTTTCGTTGTCATGAGCGGATGTTTTTCAAAAAACGTTACAATGTAATTAAGCTCGCTTAATTTTCTTACACGTAACTCAAGTCTATCTTTATTATTGACTCGAACTACGCCAACATTCAATGTTTTTCGCATTCGTTCAAGGACTTGTCTATCCCTTTTATGTTGAACGACTCGAAGTTCGGGTAGCACTTGCCACCCAATCGTCATTTTATGTTGTTGATTAATTGCAACATGAAAACATCCTTCACCATCAACAAATCCAACTATCCATTTCTTATCTAGTCTTTCCTGCGGATTGTCTGCACCCATCACATTTTTACCTTATAGGTTTTAAAGTTTATAACTTCTTGCCTACATTCACCGTAAACTCTACGATTAGGTAGTGTGGGATACTCAGATGTTCCCGCAAATAGCCAAATTTTACTAAGGCAACTTTAGATTGGTATTACCTTAAGAGAATTATAGTTATTCCCGCCGTTTACCTGTTCTTAGCTTCATTGAACTGAAGTTTCAAGTGCAGGCACTGGGCAGACGTCACTTTTCATTCTAGCCCTTACGGGTTTGCGAAAAGTTAAGTTTTTGTTAAACAGTCGGACCCCCCTTGTTACTGAGCCCTGTAATAGCATCCATAGAACACCATCGCAGGGATCCCTTATGCCGAAGGCTCGGGACTAATTTGCCGAATTCCCTAAGTTAGATTATCTCCCTCGTACCTTAGGCTTCTCACCTAGGATTACCAGTGTTGGTTCTGGGTATGAATATGTAGAATCCGTCTTTGTGCTTTTTTCACGGGTTCTGGGCGTTAGCGTAATAAACCAAAGGTTTACCATTCCAAGCTTTGCTCAGGATCTCATCATAACGATACTCCCCTGACCTATGCTCGTTAGCATCCAAGACATTAGATGTACACCTAGCCTAAAACGTCAAACACATAGCCTACGTCGCCGTATGTATCTACATAGTAACGGAATATTAACCGTTTCCCCTTTCCCGAACGTCCGATTAGGAGCTCGGTTAGGATCAACTTACTCTCAGCTGATCGACATTGCTGAGAAACCCTTATCCCTTTCGGTACCAGAGACTCTCACTCTGTATTGATCCTACTACCACCAGGATTCTCTTTGATACAAGGTCCACGTCAACTTACGTTAACGCTTCAGTCCTTGCATCATGCCTGCCTACCACTCAGCAATTAAAAAATTGCTGGTCCTTGATATCGGTAACTAATTTAGCCCCGTCCATCTTCAGGGCAATGATTCTTGACGGGTGAGCTATTACGCTTTCTTTAAAGGATTGCTGCTTCTAAGCATACCTCCCCGCTGTCTCTGAATCATCACACCTTTCACCCTTTAACACTTAATTAGTATTTTGGGACCTTAATCAAGGTTGGGGTTGTTCCCCTTTCCGGACACAGGCTTACCCCGTGACCGCGTATCCTAACATCTACGATGTATATCCATTCTGAGTTGAACAGAGAACCGAGGACTTTCGTCCCCTTAATCCTCAATCCGTAGCTCTACCGGATATACTATCTCCGTTAAGACTAGACTAAGGCCTACTTCGGCAGGAACCAGCTATCACCAGGCTCGATTGGCTTTTCACCCCTAACCCAAGGTCATAAGAACACTTGCCCATAGAAACTCTTCGGACCTCCACGAGGTATAATCCTCGCTTCATCCTGCCCCGGGTTAGTTCGCCTGGTTTCTGGTCGTACACCTGTGACTGTGGGCATTTTCATACCTTGTGTTCTCATACAATAAAGTATTGCAACACGTTCGCTTTCGCTACAACTTTGTATCTTCGATACTTAGTTTCGCCACAAACATACACTTCCTGGCCCGTTATTCGAAACGTACGATACAACACCTAAATGCCGTATCTTACTCTACCTATTAGGTTTCAGGTTCTTTTCACACCCGCTCTCCGGGTACTTTTCAACATTCTATCACTATACTGGATTCGCTATCGGTCTCAAGACATATTTAACGTTGGAAGTTTTTGTCTCCCACATTCATGCCCCATTTCCAAGGGACACTACTCAGGATACTTACTAATCTGATTCATATTACATTACAGGGCTATCACCTTCTATGACACTTCTTTCCAGAAGACTTCTTGTAATACGTACCAGACGAAATGTAAGTCCAAACACCACATGTGGACACAGTTACCTGTGCCTATTCAGTTTACGTTATACCGTTTTCAGTCGCTCTTACTCACGGTATCTCAATTGATTTCTTTTCCTTTGGGTACTAAGACGCTTCAATTCCCCAAGTTCGCGATCATGTTTCAGATCGATGATTAAAAACCATCGGGAAGTCCCATTCAAAAACGCTAGGATCAAAGGATGCATGCGCCTCCCCTAGCCTTATCGCAGCTTGCCACGTTCTTCTTCGCTGACTTGAGCCTAGTCATCCACCTAATAGGGTACTTGACCAATACAGAAACTCTTGTGCTCCATTGCATGATATCAATATGATGTTGTGATACATCTTTGATACCCTTTGCTCATAACTGTATCGTTTTGTGAGCGGCATGAGGTATTAAGAATAATAGAGTAATTCCAGGAGTGTTTATAAGCGTTTTGTTTTTATTTTTTATTTACTAAATGCACTACACATTAGGTCCGAATAAGGTATAATTTCTTCTTTCTTTCTCTTCTCTACCATGAACCGGTGATACAATTACGATACCTGCAACTGCTTCAAGTTCTTTCCCTTTTTCTTTAAATTTGAAGTTTTGATCACTATGATCAGAGAGTTGAAGATGACTTCGATGGTATACTGTGAAGGCGGCTTTGTTTGTGTCTGATTGATCTAATCCTAACCTATGAGGTAGTTTTTCTTCTTCATTTGTTGAGTCATTGGGATTACCAATTTCAAAACGTGACCCTGTGTTTACTAAATATAACAAAGGTAAAAAATTTCCATCATCATTTAATTCTATTAAAGAAGGTGCATAACCCTTTTCTTTCATCATTTTAAGAGCGTCTACATTAAAAGGATAGTAGCCGAACTGATCATCATATAGGCCTTTAGGTTCTAGGACATCTCTTAGGATCTTTTGATCATCATTAATATAGGGATTAGAACCTTCAAAACTCATTTCTATAATTTGTACCATAAGATGATTTAGGGTTGAAAATAGGATTAAAAAGGTTTTTATTTACCTAAATCGGTAGGTGATTCCCGCCTCTAAATAAGATCTGTTCTGTATCCCTCGCTCTAAGTGTAATCCTAAATGTGTACTTAGCCCATCAATATCTCCGATCTCAATGCTTGCAATGATTACTTTTCGATCCGATACGAGTGAGGGATGACGAGAAATTTCATTGGAAAACTCAAAAGCTAAAACAGGGTGAGGTGTCCCTTGATAAGCTGCCGTGAAACCTATGCCTATCCCTGTAAAAAGCTTATCTCGCTCTAGAAAACTATCTAGGTTAAAATCCGTTTTTTTAGCCTCCCATGTTAATCCGCTCTGCACTTTAGTGTTGGTGAGGAGCGGGAATATTTCGGTTGCACCAAGATATCCCCCTTGTAATTTCCTTGAGCCAAGAGAAAAATTGGGTATAATGAATGTGTATCCATCAATGGAACCAAGTGTATAAGATCCTTTTAGCCCCAATGCTGATTCTACTTCAAAGGACTTTACTCTAGTAGAAAAGTCTCCCTTGGAAAAATTGTAAGTCATTATGCCTGAACTTTGGTGCATTAACTCTATATCTAAGAAATTAGTCTGCTTTTGCCAGTGATGATCTGAGTGTATCCCAAATAAAATCTCCCAATCCTCGCCACCGTTTTGGTCCCTATAACTTTTAAAAAGACGGTTCATTAGGGATCCGTTAATGGTAATCGGTAGCCATGATATTTCTTTTTTTGCTGAAACGCCTGTGAGTTTTGCAAGACTATGATACGGTTCAGGGCTACTGTTAAGAAAAAATGCTGACGTAGCCCAATTTGAGTCCTGAATAATAATACGTGAGAGGCGGTCGGTTAATTGAACGTCAATCCGGGCATCTGGAAGTTCTCTATGTGGTAAGAATGTTTGTTTAATCATATCATTGGGTAAAGTGACTAAACTGACTTCGTAGAGGTCGTTGCTTGCTTGTGATCTCACTTTTGTAAGATAATTCCCTTGGTCATCAACGACCCAAGCAAATCCTGGGGAGATGACTTGGTTTTCTCGTTCCACGAAACTCATTGCCTCGGTTAAAGATGCCGTGTCCGTGCTTGTTAGGCGTGAGTAATTAAGGAGGATTATATTTCGTGTTTTTGGATCCCGAAGAAAAGAGATGGCATGAGGTGAGCGGTCAGTTGCGAGCGTAAGCGACCCTGCGTCTAAACCCAAATCTTGAGACATTACCCTAGTGAGCCAATCAGTGTGTTGCCGGCACACTGCAATAGGGGTATTTGATCCCGTTACCGCTGCTTTCGTTGCGGCAGCTATTACGTCTTCTATTGTGATATTGCCAGTCCCAAATATGCCGCCGTCTTTAATATCAAAGTCATAGGTCTTTGCGAATACTGTTGAAATCGTGTGAGCCATGGTGACTCGTTGGGCAAAGGATGCGTTTTTACTAGCCAATTTTAATTCTTTCCTAAACGTCACTTCCATCGCTTTTTTGGTAGACTGTAAATGTGCATGCTCAAAACTCATGTAGGTGTCCAGTATTCCTTGTTGAATTTCCTGTGGCACTGTTGCTGACTGATCGAACTGTGTTGCGTAATTACGTGCCGCCTCCGGCTCGAGGATCAATTCGTGGTTAATAGAATGCGGGTATGCTGTTACTGAGGGGAATTCTTCTTGGAAAATGGTAACCGGGTAGTCTAAATCTTGCCAAATGGTGTTAGATAACGTTGGATCCGTAATTTGTCTCGTTAAACCTACTAGACCCTTACGATTAGTAATTAATACTTGCTGGCCTGTCTGATCAACTGTAACCTTACTATGTCGCAACACTTGTTGCGTAATCCCATCTTCTATAGGTATTTCCCAGATCGATTGAGAAACTTCTGAAGGGATAAAGTGCTCTTTTCCGGGAACTTGATCTAACCTAGAATAATCCACAAGCGGTATATTCCTCATAAAATGTTCTGTTACTGGTGATCCATTAAAATCAACATCCCTAGAGATGATAGGAATCGTAAATTCGTCTTCGCCTGTTTGGTAAGTACCTGTGAGTTCAGTAAACAAATCTTCGTTGATAGCCTCCATGGTTGCTAAAATTTGGTCTGGGAATGCCTCTACTAATCTAGACGTCTCGTTTTGATAACCGGCAAGCGTAAGAAAACCAAATTCGTCACTTGCTTGTAATCGTATTGGTTCAATAACACGAACCATTTGTCTTGTCGGAAATTTGCGTTGAGTGCTGGTGGTGAAATAAATTGGTCGCTGTTGACTATGTTCACTAGATTGACTCCAGCTGGGTTGGGCAATGCCTGCGAGAAAAGTTGCCGTAAGGCAATAGGTTGAGTACATAAACCATGATTTTACTTTATTTATTAATGACATAGTAACGTTTTCTTTATGACGTTTAGAAACCTACTAACCATACACTTCTTATTCAAACTTTGGTTAGATCACTTTTGCTGTGAATTTTTTGATGCGATATATCCCTGTACGAGGGTCGATGTTTGAGCTGATAGCGCATGCGGTAACTATTTGGAAATGCCATGGACGATTAGGATCAAGATCTGCTTCGCCAAGTTGGTTTTGGTTATGATCATAAAGTATAGCTTTGTTTTCTTTCCCTTTAATTTGCATCTTCCATGCTACTGATTGATCTAAACGTGGTTTTGCTTCCCCATTAGCAATTTCGTCAGGGCCCAGTTCTGGTATGAATTCACCGTTTCCTGCATATAAATTTACTGCAAAATCTAGTTTTCCTTCTCCTAGGTCTGCTGGCCCAACAGGGTTGCCGTTAAAGACTTCAGGTCTAGGCATAGGCTCGTATGCGATTTGTACACTGACACGATCGTTTAGATTTCCTCCGTAGTTAAAGAACAAAGGCATCTCATAGTTTCCGTCCCATTCTATTTCGATATTTTTTCCGTTATTAAGATTTTCTACTGTTCGTACCCATCCACTAGGGCCTGAAGTGTTTGCTGCAATATTGGCAGAATCTATACGCATTTCTAATAAACTATTTTGTGTGTCTATCCTGTGATTGACCGTTGCTGGATGGTAAGGGATCCCTTGATTTCCGAGAAATATGGGAAGTCTTGGATCATCTTGAACAATCATTTTGCCTGTTACCCAATGTAATTGATTGATCTCTGGCTGATCAAATTGATCGTTAATGAGATATACTTCAGGCTCTTCTATTAATGGATTGGAATTATCTTTGCTGTCCTTTCCACAGGAAACAAGTCCCCACCCTATCGCTGTTCCAAGTGTAAACCGTCCCACTGTGCTAATAAATTCACGTGTTGTGTATAGCTTCATGAAAGAGGTAATGCTAAAGCCTTTTATAAATGTTTTTTATTTGTTATTTTCTTTCGTCAAGTAACGATAAACTGATTCTGCAGCAACTGACCCTTCTGCAGCTGACGTAATAAATTGTTTTAGGGTGTGTGCTGTTGTTATGTCCCCTGCCGCAAAGAATCCTTTTACGTTTGTGGTTTGTGTTTGATCAACTTCTATAAAACCGTGATCGTTTATCTTCACTTTAACTTCTTTTGCTAAATTGCTTAGAGGAATATGCCCTATTTCTATAAACACACCGTCTAAATCCATTGTTTTTCCGTTGTCTAACGTGATTGACTTTAACATGGCTTCTCCTTTGAATTCTGTTACGTTTACATTATGGATGACTTTTATTTTTGGATGCTCGTATACTTGTTTCGAAGAAATAGGTTCTGCTCGGAGTTTGTCTTTTCTATATAATACGTAGACTTGTTTTGCATGTTGGCCAAGAAATAATGCGCCTAATGCTGCGGCGTCACTGCCTCCAACAACAGCTACAGTCTTGTCTTTATATAAAATCCCATCACAGGTATAGCAATAGTGTACGCCTTTACTAGCATACTCTTCTTCGCCGGGGATACCTAATTTTCTGTGTGTCATGCCTAACGCATAAATAATAGTTTTTGTTTTGTGAGTTTTTTCTGCCTTAACTGAGAATGTCCCTTCTGAATTTTTTGTGATACTTTTTACTTCTTCTGTTAGTCTTTGTACTTTGTAACTGTCTACATGTTTGATGAATTTTTGCATTAGTTTCATTCCAGAAATTCCGGGCTCACCAATCCAATTATCGACTTGATGTGCAATGTTTCCTGTGCCGCCGAACTCTTTTGCAATCAGTAATGTCTTTAAATTATATCTTGCGCAATAAAGTGCCGCACCTAAACCGGCTGCGCCGCCGCCAATGATAATTACGTCGTGCATAGTGTTCGTGAAAGTGTAATGATATTTAAAACTGTTGGCTAGAAGTTGAGAGGATGTTTAGAGAATTAGAAAGATTTATTTGGGGGGAAGCGTCCATGGATAAACGCGAGATTCGTAATCTATATGCCCACCTTTTCCATATTGTCTAACGAATTTTAACCGAGCCCATCTTTCTGTCATATTCTCTGGGGCTGCGACTACGAACCTTTCTAATCGTTGTCGAGGAGTGGGACGTGAGAAGTCTCTAAGTGAAAGCTCTAATAGTGGAGCTCTCCTAACATCAATCATGCCTATCGTATCGGCCACATCTTTATTTCCTGTAAGTTCCTCAAGGTAATCAAACTCTTTTGCTTTTGGATCGATAAACGGCGGTGGATAATCTGATAAACTAGTATTTGGGGACGGAGTTTCTTGTTTGGGAGTGATAGGATAAACAGATGGATCTTCTTTTTTTATTGATGCACAACTAATCATACTTGTTAATGCTAAACTTGTAAGAAATAGACGCCATCTGTGAGTAAGATTCATAACTAAAGATAGGACAAGGTGGTTTTTTAAAACTTATGTACATATGATTTAAGCTTTGAAATAAGATGGACCCGTCGGGATTCGAACCCGAGATCCCCGCCTTGCAAAGGCGATGCATTAGTTTCCAAGAAAATAAATTCTTTCCAGACTATGCTACAGGCCCATGGAATATAGTTGACAAAACGACGACTGAGTGTTAACATAAGCTAAACAAAAACTAGTTAGTATTATTATAAAAATAATAGGAGGTGATCCAGCCGCAGGTTCCCCTACGGCTACCTTGTGACGACTTAACCCTTCTTACTGAGCCCAGATTCGAACGTATCAAAACAATACGACCTCACCAAGGCCCTGCTCGAGTGGCTTGACGGGCAGTGTGTGCAAGGCACAGTGACATGTTCACCGGACCCTGTTGAGATCCGATTACTAGGAATTCCATCGTCATGAGGGCGAATTGCAGCCCTCAATCTGGACTTGGATAGGGTTTTGAGGTTTGGCTTCTCCTCTCGGAGTGGCATCCCATTGTCCCTACCATTGTTGCGCGCGTGTAGCCCAGGAGATTCGAGGCATACAGACCTACCGTTGCCTACACCTTCCTCCTTCTTTCGAAGGCAGTCCCTACATTGTTCTCGGTCGTCCTAAAGGACCCGCTAGCAAATGTAGGTATAGGTCTTGTTCGTTGCCTGACTTAACAGGACATCTCACGACACGAACTGACGGCGGCCATGCACCATCTCTCGGCTC
>NZCP01000003.1 GCA_002686465.1 Candidatus Woesebacteria bacterium | reverse complement strand
TACACAAAATAAAACTAAAAACGGCGTCATCTATTACCGAGTCTCAACCGAAGACCAAGCTCAGTTCGGAGTTAGCTTAGAACACCAACAAAATGACTGCTCTCGATTTGCGGAAAGAACTGGAGTGAAGGTGATTAAAAAGTTTCACGATGATGGTATCTCCGCCAAGACGACCAACCGACCAGGGCTACAAGCCATGCTCAAATATTGCACCACGCACAGCAATAAAATCGATTCGGTTATTGTCTACAAAGTTGATCGCCTGTCGAGAAACTTAAACGACTATACTAATATCTTGGTTCTTTTGAGTAAACTGAAAATCAAGCTTGAGTCCAGCACCGAAGCAATCGACGAAACACCCACAGGCAGGTACATAGGCAACATTATGGCGGCGAGTGCTCAATTTGATAATGACGTTAGAAGCGAACGAGTGTCCTCGTGCATGATGACTAAGGCTGAAAAAGGCTTTTGGTGTTGGAAGGCTTCGTTCGGATATCTCAATACTCTAGATGAGATAGGAAGAAAGACCGTCATTCTAGACCCACAACGAGCACCGCTTATTGGATGGGGGTTAGAAAAATTTGCTACAGGCTTATATGCGTTAGAAGATGTGCGACGAATGCTCAACAAACGAGGACTCAGAACCTGGAGAGGCAAAGAAATATCACCCCAACTGATGAACCGCATGGTGCGTAACAAGTTTTACATCGGTATTATGGCGGTTAAGGGGCAAGAAATTATCGGTCAGCACGAACATTTGGTGGATGAAACCATCTTTTGGAAGTGCCAGGAGATATTGCAACAACGAAGCAGAGGTGAAAATATTTCACGCCAGTCTCACAATGAACACTTCCCACTCAGGCATTTTGTTGTCTGTGCCTACTGTGGGCGACCGATGACAGCAGGATTTTCAACTGGCAATGGCGGCAGTTACCCGTACTACAAATGCTATCATAAAAAATGCCCTTCTAAAAAATCTAAGTCGGTGAGCAAGGAAAAATTTGAATCCGAGTTTGTAGAATACTTAGAAAATATCAAAGGCAAAGACGCATTTTTAAAACCTTTCAAAGCAGTAATACTTGATGTTTGGAAAAAGAAGTATAAGGAGCTCAATAAGGATCGACTAAGACTAACGAAACGAATTGAGGACTTGGAGCAAGAAAAGTTGCGACTAATCGACATGAAGAAAAAAGACCTGTTGGATGATGAGGATTTCAAAATATCATTCGCTGTAGTGAAAGACAGTATCAAAAAAGAGCAGATCGCTCTAACTGAAACCCAAGTTGAAGACTTTAATATTGACGAAGCAGTCGATTACGTTTTCAGCCTTATTGGCACGCTACCAAAATTCTGGCAAGAAGCCAACTACGAACAAAAGATCCAGTTACAGGGTTTGATTTTTCCCAAAAAGCCGATGTATCACTTTTCAGGATTTGCAACCACCCAATTATCGCCTATTCTTGCGGAAAAACAGGCGTTTGATAGAAACAATTCGTCGAAAGTGGACCCACGGGGAATCGAACCCCGAAGACCAGATGTCAAATCGGATCTGGGAACCTTCCCTGGGCCCACGGTTAAATTATAGCATTTTTGAAGTATAAAAACAGAAGGGAGTGATCGCTCGGATTCGATTATTCCCTTCTGGAAATTGTGTTGCAAAAATTGTAGATGTGCGGAGTATTCGACTATTCGAATACTCCTAATTTATGCTCTTAGTGTAACCTACTGGCTTTTGGTTAGCAATCTTTACAAAGCTGTTTTTCTGTGATATGGTGCAAACACCTTTTAAAGATCGGATACTCGCTTCCTTTTAGGGAGAGGAAAGTCCGGACACCCCTAGTTTTTTAACTAGGACAAGAGTAGTTAGTGCAAACTAACCGGGAGAAATCCTAGGGAAAGTGCAACAGAAAGAAAACCGCCTACTTCGGTAGGTAAGGGTGAAAAGGTGTGGTAAGAGCACACCGGTTAAATAGTGATGTTTAACGCATAGGCAAACCCTGCTCGGTGCAACTCAAACAGTTCACTGCTATTTCGAAAAGTAGTGAGTGGGTAGAGGCAAAGATAGATGAGTATCGATAACAGAATCCGGCTTATAGATCTTAGAAAGGTATTAACATGGGCGCCCCGTTGTAGACGGGGCGTTTGTGTTGTAAGATTACATCTTGGTTTTATGAAAACCCCTAGATTTTTAAACGCTAGATCTAAGACTATTACTTCAGCTGCTGCGATTCTATCGTTATCGGCTTTTTTAAGTGGAGTATTAGGATTAGTTAGGAATAAGATACTAGCTCATTTGTTTGGAGCAGGAGATGTTGTTGATATTTATACTTCGGCTTTCCGGATACCTGATTTAGTTTTTACAATTTTAGTAGCTGGGTTTTTGTCAGCTGGTTTCATTCCTGTCTTTACGTCTTACCTAGAAAAGAAGTCAGAGAGTGATGCTTGGGAATTTGCTGGGAATGTTTTAAATATTTTATTGATCTTCTTAGCTGGTTTGTCTTTGGTGTTGTTGGTCTTAGCTCCTGTTTTGTTGAAATGGTTGCTTCCTGGTTTTTCTCCGGAGAAGTTGCAGAAGACTTTAGAGATTACAAGGATTTTGTTCTTGTCTCCTATCATTTTAGGAGTAAGTCGGTTGTTTGGTGATGCTTTGAAATCTCTTCGCCACTTCTTAGTAGTTGCAATTGCTCCGATTCTTTACAATATTGGAATAATTATTGGGATTGTTTGGTTTTATCCTTTATGGGGATTACAGGGGTTGGCAGTTGGTGTTATCTTCGGGGCATTGTTAAATTTGTTAGTTCAGGTTCCAACTATAGGGTTTTCCGGGTTTAGACCCAATTGGAAAGTTAATTTCAAAGATTCTGGTTTTAAAAGAATTGTTCGTTTAGCCCCTTTAAGAAGTCTGGCTTTGATTGTTAATCAAGTTAATTTGTTTGTTGTTACTAGCATTGCTTCTACTTTAACAGCCGGTTCCGTGGCTGTTTTCTATAATTTTGCTAAACCATTACAAGATTTTCCTATAACTATCTTTGGTATGTCTTTTGCGATTGCGGCTTTTCCAACTTTGTCTTTAATGGCTGCTCGGAAAGATTGGACTAAGTTAGCAGAAAACTTTTCTAATACATTTAGGCAGATTGTATTCTTCTTAGTTCCGTCTTCCGCTTTGTTGTTTATCTTAAGAGCTCAAATTGTTAGATTATTGTATGGTAGTGGTGCGTTTGATTGGCCGGCTACTATCAAGACATTGGATACGGTTGGTTTGTTTGCTATCTCAATGATCGCCCAGGGGTTGATTCTTTTGCTACTCCGGTCGTTTTATGCCCTAGAGAATACAAAAACTCCATTACTAGGAAGTTTAGTTCTGTTAATTGTTAATATTGTTTCTAGTTTAGCTTTAGCACCATCGTTAGGAGTGAAAGGATTAGCTTTAGCGTTAACTTTGGGTAGCTTTGCTCAATTCCTTTTCTTATGGTTAACCCTTCGTGGTCGTCTACCTATCTTAAGAACTCATGATAGGGGAGTGGCAATTTCAGTTTTGAAAGTATTAGGTTCTTCTTTGGTTGCAGCTTTGGCTACCAGAGAAGCTCTTTACCTTATGGATCCTTACGTTAACACCTACACAGGGGTTGGAGTTTTATCTCAAACTATAGTTGCTAGTGTCGTCGGAATTGGTTTTTATGTTGTTATCTCTTTGTTGTTACGTTCTCCAGAGTTAGGAGCAATTAAGAAGTTGTTTACTAATGGTAATAGGGAAGAAACGCTTTAGCTTGATCTTAGTGGTTTTGATTGGGTTGCTTGTCTTTTTGTTTTTTAGACGTCATGAAGGAGGTTCTATCTCTAGAAGCAGTGTTGGGTTTTTAGAAGGTGAAATTAGGAATGCCGAAGATGAGAATGAAAGATTGGAAGATTCAGTTAAAGAAGCTGAAACTGATGCATTTGTAGAAGAAGTTGCTAGAGAAAGTTTGCAATTACAATTCCCCGGAGAAACTGTTTTGTTTGTTAATGATGAGGAAGTTAAGAAAGAAATTAAAGAAGAGATTCCTTTTTGGAAAGAATGGTTTAATAGTGTGTTTGGTGGTTAAGTGGGAGTTTCGCTTGACTTCTATCACGTTTTGCTTGCTCTTTTGTTCGTTCATGGTAATCATGTCCATCACAGTAAATAGCAATTTTCTTTTTAGGATAGGCGAAGTCTAATCGAGTGTTAACTTCAGGTATTTTATCATACTGCAATTCAAGCCCTGTATAAAGATTATGCCTAACCAGTTGTTGGTAGAGTTGCTTTTCTATAGGGGATTCGCAAAGCCCTTCTAATAATACCCCTCTCAGCCTTTTACTCGCATCATAAGCATCTGTAACATATTCTGTTTTTACATTAGGGAAGTGTGAGACTAGCCAGTAAGCATCTATCATCTTAGTATCGTAATAATCATTCTCCATCACAACAAATAAACGACGATGACTTCCTTCAATCACAACCGGACGAAGAACAGTTATATCCGGCTCAAGTAGAAACAGTTGCTCTGTCATAACAACCCTTCCTCTTTCATCGAAAAATACCCCTCTCTACCAACGATGACATGGTCTAAAACTTGGATTTGAATATGCTCACCAGCTTNNACGATTTGCTTAGTCGCTCGAATATCCTCTTTTGATGGAGACGCCGTNCCACTNGGGTGGTTATGTGCAACGATTATCGCACAGGCACTTTGCCGAATAGCCAAGCGNAAAATCTCACGAGGGTGAATGACCGAGCAGTTGAGTGTTCCCACAAACACAGTCTCCGTGTGTTCTACACGGTTTTTGGTGTCCAACAGCAACACTTTCAAAACTTCCTGTTTAAGCCCAACAAGCTCATCACGAAGCAGGTCATATACTTGTCTTGGGTGAGTTGCTTCGGGACGCTTCTCCTGTGTTAATTGGGCAATCCTACGGCTGAACTCACACGCAACCTGTATCATTTCGGCAATCGCCACACCGACACCTTCAACTTGCTTTAGCTCCGTGACTGATGCTTCAGCAATGGCAGTGAGGCTTCCAAATCGTTCCATAATCCGCTCCGCAGTCTTCTGATTCCGGAGCAAGTGTGCTAGAAGGTGTGTCGTACTCATCTGTTGAGTACCCGCTCGATACAAGACATTCCCCTCTCGTACCTGCCACGCTCGAAACGATACGGTATGATTTGATTCAGGCAAAAGGTTTCCAAACAAATCCTGTTGCACAGCCATTATGCACCCCCTTCAAACCGTTTAAGGAGATTCTGTAACTCCTCTGATGACAGTTGGTCAGGTTGCTTGCCCTCTGGCACGTCAACTACCCGCACAAAAACCTCCCGCACAAGCCGTGAAGCAACTTCAGAAATGGCAGACCGCCCCACCTCATCACCATCAAGCAACAAGATAACGCTATCGAAATTTTGAACCAAGAGCTTTTCTTGCTCTTCTGACAAGGTCGAACCCATTAGAGAGACCACACAGGGAAATCCGGCTTGAAGGACTTTCATAGAGTCAAAATAGCCCTCAACCACAATTATTCGCTTCTCGCCAGTTTCTATCGCCTGATAGAGATTAAACAGCACCAGCGACTTTTTGAAGCCGTTAGGGAGCTTGTATTTTGGTTCGGTCTCATCATCAACTGCCCGTCCAGCGTAGGCAATCAACTCGCCTACTTCGTTGTGAATTGGAATCACTACCCGATTACTCATCGAGCCTTTGCCATAGAAGTAGCCAGCTCCGAAACATTCGGCAGTCTCTTGCTTTATACCTCTTGCTTTCAAGTAAGGGTGAGTCGAATCAATGCTTTTCAAGGCAAATTCAAGAGGTTTGTTAGGAACTTCGGTCTCGACCGAGGACACGTCCACACTTGTCTTATCTGACTCTTGCTCATCTTTCTTTTCCCGAACCAGTTTTTTAGACTCATTCTTCCTGTCTCGTGAGGGTACATAATCTGCCGGTCTCTCGTTGGAAGCACTAACAGAGAACCAGTTCTGGAGTTTCAAAGCGGAATCACGGATACTACAACCTTCCATCACCGCCACAAAATCCAAGACATTACCGCCCTTTTTTTCTTCACGAGCGGAGACACACGAGGCTGATTGGCACGCCCACGCATTCTTCTGGGTGTGAACCCCAAAACTTGGCTTGCCTCCACTGGAAGTATGAGTTGGCAAGGGACACTTCCCTCGAAGATAGGTAGCGTTCACACGGCGAATTTCTAAGCCGTAGTGAGCCAAGACCATCTCCATAGTCACCGTCTCTTTCACTTTCTTGAAATCCACCCAATCTTTGGGCATTGGTATAACCTCCATAGACTAACTGTAACCGAATGCCACGAATTCTTAAACACATCAAACACCGTAGCGTCAAAGGACTGAATTAGCACACTCTTTTGTCTCTGAATTCGTTTTGAAGTTTTCAAAAAGGCTACCCTGTCCGGTAGCCTTTTTTATTGCCAACCAGTCGGTTTATAATCGTGAGGTTCAATTACAATCAAGAATTTCAAACAACTCTACTCACTCTAAGTCGTACGTCCTCTATTGTCAAAATTCTAGGGTTTCGTGCTATAATGATTTTTGATGGACAAGAAAGAATACAAAATTGGTACGGAGGAGTCGGCAATAAAAAAG
>NZCP01000002.1 GCA_002686465.1 Candidatus Woesebacteria bacterium | reverse complement strand
CAATAAGAATCGCAGATGAGGCTACAGATGATGATGCCAGTACAGTACCTGAAAAAGAATTTCGTCCCCGGCTAAAGAATATAAAGTTGGGTCCACGGAACATGGATGTCGAAACATCCAAAGGAAAATTTAGCGGAGAAGTAGAAATAACCAAACCGTTAGTTCAAAAAGCGATAAAAAGATTTGATAAAGGACTGGAAGAATTAAGAAAATCGACAGTAGAGAAACTAAAGCCCGCAAAAAAGGCCAAGCCAGTCAAGAGAAAAGGCAAAAAGAAAACCAAAGCTAAAGAAGAAATAAGAGGAAATCCACTCGCAGAGATGTTTGCTGGCCTTGGTACACACGGAGAATATGACCCTTCCAAATTCGATGACATAAAGTCGAAGTCCTTGGGAATGATTCCCAACTTTGCGAAAACCGCAAAGCAAACTGCCATTGGGGACGCCATTAAGCGGGAGGAAGGTGCACAGTCTTCCAAGGCCAAAGTCCTGTACTCGAACAGGCTAAAGTCACCCGTCGTTGTCAACAAGAGTCAGACTCAAAAATTTGGCAATAACGCAGACCGGATTATCCAGCGCGACCATATAGACAATGGTCAGGTTTCCAGTCGCGCCAACCTGATGAAGACAGGTTCAGGAGCGGAAAAGTATCTGAAATCCAATGGATTTATTCCGAACTTCGCTGACGTATTCGTTCCGAACTTTGCTCCAAGTAACATAGAAGAAATGAATGAAAAGTATGGCGGAAACCTGCTAGCGATGCTCCAAAAGATGATCGAGGCCGGGGGCAAAGCAGAAATAGCAGCTAAAGATTTTGCCAAGGGGCTGGGACTGACAGATTTCGCAGCCCTATCCGACAGAGCTAATGAGGCAGGTGAGGTGTTCGGGGAAATCTCGGCATCTGATCCCCCAGATCTCGCAGGAATGGACAAGATGATGGAACGGAGCAACGCGATAAAGGAAAAGATGACGCAACTCCAAGCCGCCGCCGCCGGAGGAGCAGGTAATGTAGAGGAATTGAACGAGGAGTTGAAGGATTTACTAACTGCCGCCAATGTAGGAAAAGAGAGAATGAGGGAGATGGCGACGGAAATTGCAAACACCGCCGTAAAGTTTGCAAAGATTGGAGACGCGGGAACGGAAATAAGAATGGGGACTGAGAAAGTTGCTGGCGGAAAATCCAAAATGGACTTGGGAACCAGAACGCCTGAAGATTTTGCAGCTCTAGGTGGAGCAGCAGTAGAAATGGCCGACCAATTACGAAAAGGTGCCCCGACAGACGAGCTACGAGGAATAAAGAAAGCCCTAAAGGGATTAGCAGAAACTAAAATTAATGCTTCACTTGACAAGGCAGAACAGGCTTTTTCGATATCCGCAACATATGGAGAAGAGGTTGCCGAAGAATTCAAAAAAATGGCAAAAGCTGCCGGAATGACTGAAGCGGAAATAGAAGACCAGATGATAAGAATCAGGACTTCTGGAGGTGAGGCTAGGGGCATGAGGAAGGCTGGGCAAGGTTTTGTCGGGAGAGCCGCTGACAAGGTGAAGTCAAGTAGGGTTGCGAGAGGCTTGGGGGGACTCGCCAGAAAAGGGAAAAAAGCTCTTTTTGATCCGAGCGGACTTGCGAAAAAGATGCAAAGTACATGGTTAGGGTCTTTTGATAGAATGTCGTTTATGGCGTCTCAATTTGAAGAAGCCGCCTTAGGAGCTGCAAAAATAGCAGGTGCGGGTAAAGGGGTTGCCGCCGGAATAGAGGGCATTGGCGCGGGCGTGACAACTGGCGCAGCTATTGCAGCCCAGATTCCCGGTTCGCTTGGACTTGTAATTGCTGGAATGGCCGGGATCCACACTGCCATCGATGGATACGTCAAGGCAATGGATAAGGTGAAGATCGATAAGCTGCAAAAAGAAGCCGGAAGATCAGAAGAAGAATTCACAAAACTTTCAAATTCCATGGCAGAATACACCCAAACTTTTGCTGAACTAAAGAAAGCTACTGAGGATGCAAAAACCCCCGCGAAAGCCCTCATAGGACTAAGGAACAAGCTGGATAAACTCGCAGAAAGCATCCCATCAGAATTTAGATTTGATTTTATGGCAGCGGGCGGTCCAGAAGACATGCAAGCGAAAATGGCTGAAATATTGGAGAAGCAAGGGAGAGAGACTTCAGGACTTAACCTTGCTACCACCATGACTAAGATGGGAGCTGAAACCAAGGGAGTAGGCAACTTATGGAAAGGTGGGAGTGTCTTTACTGGAAAAAAGGGCGGAGCAAATCTCGACCTTGCCATGCAGGAGATGAGAAAGAGCATGGACTTTGGAGTTTTCCAAGACGGATTGGTTGCATCAGGAACAGCGTTACAAAATGAGGCAGCAGCAGCACTGAAACAGTCGAAAAGCATGAAGGGGTTATCAGATGCGAATCTTAAACAATTAGGTATAAGTAATCAGCTTGCTCTGACACTACAAGACTTAAACAATAACGATTTCAAGATATTCAAAGATTCATTAGTGGAGGCTGCTGAGTCTGCTCAACGTGCCGCCAAGGCACAAAAAGAACTAAGAAAAGCACAAAGGCAAGCTACTGCCGAATTAGGCATTAAGCAAAAGCAAAGGGCAATCCAAATAGGTCAAGCTAATGTAGAGGCTGAAACAGCCTCTATAGAAACCATGGGCGGTGGAGTGGAAGCATTCTTGGATCCCACCAAAAACGACGCAGCCGAAGAAGCATTTCAAGCAGCCCTAACCAGAGGAGCGACAAAATACGACACAAGCACTCCAGAAGGTAGGATTGCTAAAGATGTTGGCTTGGGTCAAGCCGCGCTGGAACTTGGAGTCGCAGCGAAAGATCTCATGGGTATTCCCGTTATGCTGGATAAGACTGGGCGAATTGACAAAACTGGCGCATTTGGAGGAATTGTAGAGAGAGCAGAAAAGGGAATGGGCTCGAGACTGGAGGAACTAAAGAGAATGAGGTTAACTCAAGTCAAAAAGGCTGCACGAGAAGCGGGGACTGGCACGGAGCGAGGAAAAGACCTTAATCGGATTGCCAAGGAGCTGCAACTACAGCTCACAAATTTCAAAAGCACAGATGCAGCAACTCGGGCTGGGAGCAAAATCCAGCTTGCGGCAGAAAGGGGAGTAAGGGAAAAGCTCGGAGTAGAGGAAATGCCACCTCAATTTGTTTCATTGCCAGAAATTTTAAAAGACAAAGGAGGGAAAGATCTTCCCATGGATCGTCAGAGAACAATTAAGGAAACTCTTGATCTTCAAGGCGTAACAGGTGCTGCGGAACAGCAAGGCTTTATGAGGGAGCTGCGCGAGACACTTACGAGAAGAAAGGAAAAGGCGGAAGAAGCACTAGATAAGAAAAAGAAAGAGGCAGTAAAAGAAGGAACGACACTCGATTTGAAAGATTTGCAAAAAGGGGAAGCAGCCATTTCCGGTTTGGAAAATGTCATCAATAATCTAGACAAGGGAACGACTAAATTTGCTGAACTTACCGCGCTCAAGGATATCGAAGGCAAGGAAATGAAACAATTCGAGGTAGGAGCAGAACTTTCAGTCGGCGGCAAAGGAGAGACTCCAGCACAAAAAGCACTTAGAGAGTCACAAGATGACTTAAGGAAAGCTACGGAAACACTCGGCGAAATTATGCGAACGAGAACCGAGGAACTTTCGAAAGGAGAAGGGGAGACGAAAGGAAAATTAGCAGAGGATTGGAAGGGAAGGGAGTTGAGAAGCGCATCATCAGGGATAGGAACTATATTTGAATCCATTAAAGAAAATGCCAACGATCTGGATACATCGATAGCTGGCATGGGCGTCAGTTGGTTTACTAATTCCACTGGATTATTAGGAGGAGGAGCAAAGGGCTTCGCAGAAGACATGTCAAAAGGGGGAGCAGGAGGAGATGCTGGAATGCTCATAGCTTCATTACAGACGCTTGCCGATAAAGCAAGAGGTAAAGTTGAAATGGTGGATGGCGAGAGGCAAGTGCCAGCAGCACTTCGGGATGCAACTGCGTTAAAGCAATATGCCGGAAGAAAGGGAGAAAAAGGCATAACTGAGATGCTCAAAAGTAAAGGAATGGGAGAAAAAGAAGCAGTGGCCATGTCCAAAAAAATGATGGTCATGCTAAAGAGCGAGGGCGTACATACAAACAAACTTCTTGATAAACTTGCTCAAGCCGCAAAACCGCAAGAAGCCATGGCGAGAGATGCGACACATCCGGGGTCCATACATACGGCTTGGGGAAAAGGAGAAGATTTATTGTCGTGGGTAGGGGGTTTGATTGGAGTAGGTAATGACAAGGCGAAAGAACAAACTGCAATTTTGGACAGATTCGCTGTTCCTCAACAAGCGGCCCGAAGAACCACTGCTGCTCCCGGTGCTGCTCCCGGTGCTGCTCTCGGCGGTGCTCTCGGCGGTGCTCCCGGTGGTGCTCCCGGCGGTGCTCCCGGCGGTGCCACCCGTTTAAGTCTAGCTTCTTTAAGTAAAGAACAGCTTCAAGAATACAAACCGAAACAAGACTTCATGAAAGATACGGCTTTGCCGATAGGAATGATGGCTGGTGTTGCTGGAGGTGGGCTTGGTGCGAAATATATGCTCCCGAGAGTAGGGCAAGCGATGAGAGAAACGGGGATAAAGGCAAAAGCAAGAGCACTTACATCTTGGAAGGGGCCAGAGAGGTTCTCGGACGTATACGATANNAAAGGTNNCTTTGCAAAAGCCAAAACANACGCCCTAGNCANTCGTAAATGGTTCGGCGAAAAAGGCAAGGGACTCAGGCATCGATTCAGGACCGCGAAGATAACCAGTCCTTTCGGCGGCGGAAAAGGGGTGACAGAGTCAGGGGAAATGGTCGGAAGATTTACAAGATACAAAGGAGTCACCAAAAAAGCTGACCAATTTAGTGACGCGGCAATAGCAGCCAAGAAAGCGACAGACACAGCAAAAACAGTCGATGCAGTGACAGACACAGCAAAAACAGTCGATGCAGTGACAGACGTAGCAAGAGTAGTCCCACACGGCGGGGATGTGGGGCGGTTAGGCACGCCATTGAAGGAAGTAACAAAAGTAGCCGATACAGGGAAAGACGTAGCAAAAACAGCGAGTCTTGCAAAAGACGCAACAAACTTGGCAAAGGTAGGTACGAGCATAAAAAATATAGCAGGAGGACTTGCATTTGATGGTGCCCTCGCGCTTGCACAGGCAGCACTTTTTGACACTGAAGATCAAATCGCAGGGTTCGAAGAAGCCGACGCAAAGAGAAAGAAAAACTGGGAAGAAGGAAATTACGCTGCATATTCATTCAACGCAACACTTGAGAAATTGAGCAATGAAACTGCTGAAGGTTGGACTAAAATTAAAGTCGCGGGTAGAGATGCATTGAGCTCGTTAACAGGAGGCATTGTTGATGATGCTGCGACTTCCATGACGAGGAGACATGAGACAGGAGTTTTGGGTGAGGCCCGGAAAAAATCTCAAGAATTCCAAACAGAAAAACGAAAAAAAGCAGGAGTAAGAACAAAAGAAGGAGCAATAGAAAAGGCAGTGCAGGAGGCTAGCAAGGATGAAGAATTTAAACAAAAATTAAAAATGGGCGGAAATGTTGCCTCATTCTCTATCAAAGAACAGGAGTTAAAAGTCGGTGATGAAAGCTTTGGAGAAGGGGTGGGAAAAATGGCCAAACCATTTGTAGATTCAATCAAGCAAATACAGGGTTTTACGTCGAAATTGCAGAGTCTCGAACGAGATGGGGCAGGAAGTGGCAACGAAGAAATGTTAATGGAAGCGAGGAGGGCTATACTCTCAGCAGGTGGCATCAACGAAGGGTCAGCTAAAGAACGTTACGTGAAGAAAGGTATGGATTCTGATGAAGCAGACAAGCTAGTCAAGGAAACTGCATTCACTAGAAAAATGCTGGAAACATATTGGAATGAAATCAAAGATACCGGAAAATTAAGCAAACATGGCCAAGGCCAAGTAATTGGACTTTTAAAAGATTTACAAAGAATAGAAGCTAGGACGCTAAGAGCGAACGTTAAGAGTGCTGCGATAACCGCCTCCGGGTTCAAATCTTGGTCTGCCGAAGGCAAAGCAGTAGGAGAAAAAGTAGACAAGGAATTGTTTAGGGAGGGAGCCTCAGGCGCGAGCAGTGGCACTGGGATAAACTTCGGTAAGGACGCTTCCGGTAAAGAAACTTTTGGTATATCTGCATCCAAACTGGACTCCGGCTCCGCCGAAAATGCCTTCAAGGCAATTGCAAGATCAGCAGCGACGATCACGAGCGAGAAAGGAAAAGGTGACGTCACCAGTTTTGTTAATGATTTGAAATCAGGAAAGAAATGGGAAATGCCGGGGATAGCAGGAGGAGTAGCAAAAGAAAAAGATCTTGCAGAAAAAATTGCAAAAGCCAAACAAAACGTAGAAAACCGCAAAAGTGGCGCAGCACGAGACTACAGAAGTGAATATGACCTTCTCGAAGAAGCGAAAAGAACTGGAGGAGACAAGCAAGCCGCAATAGCTAAGGGAAGACAAAATAAAAAAGAGTCCGTGGCACGCGCACAACAAGAACTTTCAAAACTTGAGAATGAACAGACGCAACTCCAAAACAATCGCGGAAAGCAAGTCAAGAAACAAAGCAGAATTAGAACAGAGACAGAGGTGATCTATGGCAAGGGCATGAATGAAGCCGGAGATAACGTGAAGAAGCAGCAACAGGCAGGTCAAGATGCTTTTGCGTTTTCTAAGATGAATACAAAGCTTGCCGAAGAAGAGTCAAAAGAAGGAAAAGATAGAGATGAAAACCTGATATCTTTCCTCAAGAATCAAATAACCAACATAAGAGAGCGGTCAGGGCTAGCTTCAAATTTGGCAAACATCCAAGACACATTCGCCGCACAAGGAACAGCGATAAATCAAGCCGTAGCAGCGCAAGAAAAAATAGATAAAGAAGGGAACTCTGACAAAGCAGCCGCGTGGAAGGCTGAACAAGCAAGTTATAGCCTAAAGGCAATTCAGCTAGGAAAAATAAATGATGAAATTGCTAAACTGGAAATGGTATGGGATGAATCAACTAAAACCCTAGAGGTGAAGGATTCAGGTGCGATGACGGCAGCCATGGAAAAACGCGCCAAGTTAGTCAATGAGATGGACGAAATTGCGGCGACGGTAGGTGCTAAAACGCCCACTCTTGCAGGTGCAGTTAAAGGAGTCCGCACGGCAAAACCCGCAACACCCTTTGCGGCTAGAGGAACAGCAAAAGTTGCGGGTGCTCTTGTTGCAGGTGCCGCTCCTCTCGGCGCGACGATGCAACCGGGGGTTAATCCTGCTACAGGAAAAGCATATGGCGCAGGACCAGTAGCTCAAAAATATGCAGATTTTGAAGTAAGCAGAATGGGTCAGGCAACAAAGACGGAACGTGCTCTCGACCTGATGCAAAGAGGATTTACGGAGAAGGAGTCTTTCGGCTACGCAGGAAGAATCGAGCAGGAGAGGGATGCTCAAGCTCAAAAAGAAACCCAACGTCGTCTCCGCATGATTGCTTATGAGGAAAGAGGAGGGGTAGGAGCAGCGGTTATGGGCGTGCGAGGGGGAGGAAGAGTAGCACCCGGCGTTCCCGGCACGCCCGGAGCACCCGGAGTCATGGCCGACGTAATGAACGCGCAGACAGTACAGATAACCGCTGGAAAAGCATTCCTGTCGATGGGAGCCGCTCCGAATGCGGGAGCGGGAGCACCAGCAGGAGCAGCAACGGGAGCAGGAGTAGGGAATGCTATAAATGCCTCGACTGATCCCGATGCTCAAGGAGGCGGTTTCATCGCATTCGGTGCAACACTTTCTACTATTGCGACGAATACAAGTCCGATAAGTGCGAGTTCGCTTGAAATCAAAGATGCGGTTGAGATGGCGGGCAGGGAGACGAAATCAGCAATAACAGAAGGTCTCAAAGGTATAAGTGAATCATTTAAAACCCTCTTAGAGGCGTTGAATCCAAAAGCGGTAGGAGAAAACGGAAAGCCTCTACCAGCAGTGGGTGGTACAGTAAACGAAGTGAAGGTGTCGGGAGGTCAGACTCTTGATATAAACTTTAACCACGCAGGAAATGTTAAAGTAGATAACGAACAAATCAAAAATGCAGTGAAGGGAGTGACAGAGAAACTCAAAACACATATATTGGATTCACAAGAAGGAAGAATTAAGCAACCTCCCGCATAACGATATTCGACACAGAAAAAAGTGTAATATGAAATGGAAAAAGGATTATGGCAGTTCTAAATTTGGAAGGAGCAAGCGTATTATCGTACTCCGTTAACAAAAGGTTTCTGGGGGAGACAGTCAACATCGGCTGTACGGAAAACCTTACTGTCAAAAATATCATCCTTGACGGCGACAACCATCATGGCGTTCAGGGAAACATTTCTAAATTCGAGGAAATTCTAAATACCGACCAACACGTCGATGACATTGTAATAAACGGACACAACTTCGGCGAGGGAAGGTTGATGTCTGTTGATTTTTCAAGCAACAATCCTGTACGTGTTGGCGAATATACCGCCCAGTTTGAAATATATACGACTGGTAATCTTGTAAATTTAGCAGACAAAAGCAATATTTCCGAACCAGTAGGACGTACGTTTAAACTTGCGTTAATGGATGACACACATTCGAACCTGAACCTACATCTACTTGAAAGCCTTACGGAAAATACAAACTCAAATATTACCGAAGATTACAAGTGTACAATTTCAAACAATGTATCAGTAAAGTTTCTAGCTTCAGGAAAAAATTCGGATCCGGTCCAAGAAGCCAAGACTTTGGCGAGATACCTTATGCATTTTCAGGTACGGGGTTATCCACTGATGGAAGGCTTTCCTATCAATGAGACGGAAGGGGGTCCATCCGAGTGGACAGAAGATTATGATTTGATTAATTTGAATTTTAATTTCTCCCAGACCACTAATTTAGCACCCAGTGCTGCCTCCGCATCTGATTCAGCAAATCAGCATCACACTTGGGACAGAAATTACGCAGGGGGTCTCATGATGCTGGACAGTGAGCGTTACCTTCACCAAGGCATTAGCCCTTATCATAACTACACCACTAGGACACTTTCCTATAATGAAAACGGATCGATAAATGTCACCGAGAATGGAGAAATACAATTTCGTGCAACGGAATTAACCAACCATTTTCCTGATCAAAGACCCGTGCATACGGTAGCCGAACATGTAATAAGAGCTGAGACGGGTCCACCCCTGTTTGAGTTTCCCCATGATGATGATGGTAAATATACAACAGAACCAGCAGAATACTGCTACCAAGATTACCTTGATGGGTTGGCTACTCTTGATATGCTTCCTAGGTCTTGGAGGAGATGCAATGAACTTTATAATGATTTCATTGAGGCGGATAACAATTCTTACGTGGATGGAGCGAGCTATAGGTTTCGTCTAGATACTATACTTGGTGGTGTGGATGGATATTCAGACAATGAACCCCACGACAACACCAAAGACACATGTGATTACTGCGGAGATGGCGAGGGGAATATAAGCGGCATAGTTGCTCTCCAGTGTCAGGCAATTTCAATTGGAAAAACAATAAATAGTGGCTCCTCAACAGCCAGCTATAATATTACGTACACCGATGACCCGAAGGTGGGGAGAATATCGGTTCATGAATACACCATCTCTGTATCTGATTCAGAAACCCAGATCATAACGGTTGCCGAGAATGGAACAATAAGACCATATTCCAAAAAAGCGGTAAATTTTGGAGAAACAAGCAAATTCGGACAAAGTAATATTTACACCGCTCAGATACAGGCATTAACAGAAAACGACACGATAAGCAGAATGGCGAAAGCATATAATCAATATTTTAAAAGCTCAGGTCCGACACGAAAACTTACGGTAATAAACAGGAGTGTTGGTTGTCCAAAATATGGAAAAGAAATAAGCTATTCAATGACATCTAACGATGACCCAGCGAACATCAATAAGCATGGAATTAGAAGACTGGAAGTGGGAATTTCAGACAATGCGCCAGTCGTTATTCATAACCTTTACCAAATTCCCGGACTGGGAAATGTGTCGCACCGTGGGCAGTTCCCGCAAACTGAAATGGGAAGCAGGTCAATCACGCTTACATCCAAGGTGAGCAGGGAGGCGGGAAAGAACCTCCTGACTGATCCACCTAACCATTCAACGCAGCTTACCTATCTAAGGAGTGTGATATGGGAGGAAGCTGAAGCAATAATGTCGGATATGAATAATCTATTGATACAGGATGTATGGATAAGTAATTTAACATACACGTTCAACTCGGCTGACTTTACCTTGACGGTGGCGGCAGAGGTCAGTTTCGTCGCAGCGAGGCATCCAAATGACTTAAACCCAAGGTTATAACATGTCAAAGATCTCGATACTTTATCAAGGAACCTACTGTTCAGGTGAGATTCATTCTGGGCAGAGTGAATTGCCAGCACCGCCAATTACACAATTTTGTTATACATCTGGAGATTTTAGCCCGACAGGTTCTCCATATTCTGCTGATTCTTATGGGTTTCATGACACGTTTACTGGCGCGGGTTCAATAGTTATTCTTAAGCAGCCTATTCCACTTATGTCATATAATGAGGAAATGATAAACTATGGGACAAGATGGGGGTCTCATACTTCAATCTCCTTGGAGGGCCAACTAACTGGTAGGAATTATAAAGAATTAATGAACCTAGAAGACCAGTTGATTAGTAGGTTCTCTCAGGACTTTAAAAATTTTATAATTGTTGAAGATTCGCAAGTGATCTTTCGGAGAAACCAATGCAAGGTAGAGTCGATAGACTTTGAAGAAGGAACGCACGCAAGACTCGCAAACTACAGTGTAAAATTATCTTCATTTAATGCAGAAATGTTTTCCGGCTTCTTCGGCGTAAAAAGCCCCGTGAACACTTTCTCATTCTCAGACAATAGAGATGGCACGGTAAGCATGTCTCATTCCGTGTCCGCCCAAGGATTCAATACGGCTGATGATCCTAATCCTTATACGCATCCGGATAACACAAATGCATTCCTAAACGCGCTCAGTTTTGTGAGGTCATTAACGGGCTGGAATAATCAAGTCATGCCAATGCAGCTACCAATGGCTAGCAAGCCAATCCTAATGTCCTATTCTGAAAAATCAAACGAACTGGAAGGGACTTATGGAGTCGATGAGAACTGGATGTATAACACAATGCCGCATGGCGGTGGAGCACCAAACGCGCTAATTTGGCCAAACATCAAAGATGCGGTACAGGCGGGGGGAGGAATTGAGAATGCCGTTAATATTACTTACAGTTTCCCAAATGGAGCAAAGGCAATCATTGATGGACAAAATTGCGAAACTATTACTACTCAATCTGCCGCTGGATTTGCGACCGACATTGCGGCGGGTTTTAGTGATATTTCAGAGCTGTTTCTTGAAGCCTTAGGAGTTACAGTCAATTTCGAAAGCTTGGGCGTTGAGCCTTCATTCAGCGCAAACATACCCCTTGTTGAAGATCCCCATTATGCCCCATGGAGTAGAATGGACGAATGTCTCGAATCTATAGGTGCGCTTAACACGGAAAGCAATTCAACAGATGATCCATATGTTTATGATCTAAGTGAGGCTGGTGTTGGAGACATGAGAATCTCGATATCAACTGGCGAGTCCCCCGAAGGCGCACACGCCAATTTCCCAGTCGGATTGAGGCTGGGTACTTCAGGAAACGTGGCGGGTGATATGTTTTTCGGTACTAACTTCGTACTCGATAGCGAATTTAGTGAAACTATACCAAACCTGCACTGGAACCCGAGCAATTTCAAGTTTGTGTTTGTGCATGAGGCAATGCACGCACTTGGCATGGAGCACTCTTACAATGATATTCGAGAAGACGTCATGACGTATGCGGATCTATACACAATGGGGCTTTTCAATTATGCAGAAATACTCCCTGACGGACTCCTTACTCCGACTATGATAGGAAAAATGAAGGGTGCTTATGGAGGTAGACCTACAGTCGAAAGACCGATAACGACAACCAGCACCTCAATTTCTTCTGGTATCGATCAGGATTTCGTTACTGTCGATTTGGAGTATACATTAAGGGGCGGTCGATCACTCGGCGTGGACTACCTTAAATCCTATCTTACGGGACACACTAACCTTTGGAGAGTCGCAACGGGTGAGTCAAGCATGACTGGACTCAATTATTTTCCCATAAGCTATTCTGTACAGGAAAACGCACAGGCAAATTCGCTAACGGTCAGCGCAACCTATGATGATGATGATATTTGGGCATCGGGAATGGTGTTGGGCGGATATCTTTATCCGGTATATTTTGATTACAGTGCTTCTTTTGAACAAGACAACTGGATTACTACTACTACAATCGAGGGCAATTTAAAATCAAAAACAAGATTACTTGCCCAAAAAAATTATCAAATGGAAGCGTTTTTGGATAACATAAATGTTAGTGGGTTCCTGTATGAAAAAGCAGAAGAAATGTATAGATGGATGTTCGCGGTTGATTCGCCGAGTTGGAGTTTCAATCCAACCCCACAAAATGTAAGCGTAACCAAAGATGAATCCTTGGGTCAGGTTTCTCTTTCTGCTAGTTTTGATAACTCTGACTGGATAGGGGGGTTGAAAAACGCTAGCTACAATTTTTCTATATCTCCCTATATGTCAGTATATAAACCTCACCCTTCTTTCAATGATAATGGATATTATTTAATTCAAGACATGAATACGTTTACGCCTGAGACCGTTGAATTTAACATTAATGCGACATATGGAAGATCTGGCGACTACTATCAGGACAGATACAGTATGGATTCCGACATAAGAAAAGCAAAAGATAAGGTCCGGGGGATATATGACAAACTTAGAAGTTCCTATCTGCATAATCTGGCGACCTTGGAATCAGAAAACCTAGACTTCGGAAATGGTCAAAACAGCATAGGGTTCAGGATGAGCTTTACTCAGCCTCCCTATACTGAAGGTTTTACGGAGCAATACGGAAATCAATTCATCAGAGCTATAGTATATGGGCGTGGATGGATGCAAATGTAACAGTTTGGAATAAACAAAAATAAAACAATATAATTTAACATGATTAGGGAGGTATTATTTAAATATTTGCAAGACAAAAATTCGGTAAACACCGGAAATTTGTATGCTTTTTATTCTTTTAATTACCTTTCCGGATCTTACGTTTTCAATGAGAAATTTGAGAACCCAGTAGAAGCCAGCAAGGCAGGTGCAAGTGGTTCAATTATTGATAAAGACGCGATACCAGCATATGTCCTTGATACGGGTTCGTTTTCGGGGGCTTCTAGCTCAGGTTACTTTGACACAAATTCAATTTTGAGAGTGGGATATGATGTCTTGCTCAATGGGTGGACCATATATATAAATTACGAACTCAAGAACAAGACTCTTAATAGAGACAGGGGTAAAACACTTTTGTCTTCCATGCATTCTCCTTCTGATAAATCAGGTTTCAACATCGGAGTAAATGGATCAAACAGGTTGTATTTCGAATACGTGGATACGGGCGGATACCTTAACACGTTAACTTCCGATCATGAACTTGGAAACAGAAACCTCGTGTCTGTTACAAAGACAAACAATTCCCAGATGCTCGAAATCGGTTACCATGACTTTATAAATTCGAAAAATCATTACCAGACTTTTTTCCAAAATAATTCGGTCTCTGATGGAATAGATTCAATAAATTCAAAAAATTGGTACGTCGGGGACTTCTTCAACGGAAACGAATACTACACTGGCTTCGAGGGGTACATGGATGACTTAGCTATATTTTCTGGATATATGGAGAGGAGCACGAGGGACAGTATTGCCGAAGCCTTCTTTGCGACCGATTACTCTGGGAAAAGTGAGACAGTAGTAGAAATTCCGTTCAATAAAATAACGGGCAGTGGAGTAGCCACCGTCTTAGTAACGGGTACTGGAATCACAGGTTACGAGCTAAAGACCAACTCCATTACAGGAAGAGACGGAACATCGATACCAGTTAATTTTTACTCTGGCGTCACAGGCGAGTTAACTGGCCTGATAAAGGTATATCAGACAGGAAGCGAGACGGGTTCCATGCCTTCTGGGGAAACCATACCCGAAAGATTCTTTTTCGACACGGACTATTCTTTCTTATTCGCTAAGGATAATATAATTTTCAAGGATAAAATTGATAGTATTGATATTTATGAAATTTATGCATATTCAGGCAAGAAGAATAATTTAAACAAGGAGGGTCAATTCATTAAGGGGGAAGATTATGTCGATCTCTTGAGTGAATTTAATGGAGAGAATATAAACTTTTACCTGAACGGCCTTCTCCAAAGGTCTGGGATTTACTACAATGGTCAAGTCAAATCAGGCAGTTATTATATCTCAGAATCAAACAAGTTGATAGGCACGGGAGACCAACGCAATTTAGATAATAATATCTATGACGAGATTAGCGGAGAGGTTAGATTCTCTGGATATCAAAGCGGGAATAGCAATTTTGTTATTTCAGGTTCCTTTTACACAGAGAAAGATCTTTATCTTAATGGACAAAAATTGATTTCCGGCCTGAATTACACGATGGGTTCGGACTCGATCACGATTTTAAGGAGTACGCTTAATGGGGTTCTAGACGGGGAGCTGGGATTCGTACCACATGATGAGTATACCTTCAGGAAGACTGGCTCTTTCGACTCTTTCGAGGATGCAAGCAAGAGACTGATAGAAGAACAGATTTGGATGAATGGAGTAAGACAAATTGAAAATACTAATTATTATAAAACCAGCGATGATAGTCTCTTGAATACGGGGGTCAGGCTAGAGGCCAAAAAATTTAAAATTTATAGTAATTCTAGTGATTTTTTTAATTCTTAAAAAAGTGTAAAGAAGTAAGGAATAAGGTAAAAAAATGGCGTTTAGACCAGTAGAACAAATTGTAGTTGGGGCTAACCCACCGGGTTATCTTTTTAACGGAGCTATTTATAGTTTTAACTGTAATTTTGGTTCATCCGACTCTCCTTCTCAAGTTACAATCAATGTTGTTAGTAATGACGGGACATATACAATTTTTCCGCCAAGCCCCATTAACAAACTTAGACCCTACGGAAGTCTTTCGGCAACTGATCCGGTTCCGATAAAAATACTCGCCACTCCAAAACCATTGATATTTCCGTCAATGTATCTTACTTCCTATTCTATAGATGAATCGGTGGGGCAAAGGCTACTTTCCTTAACGTTTCAGGATAGATCGATGATTTTGGATAAGGTCCAGATATCCTTGCTTAACAGAGATGCTAAAATTTCTCTAAGTTCTTCTCCTGCCAATCGCAATACCATATATTTGAATGGACGCCCTCTGGAGAGTATGATGCAACCAAATGATATCTTCCAGTTCCATTTTCTTCCGAAGTCACCGCAGTCAGTATCCATTCCGATCATATGCCCGCCTTGTGATCCATTCGAAAAGGAAACTCAAAATAAATTCATAGAAAGAAAGGACTATTTAGCTGATCAAGGATGGCTGTTTAAAATAGACCCACAAAGGGGAGGGATTATTGTTTTGGGTAAGGAGGAATATACCTCATCGCCATGTAATCTTCCTGATGTTACGTACAACTTCAAAGAGCTAGTTGATATTTTGCATAAAATAGGACTATTTGGAAGAAGGCTGTCCCCAGAAGTAGCCTTGAATGGTGCGCCGACAAATTTTGAGGGGATAACCGACAGGGGAAAGCTTGAGTTGAGAAGAAACTATTCCGGTTCGTTGAGAGAAGTATTGAATAATTGGGCAAGGGACTTTGGTTATGGCGTATTTTGGAATCCTCTAGAAGACCATGTTCAAGGAACTGATCTCCAAACTCACTCCATAGATCTTCAGGGGTTAAAAAACTCCATACGCAACCTGAGAGGACGCGCAAGGTTTTCGGGAAACAGCAACGATGCTTGGTGGATCAGGGGCGAGAACGAGCATGTTACGCAAAGTGCTATTGGAAGCCTGAGCGAATCATATAGTTTAGATGGAACATATCAGCAGGATCAGGTTTCGACTCTTATAAAGCCCGGAAGAATCGTGGATCACAAGAAAACAAGGTACTTTAAGAGAAACTTTAGGAATATAAAATTATCCGAGGTAATTCCATGCTCTAAATTCGGAGGTAGAAATGAGGATGAGCTTCTCGTCTCATGTGGTCTTTCAAAATTTAATGAAGAAGCAAGAACACTCTACAACTGGATGAAGCTGAGAAACTGTGTAGAAGCAGACGTCAAAAACGAGGGAGTCGGTAAAATAGAGCCGTTGGGTTTAACCATTTACCACGTCTTGGAGGGATCAGAAAAGGAAGCCTTTATGAACTTGGCTTACGGCAACATAGTAAGTCAAGGCGAAGTTGCGGAAAAATTTGGCGAAGATTGTAAAGTCTACATAGGAAACTACAACGAAGAACTGGAAAGTAGGTGGGTGGACTGGGAACGAAAAGTCGCCGACTTCATAGGGAAATATTATATTATAGACAAAGAAAGAGAAGATCAATTCTTATGCCTTCCTACCACAAAAGATAACAAAGCTGCCGAGCACTTATATGAGTATAAGTTCAAGATGACAACCACGCCCTCCACAAGGGAGTACTCTAAAAACAGTAAACACGATCTTCCATTTGAAGAAATACTTAAGCATCCGGAGGGAGCGAATATAAAATTAACCTCAAACATAACAAGAGAATTGGAAGACGGAAAAATTCTCATGTTCCAAAGAAGTACCGCTTGGGGGGTAAAAAAAGAAGAAATGGATGACCTCTTTTTAAATGAAAATGATGAATCAATTCTTGGAAAGTATATCCCCGCTGCTGAAAAAGTTGAAGGCGTAAAACTATCTTATATAAAGGGCTTGATATGTAATGATAATCCAGCTTTAAAAGACGTATGTGATAAACTGGAAAAAGATTTATTATCAAAAAAAATTGAACCAGTATTTGTTTTCGCTCCAAGCTTCGACTCGAAAACAACTACATTTACATTTGATATAACCGACGTCGTTACAGATATAAATAAATACGAAAAAAAACCTGAAAATCCCAAAGAAAAACAAGAAGAGTGCGGAATGGTCTGTGACGTGGATTTAATAGAAGAACTTTGTGAAAAGCAGTGCCCAAATCAAGAAACGAGATCTCAGCCCTCGACTCATGGCCTAGTTGATCAACAAGCTAGGCAGTTTACAATCATGGTCGAAGACAGACCCACGACGACAGACAAGGTGACGAAGAAGAAAACGACAGTTGAAAACAAAAATAAAGGCGGAACAAATCAGAAAGAACTTATTTTCCCATCAGAATCCGACTATGAAGGTTGGCTAACTTTCGATACTGGATTTAGACGCGCCGTAGATGGGGTTTCCAATATCTACGGAACCGTTACTAACGCTGGGGAAACATTAAATTTCCAGTTTAACAAGGTCGATATCGCGGGAGATCTGGACGACTTGCAAGAAGCGGGCATAAAGAAAAATCTTCTTATAGTGCCAAAAACCGAGGCGGAAATAAGAGCGGGCGTAACAATTGACGAAAATGGAAAACTTACAAATATCTTGGAGCAAGATCCTGTATCCGAGAATAAACTTCTGACGGCGCGTGCATACCACAATATAATAACAATGACCAACACATCAAATAAAATTCCCTCGGAATCACTTTCGGTGAGCATGGCGGGGTTAGACTTTACTGCGTTTTGGAAATATATGGATCCTAAATTGGGATGGCAAAGCATTTCTATAAGCGTAGATGAGAATGGGTCAAAGTGCGACCTGACGTTTGGCACAAAACCGAAAGAGCTTCCTGAGCAGGACGTGCTATTGAACAAGGTGTCAACTAAACTAAGGATGAATACCTTTGGAAGAACATATTAATGGCTTATAGCGGAAAAAATTACAGAAACATTTTAAATTCCAAGGAAATATCTTTCAATTTGAATTTTCGCTTGGACAACGTTACTGGTGTTGCTGTGTTTGGATTCTCTGGTGACACCACGAACACAAAATTCGATCTCGTTAGCGGCAGAATATATGATCCGGAAAACAGATATGTATCCTCCTACACTAAAGACAGCATGGTCAACATATCGGGAAACATGTCAGGGGAGCATTATGATTATTTTATAAACCAAGCCCCTGTTTGTTTCGCGGGTAAAAGAACAGATGAGAGTGTTACTAATTTTTTCATTAATACGACAGGATCAAATTTTTACGCGGACTCCTTCGACATATATACAAACGAACTTAACTATAGGCTAAACTTCGACACTGGGTTTACCATCACAAAAACCCTTACTGGAAAACTCGAAAGTCTTGATACAGGAACCAACTTTAGGATATTCTCAGGGGAAATTGTTACTCCCACGGGATTCTCGATTAGCGGATTCGACAGCGGGCAAAGGCAGTCGTCTTTTATCACAATTGTTCCTTCCGGAGCAATAAATCCATACAACCAGATTTCAGTTGAAGCAAATTTATATACAAATTTTGGTCAAGTTTTCTCTTCTTTCGATGTAACGTCGTTGCCGATCACCCCTTACACCACCAGTATTTCCATGCTGGATCTTTTCCCAAAAGATGGTCTTTATAGCGGGCACGAATACTACGTAACTGACAAGGTGGGAGATGTCAGTACTGGGGATTATATCGTATTATACAATTCGTTCAATAGGGAAGAGGAGGTAACTGGAGAAAAGGAAATAAAGATTTCCTTGACCTACCAGACAGGAAAAACCGGAACTTATCATAGAATAACCGGGGTATCAGGGGTGGTGGGGGGAACAGGTTATAGTGGTTTACTTTTCATAAACGTAAGTGGCTCTGGAGATGTGAGTGGTATAAACGAAAGCGTTCAGCCCATCTTCGATAGCGAGATTTCTTATTCTGTCACCGATGTTGATATAAAAAATTCTGGATTAAATTATCAATCAATCCCAACAATTACATTCGATGGAAAATTTGGAGAGTCCGGCGCGAAGGGAAAAGCGTTAATGGATTTTGCCGTAAAAAGTATACAGATAACAAATTCAGGGAGTGGTTATCAGGATTCTCCAAACATTGTCTTCACGGGGGGTCTCGGACAGAACGCTTCCGGCAACACTTTTATCGATTCCCTTGGAATTATTACTGGTACGCAAATAATAAACGGAGGAAGCGGTTATACTGGAACATTTGACGTGGAATTTTCCGGAGGAAGCCCGTCAGTTGATGCTGCGGGGTACGCGGTGGTAACCAGCGGGAAGGTTACCGGGGCGAAAATGATAAGCGGGAAAGGGACGGGCGACAGGGGAAGTTATATTGAGAAACCTCATGTTACCTTCGGCGGCGGAAGTCCATCCGTAGCTGCAAGCGGAGAATCAATACTAGGAAGCGGGTCCATAGATCAAATAAACTTGATCAGAGAAGGAGTTTACTTCTCGGGTACGCCGATTCTAACCTCTATTTCTGGAGGATTTGGATCGGGGGCGTCTTTTGATCTCATGACAACGACATATGAAAAAACATTAACCGGAGAGTGGGAGATTAGCACTGGGGTCAACAGGGGACTAGGCTTTTCCTCTACTGGAGTGGGGGTAACTGGACAGACTACTGCCCTCGACACGGATAGAGGTCTAGTAAATTACCTTGCCTCTGGTTATGTGGTAGGTAACTACAAATATGACGACACAGGTGAAAATGCAATGATCCCGTCTGGGGATTCATTGGCTATGAGAATATTTCATTTTGCGAATTACGACAGAGATGCAATAGAAGCAAGGCTGGAAATTTCTGGCATAGGCAACATGATTTTAACGAAATTCTTAACAGGAGTAAGATAAAATGGCTTTACAAAAACTAACTCAACTCGGAGATCAACGTTCGCAAGAAATGATAATTTGTAAAATAGAAGAAGATTATCTCGTCTGCGGATTCGAGGGAGTGAAGGCGTCCGACGAAACAAAATCCAAACAAATATCACACCAATCAATAACAAAGGGAAGTTGCGGCTGCGAAGAAGGTTCAGATCCATATTATAAGGAAATAAGTGATTGTTCGCCCTCGGAATATTGGGTGCAGGGAAGATCATACAACAAGAATGAAGTTGTACTTCATAATGGATCCTGCTGGAAATCTATTCTTTTCGGAAACGATAGGATTCCATCCTCAAGCACATCTGAACATTGGACCTCTTGCTCTTGCGAT
>NZCP01000001.1 GCA_002686465.1 Candidatus Woesebacteria bacterium | reverse complement strand
TGATGCAGATGGAGAATGCAATCCTAACTCCTCATATTGCATCAGCAACAGTAGAGGTAAGAGAAAAAATGACTCAACAAGCAGTAGACGCAATCCTAAAGGTTTTAGCCAACGAAAAACCGGAGAATTTAGTTAATGAAGAGGTTTGGGAGAAGAGGAGGAAGTAGGTTCTATCTTTTGTTAGGTCTTGCTCTACTGCGCCTGATTTCTTCCCAGAGTTGCCAAAGAACGAGTAGAACTAAGAACTGTATAATAATTATTGCTCCATTTTCAAAATTTCCGGTGAATGTTAGTATCCCAAACAAAAAGCTCACACCAACAACGATTAGGGCTATATAAAAACCTATTAACCTGTGTTTTAAAAGAAGAATACCTACTAAAATATTAAGGATTGGGTCAAGAATTTTCGTAATTTGAGAAGTGCTTTCTGACTGTTCAACTCCCGGTATGGCAAGGAATTGTGATTGGAATAGCAGTAGACCACTTATCCCCATAACCAGGAAAACCAGTCCGCTTACTATCCACCAATTAACTTTGGGCATACCTTTTGCATTCTCTCTTTTTCGCATACCCCTTGTCAAGTATTTGTGTATTTTGAAAGGTTGTAGGTGCTACAATGGTATTGTGCTTAAGATTACTTGGGAAAAGCCAGAGATTGCAGACGAGGTTAAAGATCTTTTGAAAAAACCTTCAAAGAAAAAGGACGAACCTCATAAATTTTGGAGCCACAAAGAAAGAACCTTGGTTGGAGTCATTTTTGCTGCGACAATTCTTTTTAGTATCTACTTTTGGTACAAAGGCCAAGGTAAGCTACCCGAGGTAAACGTTGGTGGTTTTGGTCTTAATGAGACTGTAGTGGTAGAAAAGTAGCTATAGAATCTGTCCCTCTTTGTTTTCTTCACCCTCTTCTTCTTTCTGAAAATCTTCTGGTTTACAGTGGTACGTTGGTTCTGTTCCAGGAAGGTAGTATTCTATTTTTGTTGGGCAGCCTTCGCAGGGGAGAGTACCGCTCCAGGGACAGATTTTAACTTCTTTGATTCCGGCAGGCACACTCCAATCGTGGTTTGATTTGTCTTTGAGCAGCTCTTTCATAATGTTATGCCAGATTGGCGTTGCACCTGTTACACCTGAGGCAACATACGACATTGGAGTATTGTCGTTGTTTCCAACCCAGGCAGAAACTACATAGTCTTGGGTGTATCCAATTGCCCAATTATCGCGGAGATTTTGGGTAGTTCCGGTCTTTACTGCAACTTCTGAATGGTCCGGAACAACAAGAAGCGAGCGAGATCCGAAGGCCGGAATGCGAGCTGAATTGTCTCGGAGTATATCAGTTAGGATAAAGGCAACACGAGGGTCGAGAACTTGTTCGCCGCACTCGTCGTAGGCTGCCTCAGCTGCATATGTCTTTGGCACCAGGGTTCCTGCCAAGTTGTCCTCATAAACTTGTTTAACTGAAGCACATCGGTTTTCTTCTAAAAGGTGGCCACGATAGTCAGTAACATGGAGTACAGGATTAAGGTCTACACGTCTGCCCTGATTTGCAAGCGTGCCGTATACAACATTCATATCAACTGTTCTTATATCCCCACCTCCTAATGTTAGGGAGAGACCATAATTTGAGGGGTCTTGCCAGGTTGTAACACCCATCTTTTCTGCCTGCTCAATCATTTTTTCAACTCCATAGGAGGCAAGGACTTTTACTGCGGGAACGTTGTAGGAGGAAGCAAGAGCTGTGCGCAGAGAAATCCTGCCATGAAATCGATTATCATAATTTCTTGGTGAATAGGGGTCTGTGCCTGCAGCAGAATATGTAATTGGTGTATCAGAGATAATAGATCCTGCTGTAAACCCACCTGATTCAAGAGCGTAGGAATAGTTGACAGGTTTAATAGAGCTCCCTGGTTGTCTGAGAGCTGTAGTTACATTAAAATTCCCGTCACCCTGGGCGTCGAAGTAGTTTTTAGAACCAACCATAGCCAGTATTTCTCCATTGGTTGGGTTAGTTACCAATGCTGCGCCATTTGAGATGCGCAACTTTTTTATTTTTTCGGTTTCGGAAAAAACGATTTTTTCAACCATTTCTTGAAGTTCTAAATCCAAGCTTGTGATAACTTCTAACCCACCTTCTTCAACTAATCTTTCTCCGTATTTTTCTGCTAAAAGCTGTCGAACATGCATAACAAAATGAGGGGCTCTGATATTTGTTCGTTGAGGGGAAAAAACGAGTCTTTCTTTTGATGTTTCTTGTGCTTCATTTTGAGTTATATATCCTTCTTGGGCCATACGTGCTAAGACTTCTAGTTGCCTGGATCGAGATAATTGGGGGTTGGCGCCAAACGGGGAATATGTTGTCGGTGCTTTTGGTAGGCCCGCAAGCAGTGCTGATTCAGATAGAGAAAGATCTCGTGCTTTTTTCCCAAAGTAAAGATGAGAGGCCTCTTCAATGCCATAAGTTGCCCCGCCGTAGGCTACCTCATTAAGATACATCTCAAGAATCTGGTCCTTTGAAAAACTGAGTTCTACCCGGATTGCCAAAACTACTTCTTTTATTTTTCGTGTAAAGGTCTTTTCGGGGGAGAGAAGGGCGTTTTTGACAAGTTGTTGTGTAATTGTTGATCCGCCCGTTTTTTCTCCGCGAGTAGCATTTCGGATAAAAGCACGAATGATTCCTCGTAGTGAAAATCCTGGGTGGGAGTAAAAGTCGGCATCCTCAATAGCAATGGTTGCCTGTCTGGTATGTAGGGGGATTTCTTCAAGAGGGATTAAAGTTCTGTTTTGATTTCGAAAAATCTTATACAGAAGTTGTCCATCCCTGGCATAGATCTTTGTCGAGACTATCTGGTTACGGCTTGCAAGCTCACCAGGTTTAGGGAGGTCTTGTAGGAAAAAGAACCAAGTAAGAAGTGAGATTGTCAGAAAGNNGATTNTTACAANCCCCAGCTTTANAAGGAGNTTGACCCGTTTCAGTAAAAAACTAATGTTGATATTGGGCAGGCGCGGGAGTACTAGAGAAGGTACAGGAATTCTTGGTAAGTCTTCCAGAATTTTGGGTTTTGACAAGGGCGGAAGTTTTCTAGGGATGCTTCGGGGCCAGTGCGCTAGCTTTTCAAATGCGATAAGGATCCCTTTGCCAATTATCCATATCGCTGCCAAAAACCCAATAATGATTGCTATCAGGAGAAAAAAGAGAGGTCTACCAAGCCACATTAGAAGAAACCTCGATCGGAGGAGGAATTGCTTTGCTTTTTTGGCAGTTACGTTAACATTTGGCGCTTGCCGGGTGACCCCATAATCCGGCATATTAGGCTCATTCTACAGCGCACCACATCGAAATACTAGGGGGAGATTTCGGTTGGTTGAGAAAGATGTCTAATTAATTTACTCGAAAGGGACAAATTCTTCCGGTTTTATTGTCACAGACCAATCTTGTGGAGGGCAACCAAGACAAACGATTGTTCCCAATGGGTCAGTGACGACTTGATGTTCTCTGGCCTCTGTTTGTTCCGGTGGTGCGTCTGCAGGAGCAGGTTTTCCTGTATCTTTAAAGACCCATATTGCTTGATTGAGTGGTTGTGGTGTTTTTGGTGGGTTTTCGTCCAAGAAAAACTCAAATCTTGCCGGGCACCCCGGGTCCTCCGGTGGTCCTGGAGGTAAGGCTCCTGAGGTTGCACAAACGTTGGTACCTACAACTTCTGCGGGTTTTAGTGGCCAAACATGTTGATGTTTTTCAGGTGTGTTGTCGTATGACCCAAGTTTTCCATCCTCAATCTGATCCAATGCTTGTTTTACTATCCTGTTCCAAATAGGAGAAGCTCCGGTTACTCCTGATGCAACTGCTGACATTGGCTCGTTATTGTTGTTCCCAACCCAAGCAGCAACAACTACTTCTGGGTTGTAACCAATAGTCCAGTTATCTCGGCGATCATTGGTCGTTCCAGTTTTAACCGATACCTCAGGATGTCTTCCTACAACGAGATATGACGAATCTCCAAAAGCACCAGTACGGGCGTTATTGTCTAAAAGGATGTGGGAAATGAGGTAGGCTACTGCCATTGGGATAACTCGGTTTCCTTCTTTGATTTCTGTTTTGTCCAGCACATTACCTTTCCAGTCGCTGACCTCAAGAATTGTAACAAGGTCTTGCTTGACTCCTCCTGTTGCAAAGACTCCAAAGGCTACAGCCATATCAACCATTTTTACCTCGCCTCCACCTAGTGTTAGTGAGAGACCGTAGTTTGAGGGATCTTCCCAAGTTGTAATACCCATCTTGTTTGCAAACTCAACAAACGCTTCTATTCCATTTAGTGTTAGTACACGTACGGCAGGGATATTGTAGGAGTTTCCCAAAGCAAATCTTGTCTGTACCAATCCGTGGAAAGTATTGTCGTAGTTTACCGGACAGTAAAGAGGTTGTCCGATTACTGAAAAACAAGTAGGGATATCTGCAAGTGGGGTAGCGGGAGTAATTTTGCCATCCATAATGGCCAATGCATAATTTAAAGGTTTTATTGAAGACCCTGGCTGACGGGGGCGAAGTGTGACATTAACCTTTCCATCCTCATCTTCAGCAAAGTAATCTTTTGACCCAACCATTGCATACACCTCGCCGGTTTGAGGACTTGTAACAAGTGCTGCGCCATTGCCTACATTGGCTCGTTCAAGTCGAGAGATTTCGGTAGAAACCGTTTCCTGAGCAAATTCTTGGAGGTCAAGGTCAAGAGTGGTTGTGACTCTTAGTCCTTCTCGCTCAACGCTGTTTTGGCCATAAAGTTCAACTAACTGTTCTTTAACAAGTAGGGCAAAGTGAGGAGCTTGAAGATCTTGTGGTTCGCTGAATTCAAGATCTTGGGAGAGAGCTTTTTCTGCGTCTTCTTCTGTAATATAACCATCCTCAACCATGCGTCGGAGGACATTTTCCTGTCTACTTTTTGCAAGGTCAGGGTTCACGCCAAAAGGAGAAAACCGTGTCGGTGCTGCTGGGAGTCCTGCAAGAAGGGCGCTCTCTGGAAGTGTTAGCTCTTTTGCAGGTTTGTTAAAGTAGGTTTGAGCAGCTGCTTCTATTCCCCACGCAGTGCCCCCGTAGGGAACGTTGTTTAGATACATTTCAAGAATTCTATCTTTTGAGTAGATTGTTTCTACAATTAAAGCTAAGCCAAACTCTCGAATCTTTCGTCTGATGGTTCTTTCTGGATTTAAAAGGGTTGTTTTGACTAATTGTTGGGTTATTGTTGAACCACCTTCTAGCTTTTGGCGGGTAGTGATTCGCAAAATGGCTCGGCCAATTCCAACAGGGGAGAACCCAGGATGTTTGTAGAAATCTTTGTCTTCAATAGAAATCGTTGCTTGGGCTACATACAAGGGTAGTTCGTCTAATTTAATCGGGGTTCGTCTTTTTTCTTCAAAAAGCTCATAAATTAGTTTTCCATTCCGGTCGAGTATTTGGGTTGAGACTGGATTTCGGCTCTCTGAAGTAAGCTGAGTTGGTAGTGGTAATCCCCAGAAAAAATAAACAAAAAGTAGGAAAAATCCTACTACAACAAAAGCCAGACGTGGCCTTTGTTTAATGAATTGGGGAACAGAAATCTTTTGCCAGATTTTGGCAAAATGGGGCTGGTTTTTGTTATCTGTTTCTTCTACCTGCTTCAGTTGGGAGAGCCGGGATTTTTTTAATGACTCGCGAGTCGGGTCAGTGTTTGCCATATCGTATATTGTACCCTAAATGATATCATTGGAGTAAATGGACTTGTCGGTGATTAAAAAGAGAGTATTGTGGGGCTATTTAACCGAAGCCCAAAAGGATCTTATTGGGCAATCTATAGTTCTTTTTTCACAAGAGGAGAGGGAAGAGGAGGGGCGTTTCCATGATTATTCCTTTTTGGTCTTTCCAGCAGCAAAGGCTTATGAAGGGGTTTTAAAAAAGCTGTTTTTAGATCTTGAGCTGATTAGTCCGCAACAATACAACAGCAATCGTTTTCGCATAGGCAGATCGCTGAATCCTAGTTTGCCAGAAAGACTCCGGCGCAACTCATGGGTTTATTCAAAACTTACCGATCGTTGCCAAAGTGAAGATTTGCCTCAACTTCTTTGGCAGACATGGAAAAGATCGCGCAATCTTCTTTTTCATTGGTTCCCAAAGCACAAAAATTTTATAACTCGGGTGGGGGCAAAGAATCGTATTGAGATGATACTTTCAGCAATGGACCAGGCATTTGACACGTGTCCCGTTAATTTACCAAAGACTTGACAGGGCGCTAATGCTGGAATATTCTCTATATAGAGTAATATTATGTTACGGCGAACCGCTATCATTCTTGCAACGTTGGTTTTTGCCGTCTCCGTATTAGGAACATCAATTTTGCGCACAGCCTCTCCTCGTTATGCCTTCTCAGTTGAGGAAAATCCAGATCAAGATATTTTAATTGAAGTCTCTAAGATGGATTATTATTTACCTTATCCGGGTATCTTGCCAGATCATTTTCTTTGGCCGCTAAAGGCTTTTCGAGACAAGGTCCGAGTTTTGGTCGCCCGTGACTCTGCCAAAAAAGCAGAGCTTCTACTTCTTTTTGCAGATAAAAGAGTTGGAATGGCAAGAGAGTTGATAAAAGGAGGAAAGGCAGAACTTGGTGTGTTAACAGCCGAAAAGGCGGAGAAGTATTTAGAGGAGGCGTTTGAGGAAACAGAGAAAGCAAAGACAGCGGGGAAAGACACCGGAGAATTTTTAGAAAAACTGGGCAAGGCTTCTCTTAAGCACCGGGAAGTTTTAGAGTCGGTAGGTCAAATTGCTCCAGAAGAAGCACAGCCAGTAATTATAAAAGCGATTGGGGTTTCCAAAACTGTTTACGAAAAGGTGGCACAAAGATTAATAGAAGAGGGGAGGCCACTTTTGATACCTATGGATATGGATAAAGAAATGGACGGGGAAGAAGAGGCCATGAAAGACGATGATATTTCAAGTCCAACCCCTTAATTTACTATTTTTTAGAGTTGGCAACTAACAACTTCTTTCACCTCTTTTTTGCGATTTTGAGTCAAAAATTTTCTCTCTAGTATTTCTTCCTTATAGTACTTCCACAAGAATTTTCGAAAGATGGAGTTTTTCGCTATTTTGGTGCAAAAGCTTGTAAAGCTAAGGGGTGCCCAAGATGACCAATTTTGATACAGAAGTTGATGGTTGACAGGAAGACGTAGATATTGGACTATGCTCTCTAAGAGATCGATCTGTTGTTACCAGATTTTTTCTTGTTAGAGTATCATGCAACAAAAGATAGTACACAAGACTAGCGTTGGTCAACCAATCACCCCACGGACTAATGGTGTGTTGAAAAACAAAAAGAACAACTACACGCAAGATGAGGTTTGGGAGATTGGCCGCCACACCCCAAAGACTCCGGCGGACCTTCAAAAACCCCAACTATCCGAAACTGCAAGATATATTGGCAAGACTCGTTATGCACTTCGTAACAACAAAGGTGAACCAATAGAGTCATCCAAAGACATGTTTTGGAGAGTTGCTTCCAATATTGCAACCGCGGATCTTTTATACGACCCTGATAAAGGTAAAATGCTTTCTCAGACTAGGAGATTCTATGACATCATGTCTTCTCAGAAGTTTATTCCAAACACCCCGACAATGCTAAATGCCGGAAAGCCAATGCAGCAACTTTCTGCTTGTTTTGTCTTGCCAGTTGCTGATGATATGAGAAGTATAGGAAAGACATTGGTAGACATGATGCTTATCCACAAATCGGGTGGCGGTACTGGATTTTCTTTCTCGCGACTTCGTCCATATGGAGACCTTATCCGATCTTCTGGTGGAAATACCGTAGGTCCCTGTGCTTTCTTGCACTCGTATAACGATGTTACCTCTCAAGTAAAACAGGGTGGTGTTCGCAGGGGGGCGAATATGGGAATTCTTCATATCACCCATCCTGACGTCTTACGCTTTGCGGTTATGAAAGTTGATGAGTTCAATCTTACCAATTTCAATATATCTGTCACTGTTACTGAGGACTGGATGGAACAAGTAGAGCGCGATTCTCAATATGTTGACAAGGAGCCTGATTGGACTGAGATTATTGACGAAATCAAGACAGCGCAAACCATTAGGGATATAGACCTGAAGCTTAAAAAGACCGAGGATGGGGTTGCAAAGCTATATGATCTTGTCCGTGCAACACACGAGAATGAAGGGTACGAGCTTGTAAATCCCAGAAATGGGCAAGTGATGGGTCGCCTTAATGCAAAAAAAGTATTCCTTTTGATTACACAACTAGCTTGGAATTACGGCGATCCAGGCATGATTATGATTGACCGTATAAACAAGTCTGGTGCAAACCCCACTCCTCACCTGGGTCAGATAGAGGCAACAAATCCTTGTGGTGAGCAGCCACTTCTTCCTTATGATGCATGTACGCTCGGATCTATTAACGTAGGACAGTTTGTGAAGGACGGCGAGATTGATTATGAGGAGCTGGGAAAGGTAACAGAAGAGTCTGTTCACTTTTTAGATAATGTTCTTGATATGAACAATTATCCCATTCCCGCTATCGCCGACATGACGCGCAAGATTCGTCGGATAGGTTTGGGGCTAATGGGCTTTGCTGATCTTTTGGCCCAGATGGAGATAGGATATAACACCCCCGAGGGTTTGCAATTAGCAGAAGATATTATGGAGTATGTTCAAAAACGGGCAAAAAAGGCAAGCGTAGATCTTGCCGGAAAGCGTGGATCTTTTCCTGCCTGGAAAGGGTCTATATTTGACCCCGAAAGTTCTCATTTTTTGGGAGAAGAACTTCATATCCGTAACGCAGCCGTTACAACCATTGCACCAACCGGGACAATTGCCATGTTGGCTGATGCCTCCTCCGGAATAGAACCCTATTTTGCCCTGTCGTTTGCAAAAAATACTATTGAGGGGAAAAGGCTTTTTACTGTGAATCCTTTCTTTCTAGAAGTTGCAAAAAGAGAAGGTTTTTATTCTCAAGAGTTGGTGGAAAAAATCGAAGAAAACGGGGGTTCGGTTCAAGGAGTAGCTGAAGTTCCCGAGAGGTGGCAGAAAGTTTTTGCAACAACCAGAGATATCACACCGGACTGGCATGTTAAGATGCAAGCCGCTTTCCAAAGGCACGTAGATAATGCAATTTCTAAAACTATTAACTTCCCCAATGAGGCGACTGTTGAGGATGTGCGCAAAAGCTATTTGATGGTATACGAGACAGGTTGCAAGGGAATAACCATTTACAGAGACGGTTCAAGAGAAAAGCAAGTGCTCGAGGTAAAGAAAGATAAGTCCTACTACGACCAGCTTGCCGGCAAAGATGAGAAAAAGCCCGAGGCAGATGCGCCAAAAGAAGAGATGGTTTATACAGAGGAGGGTCCTACAAAAGCACCTGTAGAGTCTTGGGGTATGCGGCTTAAGAAAAGAAGTGATGTGGGAAATGTGTATACCGCTGTTTTTAGAACAGAGGAGGGCAGGCCTATCGAAGTTTTTGTGAATGTTGGCAAATCAGGTGGTTATGTTGCAGGTGCTGCAGAGGTTACTGGACGCTTGGCATCTCTTGCTTTAAAACATGGAGCGTCGCTTGGTGAGGTCGCTGATGAGCTTGTGGGTGTTGCTTGCGGCACGTCCTATGGATTAGGTCCTAATGCCGTGCTTTCCATGTTTGATGCTGTAGGAAAGTCAGTTTTGGAAATATCAAGCACAAAACAGTTGCCGCTTGAGTTTGGTGCAAAAGATGAAGAAGTAGTCGAGGCAACACAGAGTGAATCCAATGGGCATTCGAAGCACCCAGTAGAAGAAAGAGACGGAAATGGAACAAGTCATGCAGGTGAAGCTGTGACGATGGATGTTTTTGGTCATTCAAATACACCAACTTATCAACCAACATTTAGCGCTTGTCCTGATTGCGGGTCGACTCTTTTACTTGTTGAGGGGTGCAAAAAATGTTCAAATCCAGGTTGTGGTTATTCAAAATGTTAAGTATTTCACCCCCTTCGGGGTACCAATCTTTTGTAAGCTGGGGCTGTCATGGCGGCGCACAACTCTGACCCCACGCTGGTCCCAGCTGACTTAAATTTTGCAAACTTGAGGTAACTTGCCTGCCCTGGCACGTTAGCACAAAGTGAGACGTACCTTTTGAAAGTTGCTGTCCTCTGGTATCCTTCTGTCATGTCTATTACTACACGCCGCGGTGACCGTGGCACAACTACTTTGTATGGCGAATCTCGGAGGAGAAGAAAAGACGCACAAAGGATTGTGGCGATAGGGGATGTTGATGAGCTCAACTCGCACCTTGGTTTGGTTGCTAGCCTTCTACCTAGGCGAGACAGGAAAATAAAAAATCTAGTTTTAGAGGTCCAAAAAACACTTTTTGAGATTGGGGCAGAGCTTGCAACTCCACCTAGGAGAAAGCCTCTTTTTTCTATTGATACCAAAAAAGTGAGAGAACTTGAACGCTTGCTTGATGACTTAGAGGGGAGTCTGTTTTGGCCTGGACTGTTTATTCTACCAGGAGGACATCCAGCCGCAGCCGAGGCTCATGTTGCCAGAAGCGTTTGTCGTAGGGCTGAACGTGAGCTTGTCCGGCTTTCTCGGCAAGAGAAGGTAAATCCCCAAGTTTTGAAGTACATCAACAGATTATCGGATTTCTTGTTTGTTGTTGCCCGCACCATCAATAAAAAGGCAAAAATAAAAGAAACCACATGGGCAGGGAAACGGGGTTAGTGGTATAATTTCCTCGTATGGCATCCACATTGGAAAAGGAAAAGAGTTCGCAAGCCGGAGGGGAGCACCCTGTAATTGAGCAAACAATTGAGGATCCGTCTGAGGCGCAAAAGCTGGAGGAGGGGAGACAGGAACTCGAGGGGTATTTGGAAAAAGTTGAGCGTCAGACAGGCACAGGGGGGGTATCTGATGATGCGACAGGGCAAACCGTTCTTTCTCCAAACAACCAGAATGTTTCTGTCACACTACCTTTGACAGAAGACGAGATAAAACACGGTCTTCACCACAAGATTACAGACGCTATCCGTTGGCTTGCCGAGTGGTCCGTCAGAATGGCAAAAAAAGCAAGTATGCTTGGAACTAAAGTAGTTTATAGAAAGGACGAGTAGTGGATTCTCTCTCTAACCTGACACAAACAGCAATCAACTTTGCAATTATAGCGCTAGTTTTAATAGGCGTTGGGGGTTTGTTGTGGTTTTTTGGCGCTTGGTTTTTGGTTTTCTTTAGACACAGACACAGAGAAAAACGTTCTTTAGATTCTGTGCTTCTCGAGGTTGCAGTGCCTCGGGACAATGAGGTTAAGATTGATGCCGCAGAGCAGATGTTTGCGTCACTATTTGCTGTCAAAAAAGGGGGGTGGAAGCAAAACTTCGACACACAAGATGTTATTTCATTTGAAATTGTTGCACGCAGTGAAGATATACGTTTCTATGTTTGGTGCCCAAAAAAGCTTCAGGATTTAGTAGAGAAGCAAATACACGGAGCCTATACTGATGCTGACATTACTACTGTTCCTGAATATAACATCTTTCCTGAGTCAGCTAAGGTTGCCTACGCCACATTTCAACTCAGGAGCGCCAATTTCCAACCAATTAAGATTTATAAAGACTTGCCAACCGATCCCTTATCCTCTCTAACCTCTGCAGTTGCTAAGATGGGAGAAGGTGAGGCGGTCGCGATACAAGTTCTTGTGTCACCCGCCGACAATGAGTGGAAGAGTCCAGGGAAAGGGTATCTTTCAAGTACTAAGAAGGAGGAGGCAGACCCAGAGAAGGCTTCATATAAAGTAGATGCTAAAACTTTTGAAGCTATTGATAATAAGCTATCAAAACCTGGTTTTGAGACTACGATTCGAGTCGTTGTTGCCTCAAAAACTGAGGAGTCAGCTAAGGCACATCTTTCTAATATAAAGTCGGCTTTCGAGCAGTTTTCTGGGGAGATTAATGGTTTTAGGGGTCGTAAAATTCGCCACAAAGGAGGGTTTATGCACGATTTTCTTTACCGCTACCACCCAATGTTTCATTTTTGGGGTAATACTAAGATGGTGCTTAACTCCGAGGAGCTGGCGACAGTTTTTCACTTCCCAAATAAACAAATTACTACCCCTCATATTTTCTGGCTTAATGCCAAACGGGCTCCTGCACCTGCGCAAATTCCTACTGATGGACTTCATCTTGGGAAGAGCTCATACCGCGGAGTAGAAAGACCTGTTTATATTCACGACGACGACCGTAGACGTCATATGTATATTGTCGGAAAAACCGGAACCGGAAAGACAGAGCTTTTAAAGGATTTAATCATGCAGGACATAAAAGAGGGGAACGGACTTTGTTTTATGGATCCCCATGGAGATGCTATTCAGGACATTTTGAAGATGATCCCGCCCGAGCGAGCAGAAGATGTTATTTACTTTAACCCAGGTGATACAGAGCGTCCGATGGGGTTAAACCTTCTTGAGGCAAAAACCGAAGACCAAAGACACTTTGTTGCCACATCAGTTATTAACATGATGTATAAACTTTATGATCCTTACAAAACGGGAATCATCGGTCCTCGGTTTGAACACGCGGTTCGGAACGCGATTCTAACTGTTTTTGCCCAGCCCGGTGCGACTTTCGTTGAGGTCGTAAGGGTATTGACTGACCAAAATTTTGTACAAGAGCTTTTGCCAAAAGTTGAAGATCCGATAGTCCGGCGTTATTGGACTGATCAAATTGCCCAAACCTCAGATTTCCACAAGAGTGAGGTGTTAGATTATATCGTATCCAAATTCGGCCGGTTTGTGACAAACGCTATGATGCGAAATATAATTGGGCAGAGTCAGTCTGCTTTCGATTTCCGAGATATTATGGATGAGGGGAAAATATTGCTCATTAATTTAGCCAAAGGAGATCTAGGGGAGGAAAACTCAAACTTCTTAGGATTGGTTTTAGTACCCCGAATTTTAATGGCTGCTATGAGCAGACAAGATGTCCCAGAAGAAAAAAGACGTGACTTTTACCTATACGTTGACGAATTTCAAAACTTTGCAACGCCCGACTTTGCCCAGATTTTGTCTGAGGCCAGAAAATATAGACTTAATCTTTGTGTTGCAAACCAGTTTGTTGGTCAGGTCGATGAGGAAGTCAAAAATGCTGTTTTTGGTAACGTCGGGACCTTGATGGCTTTCCGAGTAGGGGTGACTGATGCAAACTATCTTGCTCGTGAATTCCAGCCAGTTTTTTCAGAAGACGACCTTTTAAATATTGAACGTTTCCATGTTTACATCAAAACAATAGTTGAAAACGAGCCAGTTCCTCCTTTTTCAATTGATTTGACAAAGGATATAGCAGGTATTCAAACAAACGATCGGGTTGCAGAAATAATTAAAGAAATGTCACGTCTTAAGTATGGACGAGACAGGGCACTTATTGAGGCGGAAGTAATAGGACGAGCAAAATTGTAGCCCCACTTTTAATTCTTAAGGAAAATCTGCTAGAATATTGACTTATTGTATGTCTATTCGTGAGTCCAGACCAACGTCGGCTGATACTCCAGACGAGCTTCTTTCTTATCATAGCACCGAAGGTTACAGATATATGGTTGAGAATGGTTATATTAGAGAGGGTGTGCTATTTCACAACCCACCTGCGAGACATAAAGGGGGATCTGAGGGCCGGTATCATCTTGACAGGCATATAGTGGACCCCGATATCCATTATGTTTATACACTCCCTCCGTTTTCGACTACTTCTGAGCACTGGCACCTATTTAAGATAGAAGCGGAGCCTTATGTTGTTATCGCCGGTGTGTTACATCTTGTAGATGGCGGCAAGGTAACTCGGTTAGATGCTAAACAACCCTACTACACCATTAAACCAGGAATCGAGCATACACATTTAGGCGTAACAGGTTTCCGTCCAGCCTTAGTTCATGTTGCTATTAAAAACGGTGCATGGGTCCCAGAAGAGGAGCTGCACATTTACAGGGAGGCAGAGGAAAATAGAGGTATTGCCCAGAGAATCCACTCCATGGAACGACGCATGAATGGAAATGGTAGAGTTGATAGGCAAGACCCCTCGAGTTTTGGTATAATTGAGCCCGAGCACCAAGCTTAGCTTTGAAAATTTGGGTGGATAGCTCAATGGATAAGCAGAGCTTGGACTTCGTCTAAAGCAAAGCTTGTTTTTCGCTTCGCCCAAAATAGAGCACAAGCTTAATTTTGAAATGCGCGCGTAGCTCAATGGTTAGAGCACCAAGCTTATACCTTGGGGGTTCTAGGTTCGAATCCTAGCGCGCGCACAGGCATTTCAAAATCAACGTTGTTATACCTTGGCGGTTGAGGGTTCGAGTCCTTCTCCACCCACAAATTTTAAAAGCCAGGATGGAGATTTGTTTTCAGACTATACCTTGGAGTTAGAAGTTGGTAATTTACTACAGCTCCTCAAGTCTTGCTCCTCGTTTGTTGTCCTTGCGCTCAACAAACTTCAGATAATGCTCGGTTGTAGAAAGCCTTTTATGGCCGGCTATTTTGGAGACTGTTACTATGTCAACTCCTGCGCGCAGCTGGTGTGTGATGAAGGTATTGCGAAGATCGTTAACCTTTGCATTCTCAATTCCAGATTCCCTAAAGTAGCGGTCCACAGCACTTCGTATGTTCCGGACGAGTAGGGGCCTGCCAGTTTTTGTCACAAAAACATGAGGTGTTGTTGCCTTTGTACGGACGGCGAGGTAACTCTCCAAGGATTGTTTTGCGGCAGGATTTAGTGGTATTGTCCGTTCAGGTTGAGACTCATATGCCGATATTCCAATTTGAGCATTTTGTATATCATCATGTTTTAGATTTGCCACTTCGCCAATTCTTATCCCGGTTTGCAACATTAGCTCGATGACCGCAGCAATTCGCACGTCCTGGCGTGCAGCATCCCTTAGTGCCCTGTATTCCATGCGGGAGAGGATCCGGGGAGGTGGATTCTCGTAGCGGGGATGGGCAACAGGGGCTGCTGGGTCATTTTCTAAAACCTTTTGGATAACTAGCCAGCGAAAAAATGTCTTTACGGCATTGAGTTTGCGAGAGACCGATTTGTCGGTATAGTCTCCATTACGAAGTGAGTCACGAAAAGCTTCTATATCAGCTGGGCGAATACCTCTTGCTGTAGACTTCCCATTTTGGGAAAGGTATTCCAATAGTTGCTCTAGATCTTTGTTGTAAGCTAAAATAGTGGCGGTAGCTCGCCCTCGCTTTTTGAGTTCCTCCATAAACTCTTGTTGCGATTCAGAAAGTGTTGTTACAGCGACCATATTCTCGGAATGATTATATCCCATATTATCACTAAAAACTAGCCCGCCGCAACTGTTACTCGCTTGGGAAATGAGAAAATACCTAAAATATATTACCCTTATAGTAAGCCTGTTTGTGATAGTTTCTGTGGCTCGTTCGACAATTAAACTTTTGGGCAAGGATGACTCCATAGGAGAGGCTCAAAAAAGGGTTGAGGAGTTGGAGCGCGAGCAAGCAGAACTTTTAGAGCTGCGCGAGCAGATTGAGTCGGAGGAGTTTGTGGAGCGTGAGGCCAGAGAAAGGTTAGGACTTGCAAAAGAAGACGAAGTCGTTGTTGTTTTACCTGAAGACGATGTCTTGAGAAGATTGGCACCACCGGATGAGGAGGAAGAGTTTGTAGAGGAGGCACCGATTTGGAAAAGGTGGACAAAGCTGTTTTTTAATTAAGATTTTTGTAATTCTTCAATCCAGGCATGAATTTTTATAAATAGTGGACCTTGGTTAATTGCTCGGATCCTCAAAACTCCAAAATATTCTTCTGGATTCGGGAACTGTCTCTTCCATTTGAACTTCTGAAAGAACGGTTTTTGGAACTGTGTAGTAGTTATGCTAGTCTGTTTTTCCCAATATTTCTGTACTTTTCCCACCCGTTCTTTATGACTTATGTTTAATCCAACTCGTAGTCGTATGTTTTCTTTAGGAACACCAACAATTTTAAGCCATTTTAGAAAAAGCTTAATCATTTTGGGATCAGAATTTGCAAATCCAAGACGATTGTCTTTTTTAAATCCCTCTGCCCAATAAAGCGCAATGCCAACGACGAAAATATCGCGCTTTGATAATTTGCCAATTTCTCTTAAGGCTTCTTTTATTAGTCTGTTTTTCTTGCGTCTACGCTCTTTTTGTTGAATTATTAATGCTTTCTTGCGACCTCTTTGTAGCGCATTCAAAGCCTTTTTAGCTAACCTTTGCTCTTGCATCGGAGACAACTGGATGTGGCGGACCCATAAACTTACGATGGAAGGGGAGACACTAAGAAGACTGGCAATATCTTTTATGCTCTCTCCTTCTTTTCTGAGTCTTATTGCTTTTCTATTTTCTTTTGGTTTACGAATCATTTGTACAAAGTACTATGGTTCAGTTATTATCTTATATGCTATTCTGTTACTTGTCAAGCGAATATTGGCAATCAGGTCCTATTTTGGTATACTTTAGCCTTGCAGCGATATGCGGGGTAGTGTACAGCTGCACAGGAGGCTCAAGTATGGGCCCTTCCGATGGTAACACCGGAATGCGCACTTGGCTATATCGGTGAACCCTAAGTTAGATTTAATATGGCAACGCCGAGGAAAGATCCGCCAAATGAATATTTAGGCGGAAATCCGTAGAGACTATACGCCAAGGTCGCCTAAGGCGACAAGACATAGTCCGACACTTACCGAAAGGTGAGCCAACAGTTTGCATAATCTCCTAGACCGGGTGCGATTCCCGGCCCCGCAACCAACTTGGCTGGGTAGCTCAATGGTTGAGCAGGCGCTTCATACGCGCAAGGTTGTGGGTTCGAATCCCACCCCAGCCACTACATCGTGCAATCTCAGGGTAAACTGCCCACCTGTTTTTAGGTGGGTTTTTTGTTGAAACAATGTATTAGAGAGGAGGTTAAAATATCTGTACTACCACCATTGATTTCTAGGAGGAATTAAGCTACAATATCGACATAAAGGCCGTGAAGGAATTGATTGGGATTCTGGAGCCGATCCTGCGAAGCAGTCGCGAAGTGGGATACGCAAGTGAAGCGTAATCATATCACAAAAGTGTGTCGGCTAAAGGCTGGAGCACTGGATAAAGTATTACTTTGTATCCAGGTTTCGATATGGCCGCTCAAAAAGCGGCTTTTTTAGTGGTAGAATATAGCATATATGGATAAAGAAAGAGTTGTTGATGCCAGGCGTCAGTTTTTTAATCGAGCGGCAAAGGTTGCGCGCGAAAACCCTGGTGGAGCACCAATTCGTATCAATATTCTTGTCCCAGATGATGTAGATGCATTTAAAAGAGATCCGAGTGGGTTTGACCCGTTAGTACAGCAAATATTATCTGGGATTGCCGACGAGATAGACGGCGACAACGAAGTTCTTAGAAGGAAATTTGATTGGATTAATGATGATGAAGTTGAAATTGTAGATGGTAAAGTTGCTAGAAAGAAAAAACAATAATGGCTAAAAAGCGAATTTTAACTGGCGATACACCTACAGGAAAGCTCCATTTGGGGCATTATGTGGGTACTTTGGAGAACCGTGTTAAGCTCCAAGATGATTACGAGACTTTTGTTATTCTCGCTGATCTTCATGCCTTAACTACTCTTTCTGAGACCCCAGACGTTATAAAAGAGTACACGAGACAAGTTGCAATTGATAACTTGTCTGTTGGTTTGGATCCTAAAAAAGTCACTATCTTTGTCGAGTCAGAGATTCCAGAAATTTACGAATTGGCAGCAATCTTTAGCATGTATGTGGCTCACAATAGGGCACTGAGAAATCCTACCATCAAAGACGAAATCAAAATGAAGGGTCTTACTGATAAGTTTAGTTTGGGTTTTGTGAACTATCCAATTTATCAAGTTGCTGACATTTTGTGTGTTAAAGGAGATTTGGTTCCGGTTGGAGTAGATCAAGAGGCGCACCTGGAACAGACAAGGGAAGTT